>DATKQD010000084.1:0-11792 GCA_035532895.1 Chloroflexota bacterium
CTCACGAACTTGCTGGCAGCAGCTCGAAGACGGCTTGCTCTGATGGCGTCGCCGGCTCGCCTTCACCGGAGGCAGGCCGCCCGGCGTCGTACTTGCGCTTCACGGGCGCGTGCATGGCGCGGGCTTCGGCTGGGTCCGTCACGTGGCGTGCCTGCACCGGCACGTCCTGGCCGGCGATGTGCAGAATGCCGCGGCCATTGGCCAGCAGGTTCTTGGGCCAGTCACGTGTGAGGCCCAGCCCGGACCGAACGTACAGGCGGCCGTCAAGCTCCGTTATCCAGATGATGCGGCGCGAGGGTGTGCCGCTCTTCCGCCCAAACGTGGTGAGCTCCACTTCCTTCTCTCGCGCCGCCAGCTGCAGCAAGCTTGCATCGAACACGACGTGATTGTAATCGACTGGCCGTCAGTAGAAGCGGCTACGGGTGCGATGCCGCGGGCTCGCCTTGTACCGTGGCAGCTGGCCGCGCGTCCAGAGCGCGTAGTCCAGCTCGCGCGCGCTGATGGGGTGGCCGGCTTCGCGCCGCGCTTGAACCAGCAGCTCCACCACCTGAACGCCGCAGGCGCGAATCTCGATCTCTTCGTCGCAGCCGGCAGGAATGAGCTCTCCCGCGTCAATGGCTGCCGCCAGCCCGGGCTCATAAGCCAGCAGCCCTTCTACGCGCAGCACGTGAGGCACCAGGTTGTCCGCGAACAGCGTGAGGCTGTCCAGATCCTCGAACAGCAGCGGCTCGCCGGGCGCTGACAGCGCGGCCGCCAGATCCGCGGTGAGGAGTTGGGCGCGCTTGTAGAAGGGCACATCGAAGCCGTGATAGTGGGATACGTCATGGAACGCCGGCAGCGCCCCCAGTGTCTGCACCAAGCGTTCCGCGGAACCCGCGGCGACCTCTACCAGCCCCAGAAAGCGCCCGGCGCAGAGGCGCTGCACCAGCTCGCCCAGCTCCCGCAGCGCCTCAGCGAACAGGCGCATCAGCTCCTCCACCGGTCCGCCGTCCAGCGTTTGGCCGCACAAGCTGGCACAATCTGCCGTGTCCACCCGGCACAACTGCGCGGCCGTGAGCGGCTCGGGGAGCAGGTGCTCGGTCAGCGCCGCGGCGATGCTCAGAGACCCGGACAGGCCCGGCCGTTTGCGCAGCAGCGGATGCCAGCCAGAACCGAACTCGATGGCGTCCAGGCAGCAGATCAACGCGGCCATCTTCTCGCCATCGTCGACGCCCAGCTCCTGGAACCGGGGATCCTGGTCGCGCCGCGCCTCGCCCGCGGGGGCCAGGAGCGCCGCGGACGCGGCGAGCTGATCATGCTGGATGTGCACCTGGCGGGCCTGCTCGGCCACCGCGCGGCTGGCTTCGCGAATGCTGGCAAACAGCGATGAGGAACTCATGGTGCTGTCACGGCTTGCTGTTGGCAGTCGACGTGCATCTCACGCGGTTCGTGCCAGTGCGACGTGGGTGAAATCGATCTCCAATGTGCCGGCATCGCGTACGCTCAGCACCGGGCCGGCCTTGGGGCTCGTCATCCCGAACTCGCTGATGGTGAAGGGTGCGGTGGCTTTGCCACTCACGCTGCTGCCGCTGAACTGCGCCACGACGTTCCAGGTCGTGGGCCGGGTAACACCGTGCACCGTGAGGTTGCCGGCCATCTGGAACGTTGCCTGGCCGGCAGCAGGCAGCGGCCAGGGCAGGCCACTGAGGTGCGTAGGCGCAAATACAGCGTTGGGAAACTGCGCCGTCTCCAGAGTGTTGCCTTGAATGAAGTGGTCGCGCCTCGACTTGTCGCTTGCCAGTGTGGTGAGATTGATGGTGACCTTGGAGGCACTGGGCAGCACCTTGCCGCTGGCATCGAGTGCGATGGTGCCTGCTACGGCGCTGGTGGATCCGATGGCGGGGCTGAGCACGCTGTGCCCCACCAGCAGCTCCTGCGCCTGGTATTCCGCCTTGCTGTTGCTGGAGTTGAGCGTCAGCACCAGGCCTCCGTCTACCGCCTGAGCGGGCGCACTCGCCGCCGCTGTGCTGGCCGCTGCCCCCGCGGCGGATGCGCTGGCTGGCACGCTTGCAGTAGGAGCGAGCGCTGTGCTGGCCAGGGGCTTGGGAGAAGCTCCCACTGATGCGCTGGCGCCCGCGCTGGCCTGGCCGGCGGCTTGCCCGCCGCAGGCTGCCAGCAGCAGCGCCAACCCAGCCGCGGCACACCACAAGCGCCAGCGTCGTCCGATTCCCCTGATGGACATGAACACCTCCCCGAAAAACTCGTGCCGCTGACGCTGTCACTCGTGTTAACCGCGCCGCCGCGGCTTTGATCTTCGCAGCATGTGGATGTGGTTATCCCTGCTCGGCAAGCCGAGGCACGGGTCACAGGGCGTTGAGGTCGAGGTTGCCACCGAAGAAAGCCAGGGCTCGCGGAAGCGCATCCTGCTCGCGCTGCCAGGGTTCGCTGGCAAAGCGGTAGTCATGCTTACGGCAGAACTCGGCAAGGTCGTTCAGGAGCTGTTGCAGGGTAGGGACCAGTCCTTGGACCGCGGCGATGTGGCCGTGACGGAGGCTGCCACGCAGGTGGCGCAGGCAGCCAGGGGCATACGATCCGGCGACCAGCAGCCGCGACTCCCGCGCCTGCAGGGCCTGGCAGGTGAGGCAAGGTAGCTCGTGGTGGCGCTGGAGCTTAGCGGCAAGGGCCGCTATGCGTGATGGCTGCAGCGTGGCTACGGTTGCTTGTACTCGCGGCCAAACCTCCGCGACCTCCAGCCCCAGAAAAGCCTGGCCGTGGGCGCCGCAAGCGAGCGGCGAGGGCGGCTCCGCCGGTTCCCCTGGCCAGGTGGCTCGCAAGGCGTCGCATATCGCGCAGGTGGCGGCCAGACCCTGCGGAGCGGGCAGGCCGTAGTCTGGCGGTAGGCCTGCCAGCAGCTCTGCGCGCGGGCCGTGCGAGCAGAAGACGCGGATCGCCTCCTGAGCTGAAGACGCGCCTGCCAGCGGCGCGAACTGAGCCAGGTGGCGCAGGCAGAGGCCACCGGAACAGGCATAGCTCTCGCGGAATTCCGGCCGCCGCAGCTCTCGTGTGAGCTGGCGAAGGGCGGTGCGCTCGGCGATGGCCGCGAGCTCGCAGATGTAGCACTGCGCCAGGCGTCCCCCGAGTCGGGTGCGGCGAGGGCGGGCGCTGGCGAGGTCACTCAGCAGCTGCTGAGTAAGCGAACGGTAGATGAGCGCAAGGCCCAACAAGCTATGAATCTGCTCGGTGGCGCAGCGACTCGCTTGCCAGGCGTGCAGGCGGCAGAAGCCGTAGCCGCGATCGATCCGCTCGCGAACATCCGGGTCGTTCACGCTCTCGTAGAGCACGCTGAACTCGCCGCTGGTGGCGCCCTCGCACCACGCCCGGCAGGCGACACAGCCCCCGCCACGGACCAGGCGCTCCAGCAGGGCGGTGGGAGTTTCCGCGGCCCCGTGCGACTGGGCCAGGGGTAGCGCACGCGCCGAATAGCGGGCGGCACCCTGCCCGCTATTCGGAATGCCTGGATTGCTCGCCATCAGGTGCTGGTGCCGACCCTCCGGTGCACACTTTCAGGCATTGCCTGGGCGTCGTCGAGCGCCCGGTAGGCGGTGAAAAAATGCTCGATGCGCAGCTGCAACGTGGCCATACGCTCCGCGTCCCTCTGCAGACGCTCGCGGCCGGCTGGGGTGAGGGAGTAGTAGCGCCGAGCCGGGCCGGTGCCCTCCACATTCCACTCCGAGGCGATGTAGCTGCCACCTTCCAGCTCGCGCAGCAGCCGGTACAGGGCGCCCGCGTCACTATCGGCTGGCTCGTATGCAAATTCCTCGAGCCGCCGCCGAATTTCGTAGCCGTAGGATCGGCCCTGGGCCAGCATAAGCAGCACAATAGCCTCCGTTGCTCGGCCCAGTCGTACCGGCTCGCGCTCTTCAGGCACCGCTGGCCCACCCTGCCGTGGCCGCCGCTTACCTGGAGACATTTCTCACCTAAGTGCATCGTACTGCGGCAGCACGCGGTCAAGCAAGGACAACCGTGCAGCACGTCCATGGCTGCGTACAATTGGGATTTGTGTCCGGGCGGCGGAAGCCGCGGCCGAGGCCGAAGTTTGTGAGGGAGTGAGCCAACAGGTATGGCCTTTGTGATCACCGAGCCCTGCATCGGCGTCAAGGACGCCGGGTGCCTGGCTGTGTGCCCGGTGGACTGCATTGTCAGCACCGACGCGGATGAGATGTACTACATCAATCCTGACCAGTGCATCGACTGTGGCGCCTGCGCCCCGGAGTGTCCGGTGGACGCCATTTTCGAGGAGTCCGAAATTCCCGAGCAGTATCAGTCCTACGTGAAGGTCAACGCGGACTACTTCAAGAGGTAGCCTGGGGCTTGCCTCGATTTGAGGCAAGATTGGGCAGCATCGAGCAGCCCAAATACCTCAGGCGGCTACCAGCCTGTTTGGGCTATTTTGATGCTCCAGGTTTCAACCGACCTATGATGGTGCTGCAGGCGAGCGAGAGAAGTCAACGGCTCGCTGGCGGCGGGCAAGCCGCCGCTCTTTTGGGGGAAAGAGAGGCTACCGCATGGGGGGTAGAGCGCTGCGCGCGCGGTGGCAGCGGCCGGTCGCATGTCGCTGACGGTGCTGCGGGCGCTGCTTGTTGAGAGTGACAGCGCCTACGCCACACACCTGATGGGCCTGCTGCAGCAAACACGCGCGGCGCATGTGCAGGTTTCGCGGGTGGAAAATGTGGTTGCGGCGGCGAGCCTCCTGCTGCAGGAGCAGTTTGATGTGGCGCTGGTGGACCTCTCGGGGCCATCGGCTCGCCTGGAGCCGATCTGGACCCTGCGGCGCGAAGCGCCCGAGCTGGCTATTGTGGCGATGACGCGCGAGGAGGATGAAGACCTGGGCTTCCAGTCTGTGCAGGCGGGCGCCCAGGATTACGTCCCCAAGTCGACGGCATCCGAAAAGGGGTTGGTGCGGACGCTGCGCTTCGCCGTAGAGCGCCAGCGCACCCTCACCGAAGCGATGGCCCTTTCCTTTCTCGATACCCTCACCGGCCTGCACAACCGCCGCGGCTTTGTGGCCCTGGCGGAGCATCACCTGCGCATCGCCAGCCGTTCACAGCACCCGATGATGGTGCTGTTTGTGGATCTCGATGGCCTGAAGCAGATCAACGACCGCCTGGGCCATCAGCATGGTGACGCCGCTATCGCCGAGGCCGCCGCCATTCTGCGCGAGTCCTTTCGCGAGACTGACCTCATCGCACGCCTGGGGGGCGACGAGTTCGCCGTGCTGGCCATTGAGGCGCCCGATCAGACGTCGGACATCCTGCGCCACCGGTTGGAGGAGCATGTAGCGCGCCACAACGGCGATGGCGGCCGCGACTACTTCATCTCAATGAGCGTGGGACTGGCGCACTTTCTGCCCGACGCGCCGCGAACGGTGAATCAACTGCTGCACGAGGCCGACCGGCTCATGTACGCGGAGAAAGCGGGGAAGAAGCGCACCCGCGCCTGAGCCCCTCCGCGAAAGCCTGGCCGGCGCGCTGCGATAAGGGCCGGCCCAGCATCAGCCCTGCGAGGGAACGAATATCTCCGCCGAGGTGATGGAGCTGAGATTGGAGCCCACCCCGCCAGCCACCAACACAGTGCCATCGCTCAAGGTCGTGGAGGCCGCGGCCTGGCGGGCGTGAGCCATGCTGGCAGTTGGCGACCAGTGTCCGGTAGCCGGGTTGTACAACTCAGCCGTCCTCAGCGGAAAGGCGGATGATTTGGCTAGACCGCCCGCGGCCAGCACCTCGCCATTGCCCAGCGTATCCAGGCTGAAACTCAGGCGTATGGTGAGCATCTGGTCGATGGGCCCCCAGCTGCCGGTGCCGGGATCGTATGCCTCCACATGTGGCTTCTGCAACAGCCCGCCGGAGTAGTTGCTGGCCACAAACTCGCCGTCCAACAGCACGCGCTGGTTGGGCAGCGCGGCCAGGGCCCAGGACACGTAGGCCTGGCTCAGGTCGCCTGTGCTGGACCAGGTGTTGGTGCCAGGGTGGAAGAGCTCGCAGCTTTTGATGAATACCTCTACGCCTTTGCTGGAGGTTTGGCCGCCGGCCACCAGCACGTTGCCATTGGCCAGCTGCCATACGGATTCGCCGGAGATGGCCGCCGGCAGCGACGGCCCAACCGCCCACGCATTCGCCTTCGGGTCGTACAACTCGGTTTCACTCAGGTCGTTCGTGCCGTCGTAGCCGGCCACCACCAGCACGCGACCGTCCTTGAGCGTGAGGGCTGCGAACGATGTTCGCGCCTGGTGCAGTGGCGGCCCGGCGGACCAGGTGAGCGTGGCAGGATCGAATATCTCGGTGCTGGCCAGCGCCTTTTTGCCGTCATACCCACCGATCACCATCACCTTGCCGGAGTGCAGCAGCACGGGCACGTCGCCCGTGCGCGGGGTCTGCAGCGCGCCGGCCTCGGACCACGTTTTGGTGGTGGGGTTGAAGATCTCGGCCACGGGAATGCGTTGGTTGGCCGAAATGCCACCGGTGACCAGCACTCGCCCATCGGCCAGCTTGGTCGCGGACGCGAACTCCCGCGCGTGGAGCATGGTCCCGGCTGGGATCCAGTGTCCGCCCGGACCGCTGGTGCCTGCAGAGGTCGCGACGGCCGGGCCGCAGCCAGCGAGCGCCAGCGCGGCTAGCAGCAGCACTGCCCGCGCCCACCACCGGACCGGACGCGCGGGCATGCGCATAGGCTAGCAGACGGTTGCCCGGCAGGGGCGGAGGCCGACTCCAGGTGGGCCTATCCGCCGATTCTGGCACCATTGGGGCCATGGCACAGATGACGGGCAAGCGCGCCCTCCTCGAACAGCTCCGGCTCGACGGCGTACGGCACATCTTCGGCAATCCCGGCACCACTGAGCAAGGCTTTATGGATGTGCTGCAGGACTATCCGGACGTCCAGTACCTGCTGGCTTTGCACGAGGGGGTGGCCATCTCCATGGCCGATGCATATGCCCGCGTCACGCGCCGGCCAGCCTTCGTGGAAGTGCACATTGCTCCTGGATTGGGCAACGCCCTGGGGATGATGCACAACGCGCGCGTAGGGATGACGCCGCTGGTCATTTACGCGGGGCAATCGGCCTCGGCGGCGCTGCTGCAGGAGCCGCACCTATCTGGCCCTCTGGTGGACATGGCTCGGCCAATCTGCAAATGGGCGGTGCAAGTGGAGCACGCGCACGATGTGCCGCAAGCCGTTCGGCGTGCCCTGAAGGTAGCCGAGGAGCCGCCCCAAGGGCCGGTGTTCCTCTCCCTGCCTATTGACGTGCTGGATGAGCCGACGGATGCCCCCATTATCCCAACCAGCTTCACCCGCTGGCGCAACCGGCCCGACGCCACGGCTGTGCTGGAGGCGGCGGAGCTGCTGCTCCGGGCGCGGAAACCGATGCTGCTCCTGGGCGATGGAGTGTTTGCCTCCGGCGCGCAGGCGCAGGCGGTGGCCGTGGCCGAACTGCTGGGTGCGCCCATCCTGGAGTGCTACGCATCAGAGTTCAATGCGCCCGCCGGCCACCCGTTGTATCGCGGCAGCGTGGACTTTGTGACGCCGCGGCGACTGCGGGAGGCGCTGGCGGGCTGCGATGCGCTGCTCGCGGTTGGCGCGCCGCTGTTTCAGATCATTTTTCCGGAACCCGGCCGGCCCGTGCTGGACGAGGCGACCCAGGTGGTGCAGATCGATGCCAATAGCTGGCAGCTCGGCCGCAACAGTCCACCGGCTATTGGGCTGCTGTCGGATCCCAGGGGCGCGCTGGAGGATCTGGCGGAGCAGCTCCGGGGGCGCCAGAGCTCGGCCCAACGGGCGGAGGCCGAGGCGCGTGGCACGGCCGTTGCCCACGAAAACGATGTGGCTCGCGAGGGTTACTGGGCTGCGGCGCGCCAGAGCTGGGACAAGACACCCATTTCGGGCCCGCGGCTCATGTCCGAGATATGGGACGCGGCTCCGGCGGACAGCCTGTTCTTCACTGAAGCGGTGACGAACGGCCAGCACCTCGAGCGGGCCATCCAGGCCAGGGCGCCCGAGCGGCTGGTGCGGGTACGCGGCGGTGGCATTGGCGGCGGGCTGGCCGGCGCGCTGGGCGCCCAGCTGGCGCGTCCGGAGCGCAAGGTAGTAGGCATTTGCTCGGATGGCTCATCCATGTACAGCATCACCGCGCTGTGGACGGCAGCCCATCATCGTCTGCCGGTGACCTGGGTAATCCTCAGCAACGCCAGCTATCGCATCCTCAAGCTGAACATGATCGAGTACCTGGGTCAGCAGGTGGCATCGGCGCGCCAGTTCACGGCCATGGACCTTACCGATCCCAGCTTGCGGTTCGACCGCATGGCCGAAGCGATGGGCGTACCTGCCTGGTATGTGAACGACCCGGCCAAGCTCGCCCCCACCTTGCGCGAAGCCATGTCCACCGGCCCCAGCCTGGTGCACGTGGACATGGAAAGTCCCCTGCCGCTGCCCTCCTGAGGGCACTCGCCCGGTAGGTGGTGCGGCCTCGTGCCGCACAAGCTACAGGATCAGGCCGGCAGGTAGTCGATTGTCAGGCGCAGCGGGGGCCGCGTGGGGTTTCATCGATGGTGTGGATGCCGTGCTTAGGCCCAGTGATGAGCACAGTGGTATCCACGAACACGTGCCCGCCCTTGACCGAACCAGCGAAACGGTCCATCCCCCGTGGGGCTGGGCCTTGAATCCACTCGCCGTGCAGGTTGTAGGTCGAGCCGTGGCACGGGCACTCGAAACGACCGGACTGATTGCAGAAGGGCACCGTGCAACCGAGATGCGGACACACGTGGTACAGGGCTTCCAGCGTTTTGTCATACGCCAGCAGGTTCACCACCCACGTTTTGACCTTTAGCACATGGATCGGTTGGCCCTGCTTGGGCGTTACCGCCGGAAAGTCAGTCAAAACGCCCACATCGACCACCGCCCCGAGCCCACCTTTGAGCGTGGGCCACAGGAAGTTGACGGTTGTGGCGGCGAACTCAACGCCGGCCAGGCCAACAGCTCCGCCGAGCAGCAGCCGCAGCGCGTTGCGACGAGAAACCGGCTCCCGCCCCAAGGGTAGAGAAGTCGGAGGACGACTGATCGCCATAAGCGGCGGCCTCCAAGTGCGAACGAATCCGTTTACATATACGACCGCGCGCCGTACCCGGATGCAGCCGACGTTGTCCCAGGGGGGTGCGCCTCGGCTGAATCAGCCGATCCAGCGCTCGTGCCGAAGCTTTTGCGGGTGCACGCGCGCCGAGATTGCCTGGCGAGGAACCAGGGCTGTGCTACCGTCGTGCCATGCGAGAGGTGCCCTGGGTTGCCCAAGTTTGGCTGCCCTATTTGCTCGCGGGGATTCTCTGGATCATCCTTAGCGCAGCCGTGTTGGGCGAGCCTCAGGGGGCAGGCATCATGTTTATCGGAGTGAGCTGCCTGAGCATAGGCTCAGTCGGTGTGTCGTGGCGCCTGTCACATGGGGGCGGGCTGTACGGCCCGCTGCCCAGGGACTGACTGAAACGCGGGGCGCCTCGCTGCTGAGGCGCCCCGTGGCTGGGCGGATGGGCCGCTCCCCAACTCGCTGAGCTCAACTTCCACTCGATTGCGCCGGTTGAGATCAGCGCTCTGGCCATAATCCCGAGGGCTTACAGAATCCGGGCGGTTGGCATGTTCACCCAGCTGCTCATCTCGTGTGGTGGCGTCACAGAATCCGTGCGGCAGACATAGTTGGGCGTGGCCTTGTCGATGCTGGTGATGCCGGTGAGGCCCATGGCGCAGACCAGCTCATCCTCCAGGATCTCGAGCATGCGCACCACGCCCTCCTTGCCGCCGGCGCCCAGCGCCCAGGCTTGCAGCCGGCCCACAGCCACGGCGTCCGCGCCCATGGCCACAGCTTTGAGGATGTCGCTCCCGCGCTGCACGCCGCCATCCACGATGATGCGCGCTCGGCCATCGACAGCCTGGACGATCTCCGGCAGCGAATCCATGCAGCCCAGCGCGTGGTCGATCTGCCGGCCGCCGTGGTTCGACACCCAGATCACATCCACACCATGCTGAACGGCGATTTCAGCGTCCTCCGCGGTCTGCACGCCCTTGAGCAGGAATGGCAGCCCAGCGATCTCCTTGATGGCGTCCATCGTTTCCCAGGTGAGCGAGGCCAAGAAGTTGCGGTTGGTGTTGCCGCGGCGCGTGGGTGGCGTGTAGCGCGTGAGCATAGGGCGCTCGCGGCGGCTGTAGTGCGCCACGTCCACGGTGAGGGCCAGTCCGGCGTAGCCCGCCTGCTTTACGCGGCCCAGGATCTCACGCGTCCAATCCATGTCGCCATTGACGTACAACTGAAAGATCTTAGGAGCGCTGGTCGCTTCGGCGGTGACTTCCAGCGCGGGCTCAGTGACCGAGCTGACGGCGTGGATGACGCCGAATTCGCCCGCTGCCCGAGCCGAGGCGGCCGCGGCCTCCGGGTGGAAGACCTGCAGCGAGCCGATGGGCGCCAGAATGACGGGGATGCGCAAGGTGTGGCCGAGAAACGTGGTGCTGGGATCCACGTGCGACACGTCCACCAGGATCCGCGGCCGAAACGCCACTTTGTCGAAGGCGTGCCGGTTGCGGCGCAGGGTCGTTTCGGACTCGGAACCACCCACCAAGTAGTCCCAGGCGCCCTGGTTGAGCCGCCGGCGCGCCTCCTGGATGAGCTCTTCGTTGCTGACGCAATCCATGGCCTGCATTATGGGTGCTGCGCCACGCCAGCAAGCTCCGGATGATCGACGAATGCCTTCCGCAGGTCCAACGTTGCCTCAAGCCAGTTTGCTTCATTAGGCAGGTTCACCCAGCCCGAGCGCACCCGGTACACCTCGGGATTGTCCACGCCGGGAGGAGTGGCGCCGCTCTCGGCCAGCGCGCGAGCCGCGGCGATGAGCCGGCGGCGTACCTTGATGACCATGGTGTCCGTGGTGCCCAGGTGCTCGTGGCGGCGATCGTAAACCGGCCCCATGCTCCACGTCATCGCGGCGTCCTGCACGCCAATGCCGGTGATGCCGGTGTAGCCCACGCCCCCTTCGCGGCGACGTTGCGCTTCGCGGTCGATCAAGAAGTCGTTGCTGCCATTGGCGGTGGTGCGGAAGCGCCCGAACCAATCTGTCGTATTGGGTAGTACGGGATTGCCTGTGCCATTGGCGCCAAAGGAGTTCGTGGCCCGCGCGGACTGTGCGCTGGTTCGCCCAAAATCGCCCTGTCCAGCGTCCGGCGACATGGAGAACGACAGGGTGTGGGTGTCATCCATGGGCACGCGGCAGATGCCGGCCACACGGATGCCGAGCCGCCCGGGTGGGGCCATGCTGTAGAAGGGGAACAGGTAATGCGCGATGCGCCAGTAGGTCATGCCGGGATCAGTGGCCGGCTTGAAGGCGCCGTAGCAGGCGCCCCCATCGGTATCTGTGGCCACAAAGTCGGCCGACCTCTGGCGCCCGTCATTCGAGGCGCCGCCGTGCAGGAAGTTGACGTGGATGGTATCGATGTCGCCCTCCAGTACCTGCAGCCAATTGCACTCCTGCTGGGTAACCCACACGGTTTGCGCGCTGTTTGGCAGCATGTTGGGTTCGAAGTCGGGCAGCGGCGGTGGCGTGCTGCGCGGGCCCATGTAGGCCCACACCACACCACCACGCTCAACACAGGGATAGGAGACAGCCCGCACCTTATGCTTGAAGTTGCTTTCGGCCGGCTCGTTCGGCATGTCCACGCAGGTGCCGTCGGCCGCGAATTTCCAGCCGTGGTACACGCAGCGCAGGCCGCATTCCTCGTTGCGGCCAAAGAAC
>DATKQD010000085.1:0-17401 GCA_035532895.1 Chloroflexota bacterium
GCCACCAAACTGCCCACCGCGGCCTTAATCGCCGCCAGCGGCGTTTTCAATTCGTGCGTCACGGAGGAAACGAGGGCGGACTTCAGGCGATCGCTGTCTTCCACCGCTGCCGTCCGCGCTTCCTGCTCGGCCAGCCGTTGCTGCTGCTGGACGATGGCCAGCTGGCGCGCCAGCGCTTCTTGTCCACGCTCCCGCACCTGTGTCACCAGCCGCCCAATGACAATAGAGGTCACGAACAGCGTGGCGAGCGCCAGATATTCTCCTGGGCCGTCCACGACCAGTACGTGCAGCGGCGGCACGAAAAACCAATCAAACGTGAGAAATGCCAGGCCCGAAGCCAGCACCGCGGAATACATACCGCGGCTGGCCGCCAGCACCGCGACCGCGATGACGAGCAGGTTAGAGATGTTGGCGATGTGTGCAAAGCCGTCAGCCACGCCGATAGCAGCATCCACCACCGCCACAGTCGCCGCCGCCAGCAGCGTGTCCGCCAGCACCCGCCGGCCGGGCGCACCGTACAAGGCCGTCCACCACCAGGCGGCGCCTGCCAGCCTGCCCGATGGAACCCTCGTCCACACCCGCGCGACACGCATTGCGCTCAGCTTAGCGTACGGGCACCTGGGGTTGGCTCAGCGCCGCGGCTCGAGGCGGGAAGGCGCTCTGTGGCCGTTGCTTCGGGCCAGTAAGGCACGCTCACCACAACGGTGCGCGGGCGAAAGAGCAGCGCCGCCTTCAGCCCCAGAGCACTGTGATTGTGCAGCAAGTGCTCGTACCAATGACGAGGCACGAACTCCGGCAGGATCACCGTCACCACCGCCTCTGGATCGCTCCGACCCGCGGCGTCGATGTAGGCCAGCAGCGGCCGCGTGAGCGCCCGATAGGGCGATTCGATGCACACCAGGCGCATGTCCCGACCTTCGCGCTCCCACCGCTCGAGGAGGGCGGATTTCTCGACATCGAGCGCCACGTGTACCGCCAGCAGATCGTCGCCCGCGGCAACGATAGAGCGTGCGAAGGCCAGCGTTTGCTCCGAAACGGAGTCCAGTTTGGCAATAGGGATGATGACGATCTTGCGATAGCGCAGAGGGGGGCGCAGCTGCTGGTGCGTAAGCCGCTCCACCTCGTCATAATGCCGGCGGATGCCCAGCATCATCACAATGAAGAGCGGGATGATGAGCAGCACGATCCACGCTCCCAACTGAAACTTCACCACACCCACCACGCACGCCACCACGGCGGTTGTGCAGGCGCCAACGCCATTGATCAGCGCTCGCCGCCGCCAGCCGCGCTCTTCCGCGCGCAGCCGCCACCAATGGCGAACCATGCCCGACTGGCTGAGGGTGAAGGCAATGAACACGCCCACGGTATACAGCGGAATCAGGCTGGCGACGCTTCCCTGAAACACGACGAGCAGCACCGCGGCGACGGCACCCAACACCACGATGCCCATGTTGAAAGCGAGCCGGTCGCCCCGATGAGCGAACTGGTGCGGCATGTAACCGTTGCGCGCCAGTATGGACGACAGGCGCGGAAAGTCCGAGAAAGCCGTGTTCGCGGCGAGCACCAGCAGCAGCGCGGTGGAGATCTGCACGAGGTAGTGGTAGGGGCTGCCATTGCCCACCAGCACCGCCGCGAGCTGGCTGACCACCGTTACCTGTTCCGTAGGATCCGGCAAAATGCCGAGCTTGCTGCTGAGGAAGCTCATGCCCAGAAAGATGGAACCGAAAAAGCTGCCCATCAGGATGAGCACGATGCGCGCATGATGCGACTCCGGCGGCTTGAAGGCGGGGATACCGTTGGACACCGCCTCAACCCCCGTCAAAGCGACCGATCCCTCAGCAAACGCCCGCAGAATCAGGACTATCCCAAGTGCCTGCGTGGCGTGTCCCTGATACCACTGGGGCGGAGGAATGTAGGCGGGCAAGGTGCCGGTGGCATAGCGGAACAGGCCGTAGGCCAGCAGCCCAAAGATCGCCAGCAGGTAGACGTACGTGGGTGTGGCGAAGATGGTGGCGCTCTCGCGGATGCCGCGCAGATTCCCGACGCAGATGAGGCACAAAAAGGCGATGCCCAGCCACACTCGCCAGTCGTAGAGCGAGGAGAAAATAGAGGTCAGCGCCTCGACCCCGGCCGCGATAGACACGGCCACTGTGAGGATGTAGTCCGTGAGCAGCGCCCCCGCGGCGATAAGCCCGGGCACCGCGCCCAGATTGTCGCTGGCCACAATGTACGAGCCACCGCCATTGGGATAGGCCTGCAGCGTTTGCTGGTAGCTGGTGACGACAATCGCCAGCACCGCGACGATCGCCACCGTGATTGGCAGGGTCAGCCCCAGCGCACCGGTGCCCGCCAGTACGAGCACCGCCATGATCGCTTCCGACGCGTAGGCTGAGGACGAGATGTTATCCGAGGCGAAAACGGCAAGCCCTTTGAGCACGCTCACCCGCTCGTGAATTTCTTGCTCGGTGGGAATGCGCGCGCCAATGAGCAGCCGCCGAGGCGCATCAAGCAGCCGGCCGAAACCCGTTTTCGGCTTCAGCAGCTCTTCCCGTGCAACCAGGTGCTTGCCCGCTACGTCAAACGCCGGATTCCGCGTGACGCGGATGTAGTGGCTCCCCGGCTTCGACCCGCGAACCACCTCCCGCACCCGCAGGTCCATGCCTTACCTCCTGCCGACCTACCCGGCACCACTTCTCACGCTAGCCGGAAGGCATAAGGAAGGTGTTGCAATCCGCCCGGCCGACATTAGGATTTCGTTATGAAACTGGCAGGCATCGAAGGGATCACAGGCAGCTCGGCTTCCCAGGCCCCACCTGCGTCAGCAGGTCAACGCGCGCAAGTCCCGACTGCTGCCGCCACCGCGAACTGTTGGAACGCTTCGGTGAGAATCGGGCCAATCCGAAGGGTCTTGCAGTTCATCGCCGCTTGTCCGAGCGCCAACCAGGCCCTCGCACGTCCTCAGGCGAATGGAGGTTGCGTGAGGCCCGTACCCGGCTGATGCAGCTGCCCCTCAGCCGGCGGGGCGCACCGGGCTGAGGGGCGGGCGCAGGCCGGGCAGCCGGATGACCTGTGCCGCCAGCTTGTTGGCTCGGCGGCACGCTTGCGGCACGTCGCCGGTGCGAATGTAGGTGGCGCACCAGGCGGCGTCGAAAGCATCGCCCGCGCCAATCGCGTCCACCACGTGCACTCGCTCGGCGGGATATTCGCGAAAGCCACCGCCATCGGAGGAGGCGCACCCTGCCGCGCCCATCTTCAGCACGGCAATCTCGCATAACTCGCCCAGCGCGCCACCCTTGAAGAGCATGGCCTGTTGCTGGTTGGCGAACAGCACATCGGGCCGTATGGTTTTGAGCAGCAAGCTGAACTTGGCCAGCCCATAAGCGTGCAGCCCAGCCGCCGAGGCCAGGTCGATGCTCACTCGTGCGCCCGCCTTGCGCGCCAGCCGAACGGCCTTGGCCGCGGCACCGGCGATGGGCAGCTCGTACAGCGATGTGGCGGGAAGGTGCAGCCAGGTCGCATCCGCCAGCCACTCCGGCGCGACCTCCGCCACGGTGAGTTTGGGCGCCACGCCACGATCCGGGAAAAGCGCATGCTCGCCCGCGTTGCCCATGATCCGGGTGACGGTCGCGGTGGACCCCTCGCCCCGCACCAGCTCGGGCAGCACGCCCTCCTTGAGGAGGTCGATCTCGAGCAACTCCGCGGCGGAATCCGTGCCCACCTTCCCAATGAAGCGTGCATTCTGTCCCAGCCGGCTGACCCATACCGCGAAGTTCGCGGCCGAACCTCCGCCGGACATGGTGACGCTCCCCGGTCCCGGCTCCCGGTGTGGCCGCGGGCTCGGTTTCACCAGTATGAACAGCGCCAGTTCGCCCAGGGCAACGATCACTGCCGCCTCACGCCCGCCTCTTGACCGGCGCGGTTCGGGCTAGAAGTTCGGCCGGAAAGCCATTGGCGGCCCTCAGCCGATCCCCTGTCGCTCTAGTTGGCGAGCTCAATCGACGCTCTGGAGGAACCCCACTCCGGCCGCCGCGGCGGGTTTCCGACCGAACTTCTAGGCTGGATGTTCGGGGATGATACGCGCCACCGTGGCCGCTGAGGCTCCGGGGGAATGGGTCAAGGACTCTCTTACTGCGCGGCCGAACTTCTCGTGAGGTGCGCGGAGGAACTGACCCAACCACGCCGTCAACCCGGCCGAATGGTCCAGAAATCCACTCCCTGGATATCCCAGGGCAAGCGGCGTTCGTCCGGCTCATCCACGGAGAAGTGCTGGTTCACCAGGTACATCAGCGCCGCCGGTTGAGGCCACAGGTTGGCCACGCCATGCGCCACGCCGCGGGGAATGTACAGCAAGCGGCAACGCCCGGCGCCCAGCACGAAGCGCATGTGGCCCCGGTATGTGGGCGAGTCGCGTCGCGTATCGAGCAGGCCCACCAGCAGGCGATCCTCGGGCGGCACGAACCACACGTCCTCCTGGTTGAAGTGCAGGTGGAAGGCCTTGATGGCCCCCGGCAGCACGCGCGAGAAATTAACCTGGCTGACGTGGACCTCGGGCTTGGCCAACAGCTCGCCGTTCGGACCAAGGCGCGCCAGCTCCATGAAATCGCCACCCTCATCCACCGACTGCCGCAGCTCCAGGAACTCCACGCCGGCCAACGTTGTGACAGGCGCATAATCCTGCGTGCTGAGCTGGCCCGCGTACTCTCCCAGGTCCACACCGTTCAGCGGTAACACGCTGGTCAGGGTAACATGCTCGCTTTGGCGGGTGGCGGGCAAGCGACGGCTGGGCGCGGCTCAGCAGCGGCAGCGGCTGATGTTCCGGGCGGCGGTGGCGAGGCGGGCGCGCAGGCTGGGCGGCACCAGGCCGTTGAAGCCATGATAGGGAGCCAGCTTGATGGCGCCATCAGCCACGCCCAGGACCAGCACGGGCGCTGGCCACCCTTGTGCCTCGTGCTGCAGGGCCACGGCCGCTGCAACGTCGGTGCGCTCCTCCACACTGCTGACCACGCTGTTCGGCGCAAGGTCGTAGGCGTCGCGCCCAATGCCGATGGCCAGGCCACGCGCCTGGGAGGTGGCGGCCAGCACGCCCAAGCTGTCCACCAGGGTGCCACCGAACACCACATCCGCGCCCGCGGCCAGCAGGTCCTGAGCAACACGCTTGGCCGTCACCTGATCCGCGTCGCTGGCGGCGAAGCGGCCCAGTACCTGGGTGAACGGACCATCCAGCCGCGCGCCGGCGGTGTAGGCGGCCAACAGCGACCGCTGGGGTGGCCCATCCTGGCCACCCACGAAGCCCACGCGGTGCCCTCGGCTGATTCCCGCCGCCAGCACGCCCGCCAGGTAAGCGCCCTGAGGCAGGTCGAAGCGGAGCCAGTGCACGTTCGGCGCCGCCGGCCGGCCCGTGGGTGGCGCATCGATCAGCACAAAGTGCCGTGCCGGTTGCGCCTTTGCCGCCGCATCCACAGCGGCAGCCAGGCCACCGCCCAGTGTCAGCACTACCTGGGCACGTTGCGCGGCCTCCGCCAGGTTCTCCGCCACGGTCGACGGATCTGCTGTGGCCCGGATGAAGGGTGCCGGCCGGCCCTGACGCGCCAGCAGCGCCCGCAGTTCACCTGCTATCAAGCCGTTCGCACCGTCATAGACAGAGGTGCTGGGGCTGGCCACGAAAGCAACGGCCTCATCAGCGGCCAGCGTGGCAGCGGCGGCCGCGGCGCGCGGCGGAATCGTGGGCGGAGGTTGCGCCTGAGGCGTTGCCAGCGTGGTTGCCGGCGGGCTCGGCCGGCTGGCGCCGCGTCCGCAAGCCGAGAGGGTGAGCGCCAGCAGCAGGGCCACTGCCCGGCGAGCCGGCCGAGCAGCCGATCGCGGCTCAGGGCCGGCGCCGGGCTCACGCGCCCTCACAAGGGCGCCCCATCCTGACAAGCCGGCAGGGTAGTGGCGGCGGACCAGATTCGTTGGCGCGCTCAACTCTTGGAGTACACGCTGCACTCGCTGGCGTAGGCCACGGCCAGCTTCTGCGGGAAGGCGGGCGTGTTCACCACATGTGACAGCTGGTCCAGTTCGCTCTCCATAGGCGTGTGCGCGGGCGAGGGCTTGGTCAGCTCCAGCCACACTTTCTCTTGCGTCTGGAAGGCGCGCAGCTCCAAATTGATGCAGGCCTGCGACGAATCTGGCGCGTCGTGATCCACCAGGATGTCCGCGGCGTGCTGCAATTCATGCGCCAGCACGGTGGCCTGCACGTCAACCGACTCCTTCATCACACTGTCGGCAATCCGTATGGCGTGGCCCAGCGTGGTGAACTCGCCGCCTTCGGAGGCG
The DNA here is from genome assembly GCA_035532895.1 of Chloroflexota bacterium. GTDB lineage: Bacteria > Chloroflexota > JAJPGV01 > JAJPGV01 > JAJPGV01 > DATKQD01. Next base: position 6,313 of record DATKQD010000085.1, read on the forward strand.
CTGGGCAGGTGCGCCACGGTGATGTGCACCAGCCCGCGGGCTGCCTTCCGCAGCACCGCCTCGCCCGTGGGCGACGCGCCCAGACGATCTACCGCGGGCTGAAGCGCAGCCTCCACCAGAACGCCCGGCGGGTTGTTCGCGCTGCCGGCCGACGCCACGCTGGCCGTGGGGGTAGGCGTTCGTGGCGCGGGTGTGCCCGCGCTTATGGTGAGATAACTGGCGCTGGCCCAGCCGGTGACACCTCCACCCCGCAGTTTGTACCAGCTGATGCCGTCTTGCTGCACCGGGCCAGACACCACGGCCGCCTGGTAGCCATCTGGCACTGTCGCTAACCGCTGGCCCTGCAAGCCTGGAAGCTGGCGAATGTTGAGGCCGAACTGCCCCGTCCCGGTCACGGTGGCCAGCCGGGATGGTGGAGCGGGCGGCGTGGATGCTGGTGCAACTGGGCTGACGGTTCCGCACGCCGCCAGCGCCACCAGGGCTGCCAGGGCCAGCGCCACAAGCCTCCGGGGCGCTGGCACGCTCCCGCGGGGCATGCGGCAATCATAGTCAGGCCGCGTCTCGGAGGCGGCTCGGTTGATCCGCTACAGTGTAGGCATGATCGAACTGGGTTATAAGGCTTCTGCCGAGCAATTTGGGCCTCGCGAGCTGCTGAACTTCGGCGTCCTGGCCGAGGAGCAAGGCTTCGACAGCGTGGTCATCAGCGATCACTTCCACCCTTGGCAGCACACCGGCGGGCATGCCCCCTTCTCCTGGGCTTGGTTGGGCGCCCTGGGCGAGCGCACTTCGCACGTGCGCATCGGTACCAGCGTGGTTGCACCCACCTTCCGTTACCATCCGGCCATCATCGCCCAGGCCATGGCCACGCTGGAGGTGATGTATCCCGGCCGCACCTTCTTTGGCATCGGCTCCGGCGAGGCGCTGAACGAAACACCGTCCGTTGGCGCGGACATGCCCGGCGCCAAGGAGCGGCGCATGCGCCTACGCGAAGCGCTCCAACTGATGCGCCGGCTGTGGTCCGAAGACTACGTGACGTTTGAAGGACAGTACTTCCAAACCCGCAATGCCACCCTGTTCGACCGTCCCGCGGGCGGCGTGAAGGCCTATGTGGCGGCCTCGGGCGAGCTCATGGCCCAGCTGGCCGGCCGCCTGAGTGATGGTCTCATCACCACCAGCGGCAAAGCCACCGAGCTGTACACCGACCAGCTGCTGCCCGCTTTCGAACGCGGCGCGCGCGATGCCGGCCGCGACCCCGCCAAGCTGGACCGGATGATCGAGATGAAGGTTTCCTTCTCTCTGGAGGATGACTGGAAGTGGCCCACCAGCGTACTGAGTGGCGATGAGAAGACGGGCGTCTTCGATCCTCGCGAGCTCGAAAGCCGTGCCAAGCACGTGACGGACGACGCGCTGCTGAAACGCTGGATCACGTCGGCCGATCCCGAAGTCCACATCCAGGAGATCGGCCGCTACGTGGACATGGGCTTCACTAACCTGGTGTTTCATGGCCCAGGCGACGATCAGGCAGCCTTCATCAAGCGCTACGGAACTGAGGTGCTGCCCGCGCTCAAGAAGAAGTACGGCAGCCGGCTCGCTGTCGCGGCCTGAGCTTTGGCCGGCAGCGCCCCAGCGGCGCTGCACCAGTGCGGTGGCTGGTAGCGGGCCGCGTTATGCGCGTGCCGCCCCGGCCTGGGCAACAAAATGCTCGAAGAGGTTCTGCGCCCACGCTTCGTTCTGCAGGCGCTCCGGATGACACTGCAAGGCCAGTATGTGCCCATCGCTCGACTCCAGGCCCTCCACCACGCCATCGGGGCTCTGCGCCACCTGCCGTAAGCCCGGGGCCACGACTTTCACCGCCTGGTGGTGGGTGCTGTTCACACGCAGCTCCCTCGCCCCCAGCACGTTCGCCAGGTGCGATCCGGCCAGGAGGCTGATGTCGTGTGCCAGGAAGTCGCCAGGCTGGCCGCGCGGCGCGCGGTGGTCGATCTCGCTGCCTAGCTGCGTGCCGATGTCCTGGTAGAGACTCCCGCCCAGCGCCACATTGATCGCCTGCTGACCCCGGCAGACGCCCAGCAGCGGCGTGCCGCGCTCGCTGGCAAGCCGCACCAGGCCCAGCTCAAGCGCGTCCAACCCGGCATCATCCGGGCCACACTCGGGCAGCCGTGCCTCGCCGTAGGCCATGGGATCAACATCCGCGCCACCCGGCAGCAGCAGGCCGTCCAGGCGACTCAGCAGATCGAGCGTCGGCTCCGCGCGATCCGGCACCAGCAGCACGACCAGACCACCGGCCCGCTGGATGGCCTCCGCGTAGTTGGCTCGCTGGCCGTAGTGGTCACCGTTGCTGCCCCCTCGCACGGTGCCGCAGGTGATGCCAATCACTGGCCGCGAGCCTTCCACGCACTCAGCCTTTCAGTTCGCTGCTGTGAGGCGAGCTACTTCACCAGCCCCTGAGCCTTGAGCCAGGCCGCCGCCACCGTCTTGGGATCCTGCTTGTCCACGCCCACCTGCTTGTTCAAGCCGGTCAACGCTGCCGTCGTGAGCTTGGAGGACACACTGTTGATGGCGCTGGAGAACGTGGGGCCAGCCTGGGCCAGCACGCTGCTGCGAACAATGGGCGCCACGTTGTCGGACAGCTGCAGATGCTTGTCATCGTTCAGCAGCACAAAGCCCTTAACGGTGATGTTGGCATCCGTAGTGAACAGCTCGCCCACCTGAATCTGGTTTGCCGCCAGGGCCGCCACCGTCAGCGGGCCGCCCGCGTCCAGGGGCTTGAAGTCTTTGAACTTCAAGCCATAGGTGCTCTGCAGACCTGGCAAACAGAAGGGCCGCTTGGGGCACTCGGGCGCACCACCCAGGACCATCTGGCTCGCCACGGGCGCCAGATCGCTGAGGTTCGCCAGGTGATATTTGTCCGCCGTCGCCTTGGTGACGGCGAAGCCGTTGGTATCCACGGCGGGCGCATAGTCCAGCGCGGAAAGGTTCTTGGCCGCCAGCGCCGTCTTCAGCAAGCCAGCTGTGGTCGCCGCGTCGGTGCTGGGCTTGGCGTTCTTGTCCAGGAACACCAGCAACGTCGCCATATAGTCCGCTTCGAGGTCGATCTGGCCGGATTCGAGTGCGGGCAGCACCACTTCGCGCGTGCCCAGGTTGAAGTGGCGCTCAACGGTAAAGCCGTTGGCCTCGAGCACCTGGGCGTACAGTTCGCCCAGCACCAACTGCTCCGAGAAGTTAGTGGAGCCGATCTTGATGACGGGCTTGGCGCCGCTGGCCGAAGCAGAGGGTGCCGCGGAGCTGGCCGCGCTGCCACTGGGGCTAGCGGAGGCCGATGTTGACGCAGCCGCGCTGCTGGATGCCGGCGCCGAAACCGAGGCGGCGGCACTGGATGCGGGCGACGCGGCTGCCGCGCTGGACGATGGCGCCGCGCTGCCGCCGCAAGCGGCCAGCAGCAACGTCGCCGCGGCCGCGGCGGGAATAAGGAACCGAGGAAGCTTCATGTGGGGTTTCTCCTTCTCTTTCGGGCAAGGCGCCGGAGTGAGATTGCCGCCCGCTGCATGCGTGCGCGTCAGCACCTGTCACGCGGGGGGGCGTGCCACCCGCGCTCCCGATTAGGGACTAGGATACCCGAAGCAGTTCTGAGCGCTCGCCACCCGCGCGGGTCATCCGGCGCTCCAGAGCGGCAAAGCCCAGCTCCGTCCCTATGGCCATGAGCGCCACGAGCAACGCGCCAACGAACAGCTTGTCGTAATCCTGCGTGGCCAGGCCGTCCACGATGTAGCGTCCCAGGCCGCCGCTCGCCACCACCGCGCCCAGCGTCGCCGTGGCCACGGTTGCCACCGCCGAATTGCGGATGCCGGCCATCACCAGCGGCGCAGCGATGGGCAACTCCACCTGGCGCAGAATCTGCCAGCCACTCATGCCCATGCCTCGCGCGGCGTCCACCACATCGGCCTCTACCTCCTTCACCCCAACGAAGCTGTTGGTAAGGACCGGCGGGATGCCCAGCGGCACCAGCGCCATGACTGTGGGCCAGAACCCCAGGCCCAACCCCAGCGCGAAGGCCAGCGGCAACACCAGCGCCAGCATCGCCAGCGAAGGCAGCGCGCGGCCCACGTTGGCGATGCTGATGGTGAGAAAGCTGGCCTTGCGGATGTGCCCCAGCCCAACGCCCAGAGGCAACGCGATGATGCAGGCCAGCACCACGATCACGACCGAGATGAGCGCGTGCTCGCCCACCCGCGTGGGGATGCCATCGGACCCACTCCAATGGCGCGGATCAACCAGCCAGGCGCCAACGCTCGCGAGAAAGCCCATGTACCCGAGCTACCCGCGGCGCCGGTGCGCCCAGGGCGTAGTCCACCACTCCACCAGCACCAGCAGGCCATCGGCCGCCATGGCCAGCAGCACGGACAAGCCGGCACCCACCACCAGCACCGTGCTGAAGAAGCGCTGGATGCCATCCAGGATGAAGTAGCCCAGCCCTCCCTGACCGATCAAAGCTGTTACGGTGGTGAGACCCACGGTTGTGACGGTGGCCACACGAAGACCGGCCAAGATCACTGGCCGGGCCAGCGGAAGCTCCACGCGCCACAGCAATTGCCGGCGGGTGCAGCCCATGCCGAGCGCCGCGTCGCGTACCTCCGGGGGCACAGAGCGAATGCCCGCCACGATGTTGCGGATGAGGATCAGCAGCGTGTAGCTCACCAGGCCGATCTCCGCCGTGACGATGGACAGGCCGGTGATGGGGATAAGCAGGGCAAACAGCGCCAGGCTGGGAATGGTGTACAGCACGCCGCTGACCCACGTGACCGGCGCGTACAGCCAGGGCCAGCGCGAGGACCAGATGCCCGCCACCAGCGAGATGGCCAGCCCAATGCCGATGGCCAACCCCGTGAGCACCAGGTGCTGCTCCAGCCGCAGCCAGATGTCTCCGAGGTGCGAGGCCACCCAGTCCCAGCGGATGAACGGGTCGCCGGGGCTCACGGAATGGCCAGCTCGGGCGTCGCGTCTCCCGGCAGCAGGGCCACCGAGCCCCGCAACTCCTGAGCGATAGATTCGATAGTGATGACGCCGCGATAGCGGCCGTCGTCGTCCACCACGACGGCCGTCTGCACGCTGCAGCCCAGCATCATCGAGAGTGTGTCTCGCAGGGTGGTCTCGGCGCGGACAAAGGGCGAAGAAGCGTCCGCCGCCTCACGCGCGGCCCGACTGCCGGGCGGCATGTGGGCCAGATTCATCCAGCCTACCGGGCGCTCATTCGCATCGAGGAGCAGCGTGTAACGGTCGGTCGCGTTGCGCGGCGGCTGAATGGTTGCCCCCACGCGTGCCAGGCTCGTCTGCTCCAGCGGCAGGTCCGCCAACCGGATCAGCGCCAGCCGCTTGAGGCCGCGATCCGAGCCCACAAAACGAGCCACGAAATCGTTCACCGGTTTGGTGAGCAGATCGGCCGGTGGCGCGTACTGCTCCAGGTGGCCACCCTGGCGCATCACTGCGACGCGGTCGCCCATCTTGATCGCTTCGTCGATATCGTGCGTGACGAAGATGACGGTGCTGCGCAGCTGGTGGTGGAGGCGCAGGAACTCCGTTTGCAACCGCTCGCGCGTGATCGGATCGACCGCGCCGAACGGCTCGTCCATCAACATTACCGGCGGTTCGCTGGCCATCGCGCGGGCCACACCCACGCGCTGGCGCTCGCCACCGGAGAGCTGCGCCGGATAGCGGTCCCGCACCAGCGCGGGGTCGAGCCCAATCAGCTCCAACAGCTCGTCCACGCGCGCTCGCGTGCGCGACCTGGGCCAACCGAGCAGATCCGGCACGGTGCCAATGTTCTGGGCAATGGTGCGATGGGGGAACAGGCCTGTCTGCTGGATCACGTAACCGATGCCGCGGCGCAGCGTCGTGGCTTGTATGCGCGCCACGTCCTCGCCATCCACCAGCACCTGGCCACTGGTGGGCTCCACCAGGCGGTTCACCATGCGCAGGCTGGTGGTTTTTCCGCAGCCGCTGGGGCCGACCAGCACGCAGATTTCACCGGGCGGCACGTGCAGCGAGAGATCCTCCACAGCCGCCGCCCCCGCTTCTCGCGCGGCATAGTGCTTGGTGACGTGGCGAAATTCCACCGTGGCGCCCTGCGCGCGCGCGGTCCCATTCGCCTGGTTGGCTGAAGCTATCGGCTCACCTGCCATCCGTGGCTCGCCGCCCACACGCGGCTCCCGCCATTATCGCCTGGCTTGGCGGATCGTGAACGGGCAGCAAGACAGCGCTGGGTACGTCCTACTCAACGGTCGCCTACTTGATGATGTGGCGCCAGGCGAGCTGCCGTTGGCTCGAAACGTGTGCTCGTCGTGCGTGAACGTAAATCATCGATAAGAAACGTGACCGCGAGCGCGACGAGGGTGGCCCCGCCAAAGGTGAGCGCGTTAGCATAAGGGAGCAAGGAAAGCAGATGAGAGATTTCGGAAACGCAAGCTACAACCAATTCGATCACGCGGCGGTTGCCACAAGACGAGGGACGGTGCTGGGCAAGGTGCTGGGCCTGCTCACCTTCTCGTTCCTCTTCACTGCCCTGGGCGTGCTGGTGGGCAGCTCCATCGGGCCAGGTGACTTCCTGCTGAGCATTGTGGGCACCTTCGGCTGTTTGATCGCGCTCAGTTTCCTGCGGGAGCGGAGCCCTATCAACCTGATCCTGCTCTACGCCTTCTCCACCTTTGAGGGGCTGCTCATCGCACCGCTGCTGGATGGCTACATCGCGCAGGGCATGGGTGCCCTGGTCTTGAATGCCGCCGTTGCCACCGCCGGTGTCACCTTTCTGGGAGCGGCGTACGGTTACACCACCAAGCGCGACATCAGCGGCATTGGCGGCATCCTTTTCGTCGGGCTGCTGGGCGTGATCATCGCCTCGGTTGTGGGGTTGTTCCTGCAGCTGCCCGGGTTGTACCTCATCATCTCCGCGGTCTGCGTCGTGCTGTTCACCGGCTTCATCGTGTACGACTTCAACCGCATGGCCAACCTGCGCGGCGCCACGGAAGGCCAGGCGATCATGCTGGCGGTGTCGGTCTACCTGGACATGTTCAACATCTTCATCTCGCTGTTGAACATCATGGGCTTCATGTCCGGCGGGAGCGGGGGCTCTTCGCGTCGGGGCGGCGGCCTGTTTTAGCAGCCACCGCGCTGGGTCGTCTCAGCGAGCGATCCGATGACCAGGGCGCCTGGGGTGCCTTGGTCAACCCTGCCAGGCTCACCAGTACCACGTCGTAATTCACCCGCCAACCGACAAAATCGCGCCAGGCCTGGTCCCGATCCGGACGCAGCGCGAGGCCTGCCTCTGCCAGCCGATCGCAGGCATCATCGAATTCATCGCGCCCAACGCTGATGTCATCATCCGGCCGGGGGTTGGGCTCGTAGGCGATGTCGAAAAACTCGGCGATACGCCGTAGGGCGATGAAGCCAGCACGGATGCACAGCGCGGCCGCGGCATCGAACGGCACATCGACCGTGGAAAGGTGCAACGCCGCGGCATCGAGCACGGCGCCCGCGGCGGTCACCCAAGAGCGCTCTGGCCGAGGCGACCGGAAGAAAGCGAGCGCCGAAAGCGACGTGTGACTCTCTTCGATGTTGGCAAACCATACCTCCCACTGCTCCCAGTCCGTGCTCAGGCGATCCATCCGGCCGATGCGGTGATAGCGCACCAGCATCTCGACCGCTGAGGGCGGCGACCCGGCGCGGACCTCCAGCAGCGCGACGCGCTCTTCGCGGCGCGCCCAGGCGGCGTAGATCGCCGGCAGGTAGGCGATGAGCAGCGCCACCAGCATGAGGCCGATGGCGGCTTCGCTGAAGATAAGCAGCGCTTCGGGAAAGCTGGCCGGCGCGGCGAAGCCAAGCGTGAGCAGCGAGGAGCCACTCGCCACGAGCGCCGCCCGCCAGCCATGCTGCCCCTCTGCCCAGAAGATGCCGCTGTAGCCCAACCACACCAGCACCAGCCACACGGCCGGCACCACCAGCAGCGTGAGCGGCGCATACATGGCCATTGCGCGATCTCGATCCGCGTACGAGTGCGCTCGCTTGGTGCGCAGCTCAAACAGCGCACGAGAAACGCGAAAGATGCCGCCCAGCAACCTATCCGACACGCCGCGCGGCAGCACGAACGAGCGAATGGATGAGAGCAGCGTAGAAACCACCAGGCCAGCGCCCAGCAGCGCCAGCAGCACCCGGACGAGCAGGAGCAGCACGGGCTTATGTTCGCACGCGCGTGCCTCTGGGTAGACTTCGAGCTGATGCCCCGCTCGCCAGACCCGGACAATGCGGTAGCCGCGGCCGCGAGGCATCCCTCACCCCGTCGCCTGCCGCTCACCGATGCCGCGGGAAGCGCGGAACGAGCACGTCGGGTGCAGCTCAGCCGGCGGGCGTTTCTGACCCTTTCGGCGGCGGCCGCGGGAGGGCTGCTCCTCAGCGCCTGCGCGCTGCAACCAGCCCCACCACAGCTGCCAGGCATCATCCGCGTGGCCATGGACGCGCTGCATCCCGTGTTTGACGTGCACGGCTGGAACACGCCGGACGGGCCGCGCACGTTCTCGCCAATGTTTGATGCGCTCACCTTCATCGACTCGGCCGGCCAGCTCAGGCCAGCGCTGGCGCTGGCCTGGTCGCGCCTGCAGCCCACCGTCTGGCAGTTCCGCCTGCGCGCCAGTGACGCCAAATTCCAGAACGGCGAATTCTTCAATCCCGAGTCGGCACAGCTCAGCATCCAACGCGCGGTCGATCCCACAAACAACCTGGCTCTTACGCCACTGGTTTCCACCATCGACCACGTGGACATCGTGGACGACGCCACCATCAACGTCGTCACGGGGACACCGGACGCCATCCTGCCGTGGCGCGCCAGCCTCATTTACATGCTGCCCGCTCGGGCCTTTGTGCAGGCTGGGGCGGCCAAGTTCTTTCAGCAGCCTATCGGCACGGGCCAGTGGCAGTTCCAGGACTTCTCGCCCGACACGGGCATGACATGCTCCTTCTTCACGGATACCTGGCGCGCGGCCCGCGGCGAGCCTATCCCCCCCATCAAGCAACTGCGGATCACCGTGCAGCCACAGCCGGCAGATCGGGCGGCGGCACTCAAGTCCGGCAGTGTGGACATTGCCGTGGACCTCGCCCCGGGCGATGCCGCTTCGCTGGCCGCTTCCGGCTTTCCGACCATCGCCGGCACGCCCGGAGTCGTGCTGGCCTACGCCTTCAACACCAGCCCCGGCAGCCTCTTCGCCAATCTCGCGGCGCGCCAGGCCGCGAACCTGGCCCTCGACCGGGAGCAGTTGCTAAAGCGGACGTTCGGCGACCAGGCCATACTGGCGACCCAGCTCACGGCTAGCGGCGCCACCGGCTACAACGCCAGCCTCAACCTGCCGGCCGCCGCGGATTCGGCGGCCGCGAAGCGGCTGCTGAGTGCGCTGCACACGGCCGGTAACGCGCCCACGCCGGTGTGGGCTACGCCTGGCCTGGAGCCGGTGGCACAGGCGCTGGCGCTGAACCTGCAAGCGGCCGGCCTCCCGGCCAGCACACGCTCCGTTTCTCTGGCCGACTACCTCGCGTCGCTGTCAGGCACGCATCTGCCTGGACTCTTCCCGCTGCGAGCCGATTACGCGCTGCTCATGGACGCCGAAGCCGCTTACTTCCGCTGGTCCAGCGCCGCCACACCGGCCATGCGCCTGGGCAGCGACGCGAACCTGGCCAGCCTGCTGCAGGACAGCCGCGGCGCCGAGGGCACCACTCGCGCCCGTCTGCTGGGGCAGGCCGCCGCACGCTGGCAGGCGCAAAGCCTGGGCCTGCCACTCCTGCGACCGCGGATCCAGGCCGCCACCGCGCCCGGCATCAAGGGGCTGAGCAGCCTGGCCAGCGGCGCCTGGTGGTTCGACCGTGTGCTGAAGTGAGCACGCGCATCTGGCAGGCGGTGGTGGACGTAACTCCTGTGGGACAACGATGGTGGACAAGGACACTTGCACCATTGCCCGTCAGGGAGAGACACTCACCATCATGAGCCGCGTTTTGGATGGCCTGCCGCCGGAGCCGCCCAGCAGCGAGATCACGCCGGAGCCGTTATACCTGCGCCGGCGCGAGTTCCTCAAAGGCGGTGCGCTGGCCACGGCGACGGCGGTCGTAGTTGCCGGCGGCCTCGCCGAGCTGATGCACCAGAGCCCACCACCCGACCCACCACCCGCGCCACCGCCCGGTAGCGTGGCGGTGAGCCTGGGCGTGCCCGTGCCGGCACTCTCCTCCCGAGGCCCGTACGACACCACTGAAAAGATGACCTCATTTCAGGATGTCACCACGTACAACAATTTCTACGAATTCGGCATCAACAAAGGCGACCCCGCGCGCAATGCCGGCACGCTGCGGCCACGGCCCTGGAGCATCACCGTCGGTGGTGAAACCAACCAGCCACAGGTGATCGACATCGATACGCTGCTGCACTGGTTTCCACTGGAGCAGCGCATCTATCGCATGCGCTGCGTGGAAGCGTGGTCCATGGTCATCCCCTGGCTGGGCTTCCCGCTGGCTCCGCTCATCAAGAAGCTGGAGCCCCTGGGCAGCGCCGCCTATGTCAAGTTCTTGACGCTGATGGATCCCAAGCAGATGCCCGGCGAGAACGATCCCATCCTGCAGTGGCCCTACATCGAGGGCTTGCGGATGGACGAGGCCATGAACCCGCTCACCTTCCTGGCGGTGGGTCTGTATGGCCGGCCGCTGCCCAACCAGGATGGCGCGCCTATTCGGTTGGTCGTGCCCTGGAAATACGGCTTCAAGGGCATCAAGTCCATCGTCAACATCAGCTTCGAGCGGCAGCAGCCAGCCAACACCTGGGCGGTGGCTGCGCCCAACGAGTACGGCTTTTATGCCAACGTGAATCCTCACGTGGACCACCCTCGCTGGAGCCAGGCTACCGAGCGGCGGATTGGCGAGCTGAGGCCGCGGCCAACACTGATGTTCAACGGCTACAGCGAGCAAGTAGCAAGCCTGTACACCGGCATGGACCTCCGAAAGTACTTCTAAGCTGGCCACCTGGTCCGATACGCCGGCCGATCGGCGGCCCAGCTTCTCGCCGCTGCCA
>DATKQD010000086.1:0-4583 GCA_035532895.1 Chloroflexota bacterium
GTGCGCCAGCACTCGTGCAGCAGCTGAACGCCCATCATGAGGTTGTCGTAAAAGAACTCGGCTGGCCGTTCGCGATTGGCGCCGATGCCGCCCACCCGCGCGGCGAGATGAATGACCAGCTGTGGCCGTGTCTCTCGCAGCAGCCGCTCCGCGGCGCCCGGCTGCACGAGGTCGCCATCTGCGCTGCCCACGGCGATCACGCGTTCGTAGCCGCGCGCCTCGAGGGCCGAGGTGACATAGCGCCCCAGAAAACCTGTCCCGCCGGTGACCAGCACTGTGGTTTTGGCGCGCCGCTCCGGGTTGGCGAAGTTGGGGGAGAGGCTCACCGTCACCTCGCGCGTGGCGCCTTTCGGGCGTAGGACAGCGCTGCAGAGAAAAGGCTGCGCTGCTTCACTCGCAGCAGCTCTCCTTGTAGCCGCAGGTGCGGCAGCGGGATGACGTGCTGCCTTTGAGTGCTGGCATCAGCGTGCCGCAGCGCGGGCAATCCTGCACCAGAAGTTCGGCCGGAAAGCCATTGGCGGCCCTCAGCCGATCCCCTGTCGCTGGAGTTGGCGAGCTCAATCGACGCTCTGGAGGAACCCCACCCCGGCCGCCGCGGCAGGTTTCCGGCCGAACTTCTAGGGTCCTCTGCGCCGGCAGAGCGGGGAATGCCCGCGGGTCGGTCGCGCGACAGGCGTTGGCTGGTTCAGCCAGGCCGGTGCAAATCGCATGCATTGCCGTAGCAGTCTACCCGCTCCGCGCCAGTATCGTCCAGCGGTGGGCGATTGAGCCGGGGACGGGAAGGGAATGGCTGGTAGTTGAGGCGCCGCCGAAATGGATAACGGGCGGAGGTACGCCGCCTCCGCCCGTTATCAAAAGGAAAGCTGAGGGTCGGGAGCTCAGCCTTTGGGCATCTGCTGCAGGGCAGTGTAGGCGGGACGCGGCGAGTAGTTGGCGCGCAGCACACCGAAACCCCACTTCTCATCTGTTTGCGGAACGACGGCCTGATAGTTCAGGTTCCAGACGAACATCGTGCCCATCCAGGGGTAGTTCGCCTTGGCGTAGTTGAACAGCCCCACCAGCCAGGTGGCCTGCTGCTGCTCGGTGATGCTCTGCGCGTACGAGTAGGAGGCCGGGGCGTCCGGGTTGGAGTCATATCCGATCTCCGTCTCCCAGATGCCCTTGTTGCCATCGCCGTTTTGCACCATCAGATTGCGATAGTCCTCCACCTGGCGGAAGAAGAAGCTGGGATCGGTGGAGTAACCGGGCGCGGTGTGGTTGGCCACTGTCTCTTGCGGCTGGTTTCCGAAGGGTTCGTTGTGGGCGCCCAGCGCGTCGAAGTAGTGCTTCACGACTCCGCCCTGGTAGGCGTACATCTGCTGAAGGTAGGTGAGATCGCGCTCAGCGATGTTGGGGTCGTTGACGCCGGTGGGCGTTGGCGCACCGGACACCACAATGGCGTTGGGATCGACGGCCTTTATGGCCGGGTAGACCACCTTTAACGTCTCCACGTACTGGCCAGGGTTGATCTGGCCGGCGCCTACCTCAGTGGCGAAGTTCTCCTCGTTCCAGATCTCGTAAGCCTGCACGCGACCTTTGAAATGCGTGACCATTTGCGTCATGAAGCTGGCCAGGTCCGCCGGGTTGCGGGGGAAGTGGCTGCCTGGCGCAGCGGCCCAGGCGGGCGCAGCCACGACGCTGAACAGCACTTTCAGGCCATTGGCATTCGCCGCGTTCACGGCGTTATCCAGACCGCCCCAGTTCACCGCGGCGCCCGGCGCGCCTTGCAGGTTCTCCCAGCGCACCTGCTGTTTCACCCAGCCGAAGCCGGCGTTCTTCACCGCGGCGATGGCCGGGCCGGCATCGGTCGACACCAGCTCAGCCGCGAAGCCGTACTGCAGGCCTTGAGTAGACCCGGCTACCGGCGCGGTGGGCGCCGTCCCCGTGGTGGGCGGTGGGCTGGGGGTTGTTGCCGCCAAAGGGTAGAAGTTCACCTTCTTGGCGATGTCTGAACCGAGCACCTCCACCAGCTGGCCAGCCTGAATGCCCGCTGGCCCGGCGACTTTCCACAGCTGGAATGCCTTGCGCTGCAGGCGAATGCTGATGAAGGGCCCGAAGTCGACGAGGTGCGACGTAGGCAGACCATCATGGTCCACATGAAACGGATCGGCGAAGTAGTGGTCCTTGAAGGCCGGATTGGGGAAGTTCAACCACGAGTCGCGGATGTTCTGCACCTGCTGGAAGCCAGCCACCGTGGCCGTGTTAATGGACTTCTCCTGGGCAGAGTTGTCGATCTCCGGCGGTATCTGGTAAGTGGCCTGCAGGATGTGGTCGAGCCCGGCGTCGTGCATCTGGTCAAAAATGTTCACAAAGGCCATGGTGCGCGTGTCCGGGTGCCACTGCAGCAGCACGCGCTGAGTGCCCTGAACGACAAAACCATCCTGCGTGAAGCGGCCCGTGTTGGGGTAGCCCAGCTGGTCCACGCCGCCGTAGGCCTGGAACCAGGTCCAGAAGGGGATGCCACCGTCATCGGTGATGGCGAAGCCATTCGCACCGGCGCCACCATTTGCCTGGGTGTAGAAGTGCCCATCAGGAATGGCGTAGTCTGGGGAGCTCGCGGCCAGTGCCGCCGTGGCTGGGATAAGCCCGAGGGCCAGCGACAGCAGGGCGGCCAGCGCGATGATGTGTTTTTTCACTTTCACTCCTTGGCGGGTGCTCGTGGGGTTCTTTCCCTTGACTGGCGCGCGCCGCCGTGGCGATGGGCGCAGCGGGGAGGCCCCGCCCCTCCGGGCGTTGGGCGCAGCCATTATAACGGTGGACCAGCGGCCCATGTCACGGCTCGGCACGCAGGTAGTACGCTGAAGGAGCCGTGCGCATTGCTGTCGACTGCCGCATCGCGGCCTATACACCAGGCGGTACGGCCGTGTATGCGCGGAGCCTGGCAGCAGCGCTGGCCAGCCTCGCGTGGCCGGCCGGCGACAGCGTGCTGCTGCTGGAGGCGCGCCGTCGCGAGCAACCGCTGCTGCCCGCCCTGCCGGCGGGCTTCGCCAGCCGCCGGCTGGCAACGCCCAGCCACCATCGGCTGGAACAGTGGCTGCTGCCGCTTGAGCTGCTGGCCAGCCCCATCGACCTGCTGCACAGCACCGATTTCATTCCCCCCTTTATCCGCCGCTGCCGCTCCGTCATCACCGTGCACGACCTGGCGTTTCTGCGCTGGCCGCAACTCCTCACGGCCGACAGCCGGCGCTACTTTAACCAACAGATCGCACATGCTGTTGGCTCGTCAGATCGCATCATCGCCGTGTCGCGGGCCACGCGGCAGGACCTGATCGAGCTGCTCGCGGCCGACCCGGCCAAGATCGACGTGGTGTACGAGGCCGCCGATCCCTCGATGGCCCCCGAGCCGGACAGCGCGATAACAGACCTGGGGTTGAAGCGCCTGGGGCTGGGTGGAGAGTTCCTGCTGTTTGTGGGCACGCTGGAGCCGCGAAAGAACGTGCCGCTGTTGGTGTCCGCCTTTCGTGCGCTGGTGGACGCAGGCTACGAAGGGCAGCTGGTCTTGGCGGGCGCGCGGGGCTGGTTATATGAGGATGTGTTCCGTGCCGTGGAGGCGTTGCATTTGGGCACTCGGGTGCGGTTCGTGGAGCGCTTCTCGCAGGCTGAGCTGCGGCACCTGTACAATGGCGCCAGGTTGCTGGTGTTGCCGAGCGTCTATGAGGGCTTTGGGCTGCCGGTGTTGGAGGCCATGGCCTGCGGACTGCCCGTGATCACATCAGATGTGTCGTCCTTGCCCGAGGTTGCCGGCGCGGCTGCCCTCACGGTTCCAGCGGCCGACGTCGACGCATTGGTGACCGCCATGAGCCGCGTGCTGAACGATGGTGCGCTGGCGGAGGAGCTGCGGCGGCGTGGCCTGGCCCGCGCCGCCGAATTCTCGTGGGAGCGGGCCGCGCATGAAACCGTGGCCGTCTACCGGCGGGCCGCGTGAGCCGCGTCCTGTTCCTCACGCCCCAGCTGCCCTATCCTCCACACCAGGGCGCCGCCATCCGCAACCTCAACCTGGTCAAGCTCGCCGCGCGCGAGCACGAAGTGAACATCTGTTCTTTCGTGCGCGATCCGGCCGAGGTTGGCGCCGGCGCCGAGCTGACCCGCTGGGCGACCCACCTGGACACGTCGCCAGCGCCGCGCCGCGGCCAACTCGCTCGCCTAGCGCACACTGTCCTCTCGCTCCAGCCGGACATGCAACGCCGTTTGCACTCTCAAGCCTTTCGCCGCCTGGTAGGCGAGGCCGATATTGTGCAGGCGGAAGGCATCGAGATGGCGCAGTACCTGGCGGATGTGTCCGGGCAGCGGGTGCTGGACTGCCACAACGCCGAGTGGCTGCTGCAGCGCCGTGCCTTCCAGGTGGATGCCCGCTCCGGCCGGTGGCCCGGCGCGGCCTACTCCGCGCTGCAGTGGCTCAAGCTGCGGCGCTACGAACGCTGGGCCTGCCGTGCGGCGGATACCGTGCTGGCTGTTTCCGAGGAGGACCGCCGGGCGCTGCTGGATCTGGATGCACGGCTGAGCATCAACGTCCTGCCCAACGGTGTGGACACGAGCGTCTTCCG
>DATKQD010000087.1:0-2577 GCA_035532895.1 Chloroflexota bacterium
CGGTTCCCCGCCCGCTGCCCTCGGCAGCCCCTCGGTGCGTGCCTGGCTCACCTCAGCCGTTACCACTGCTATACGCTTGTTAAACTGCTCCCCGCCCCGCGGGGTTCGAGACAGCTCCCCTTCCCCCTGCTTGCTCTCTCGGGGGAACCGGCGCTCTCTCCAACCTCGCTGTTGGCGTTTTGGGCATCAAAAAGGCCCGGGTACCGAACACCCAGGCCATACCTAAAAAGCCGCCCAGTGCCGCGCTACCCTGTACTCTTTGCCCGAATGCCGTTGTTTATTTGGCCGGTCTCCTCAACGCGACATTGCCCGCTGGCGGAATAGGAGTATAGAAGCTCTGCCGCGAATGTCAAATCCTCGCACGCACAGTTCTCTCACCCTGGACCCTGTTCACGCCGTCGCGACCATCCCTGCAGGCGAGCCCTTCGGCAACCATGACTTCTGATTCAAGCTTCACCTTGTAACCGCGACTTATGAGCCCCACGATCCTCGATCGGGACACCCGGCACATCTGAGCGGCGGCGAAGCTCGCAGCGCGGGTGTCCTGCTTAGCTCGTGCTATAACCGGCCAATGGCCACTACGGGAAGGGAGCGGCGAGAGGAGCGGCGCGCACAGCGCCTGGCCGCGCAGCAGCGGGCGGAACGCGCGGGACGGCGTCGCACCTACGGTCTGATCGTCGCTCTGGCGATCGTCATCATCGCGGGCATCGTTGCCTTTGCCGTCACGCGTCCGCCGCAAGCCGTGCCGGGCGAGCAGCACCTCAACGATCCCGTTACCGCCAAGGGGCAGCTCTACTCACACATCCCAGAGGGACAGCCCATCACCTACACGAGCTATCCACCTGCCTTCGGCGACCACTATCCCACGCCCAAGGCCTGGCAGGCATTCGACTCGCCAGTGCCAGATGGCTATTTCGTGCACAACCTAGAGCATGGCGGCATCGTGATCCTGTACCACTGCCCCAGCGGCTGCGCCAGTACCGTGGATCAGCTCAAGAACCTGTACAACACCCTGCCCAAGGACCAATTCAATGAGGTGAAGCTGGTCATCTCGCCCTACGCCAACGAGACGCACGAGATCACCCTATTGGCCTGGGATTACCGGCTGGAGCTGAATAGCCTGAACCTGTCCGCTGTCACGGCCTTTTATCGCGAGCACGTGGACCAGGGCCCCGAGCACATCGCCTGAACAAAGCGCAGGCACAGCCAGCGATCTGCCGTCGCCATCTCGGCTAAGCGTCCAGTGCGGCGACGGCTTCCAGTTGCGCGGTGGTGGCGCCCAGCTCGCGGCGCAGCCGGGGCATAAGCGTGAAGAGCATGGTGATGGCCACCGCGGCCACGCCGCCCAGCAGGGCCGTCGTGGTGGGGCCAATGGCCTCGGCTACAACGCCGGACTCAAGCTGCGCCAGCTGCGGGCCACCTGCGCCGAACATGCTCGCCAGCGCGGTCACCCTTCCCCGCACCCGATCAGGCGTCTTGAGCTGCACCACCGTGTTGCGAAGCACTTCCGCGATCACGTCGCACACGCCCATGCCAAAGAGCATGACCAGCCCTAACTCGAATGTGCGGGCCAGGCCGAAGCCGGAGCAGAAGCAGCCCTCTATGACATAGGCCAGCAGCATCACCGCGACCGGGTATTTCACCGATTTCGAAAGGCCCATCACCAAGCCCCCTGCCACTGCGCCGGCGGAGATGGCAGCATTGAGCAGGCCCAGCCCCTGCGCTCCCTGCGCAAACACATCTTGCGCGAAGATGGGCAGCAGGCCGCGCATGGTGACGGGGATGCGCGTGGCAAAGTCGAGCAGCAGTGGCAGCAGCACCAGCGGCTCCCGCCGGGCAAAGGCCAGCCCGCCCAGCACGCGCTCCCAGTTGCTGCCAGCGGCAGCAGCCGCCGCGGGAACCGGTCCCATGAGCAGCAGGGCAATGACCACCGCCAGAAAGGAGAGGGCGTTGCCGAAGTAATTGGCCGCCAGACCAGACCGTGCTATCACCAGCCCGCCGATGCCCGGCCCTACGATGGCCGAAGCCTGGCGCAGCACGGTCAGCACGGTAAGTGCTCCAGCCAGCTCGCGGCGCGGCACCAGGTTCGGGATCATGGCCTGGCGGGCGGGGCCGTCGAATGCTTGCAACGCCCCCGAAAGGAACGTGACCGCGTACAGCACCAGCGGAGTGGCTTTGCCCAGTGCCGCGGCCGCCACCAAGCCAGTGGTCACCGCCATTTGGGAGCTCTGGGTGATGATCAGCAGGCGCTTGCGATCCATGCTGTCGGCCAGGGCACCGCCGAACAGCGACAGGGTCATAAAGGGCACCGCGCGAGTGAGGCCCAGCAGCCCCAGCTCGAGCGCGGAGTTGGTCAGCAGGTAGAGATGCCAGGAAATGCCGACCAGTTGCATCTGGTCGCCCACGCCGGATATGAGCTGACCGATCCACAGCAGCCGAAAGTCGCGATGGCGCAGCGAGGCGAGCGAATGCGGGCGCTCGGCTGCTGGCTCGGTGATGCGCTGCCTCAGACGGGTCGCGGCTCGGCGTCAGGCGCCGGCAGCCAGCGCGCGCACGTCCTGCACGAGGTCCGTCACA
>DATKQD010000088.1:0-4441 GCA_035532895.1 Chloroflexota bacterium
TGGACGTCATGACCAGGACCGATGGCAAGAAGCAGATTACCTGGAACGGGGCGCCGCTGTATACCTTCAGTGGAGACACCAAGCCAGGCGAAAGCACCGGTAGCGGCATTGCCGAGGGCGCCTGGCGAGTCGTAACCGCGACGCGCACTGGCGCAGTCCCGTCAAGCGTGCCAGCCTCTGGGCCCACGACGGTGCAGGTGACGACGGACCCGAAATTAGGCAAGATTCTCGCGGACCCCAGAGGCATGACCCTCTATACGAACAAGCACGACCAGAAGGGCGTCAGCAATTGCGGTGATGCCTGCTCCTTGACCTGGCCCCCACTGCTCGCCTTCGGCCCGTCCTATGGGCCGCCGGGAGTGAGCGGCGTGTTGGACGTTATGACACGGACCGACGGCAAGAAGCAGATCACCTGGAATGGGATGCCGCTCTACACCTACAGCAAAGACGCCAAGCCAGGCGAGACCGTTGGCAATGGCGTTGGCGCCGTCTGGCAAGTGGTGCCAGCGGCGTGATGCCAGCGCCATGGCATCTTTGTGCAGTGCGCAAACCGCAAGGAGCACAAGACCGACCCCAGTTTGGGCGGGTGCCCCGGGACTTGGACGTGACCGCCATCTGCGCCCTGTCTTCAAGCGAAGCGGCGGATCCGGCCCACAATGCGCCAGCTTTTGTCGGGCCTGCTGCAAGATCAGGGTGCGACCGTACTACGGGCGAAGTCGTTGCGGGTGACTCATAGCCAGCATCCGCCAGGGCGGCCTTACAGGCCCGCCAGTGGTATTACGACGAATCGACCAGCGTGCCATCCACGTCCCAGATCACGGCGCACTTCGTGCTCGCCGTCCGCGTAGGACCTACGCTGGCTGAAGCCAGAGGCGGTCGAGGTCCGGCTGGTGCTGGATGAGGCCGTCGAGCCGCAGCTGCTCGGCGATGTGCTCCAGGGTGCGGCGTCCGTCCTGCATGCCGAACGGGAACGGGTCCTGCCCGATGAGCTTGGCCTGCTGGTCGAAAGCCATCTCCGGGAACAGCAGGTAGCCCGCGGCGCCGTCACTGGCTCGCCGGTAGGCTTCCTGCTTGGAGGCAACACAGGCGTCGTACAGACGCCGGGCGAAGCCGGGATCCTGGTCCAGGATGCTGCGCTTGATGGCCAGGGTGTGGTTCACCGGCGTCACGCCGCGCGCCTCGTACAGCGCGGCTACGGCATCCATGACGACTTGCGGGGTGGAGAAGATGCGTACGGCGGGCGTTTCGTGGATGACCACGCTCATCGAGTCAGCCAGGCCGACCTGGACTTCGCCCTTCTGGATCAGCTCGTTCAGCTCGCCGTCGCGCTCGAGGTTGATCAGCTTGAGGCCGGGCGTGGGGTTCTGGTCGATGCCCAGCAGGCGGCCGTGACGCTTGTTGGCCGGCCGGCCGTTGTACCAGGTGACGTCCGTGGCCTGCACGCCATACAGGGTGCGCAGCATGATCCGCAGCCACACCGCGGCGGTCATGCCGTAGTCGGGCACGCCCAGGCTCTTGCCGCCCAGGTCGGCGAACGTCCGCACGCCGGAGCTCTCGTGGGCGTGGAAGTTGATCAGCAGGCCCAATGGCTTGCTCATGAACACCGGCAGCGCTTGCCAGCCCAGGTGCGACCACTCCGACTGCCGCTCCGAGACCACGAAGTAGTCGGCGATGGAGAACTCGAAGACGTCGTAGCAGTTCTCCACGAGCTGGCGGTGGAACAGCGCGCCGGGATGATCGAACTCCCACTCGATCGCCGCGCCTGCGATCGTGACCGCGCCGTCGACCAAGGGCTGCAGCCGGGGGTTGTGCGAGTGGCCGCCGCGTAGCTTCAACGCCATCTCAATAGGCCTCGAAGGTGCTCCACATGTCCCATTGGAGCTCCAGCTTGCGTTTGATGACGGCACGCGCCTGGTCCTGCAGCTCGGGCGTGACGATGTAGGTAGCGATGATCTCCTCGACCAGGCTGCCGTGGTCCTCGTCGGCCTCGCCGTGGACGCTGAAGAACGAGGAATCTTCCGCCGACAGGCCGTAGTGCTTCTGCAAACCCTCGTTCATCATCATGACCGCGGCCGGGGCCTGGCCTTCGCCGGCGAGTTGGGCCGACATGGCCACGAACCAGGGCAGCGTCCAGGCGATGAGCTCGGCCCAGTAGATGTGGGCGGCGGCGCCGGCCAGCATGCGGCTGTTCCAGACCTCCTCTTCGGTCAAGCCGATGCTGCCGGCGAACTTCAGGAACAGCTGGTAGTGGCCGGCCTGGCCGTACTGCCCGCCTTCGGCTTCCTCGGTCATCACGCCGCCCAGCTTGCGCTGGAACACGGGATCGGTGCAGCGCAGATAGCGCACCGTGGCCAGCCTCGGGACGGCCCGCCGGTAGTGGGAGTCCTGGGTGGCCCATCCACGAAGCTGGCGCACATCCAGCGTTCCCTGGTGCACGCCCTGCACCAGCGGGTGCTGGGTGAGAACCAGCCCAGAGCTGCTGATTTCCTCTTTCATCTCGCGCACGAAACTGCGCGGCGCGGCTACGGCCATAGCGGGGACACCTCCTCTTGTAAGCGACTCGTCGGCCCCGATTGTAATCTGCGCAGTCTTACCCGAATGGCTGAGGCTGCGCCTCAGTGGGACCTGCCGGCAGGGAGCGCGGCAGTGAAAATGTGAAGACGCTGCCACCGCCATGCCGTTCATCGACCCAGATACGCCCGTTGTGGTGGGCGATCACTTCACGGCAGATCGCCAAACCCAGGCCGGTGCCTCGCGGCTTGCCCTGAAGCGATGGCGTCAGCTGCTGGAACTTGTCGAAGATGCGTTCGCGCTCGGCCCGCGGCACGCCGATGCCGGTATCGTCGACGGCCACCCGCACCTCCTGGCCCACGCACGCCCCGCGCAGGCCAATGGCTCCTTCCATGGTGAACTTCAGCGCGTTATTGACCAGGTTGGCGATGACTTCCAGCAATCGATCGCGGTCACCCTGGACGGGCGGAAGATCGGGTTCCACGGCCAGTTCGAAGTGCAGCCCTTCCTTCTCGACAATGGGCCGGTAAATCCGGGCCGCATCGCGCAGCAGCTGGGCGGTGTCAACCAGGCTCATGTTCCAGATGGTGGTGCCGGACTGGATCTTGGTCATATCGAGGACGTTGTTCACGAGGCGGCACAGGCGCTGGCTCTCGATGTTGATAATCGCCAGGAACTCTTGCCGCACGGCGGGATCGTCATCCGCCAGGAGCATTTCCGAATACGCCAGGATGGACGTGAGCGGCGTGCGCAGCTCGTGCGCGACGCCATCCAGCACCTCATCCTTGAAGCGGTTCAAGTCCGACAGCGCCTGGACGCGAGTCTCGGCGACGTCCTCCTGGCGGACCAGCGCTTCGGCCAGCAGCCACATGCTCGCGCCAAAGACCAAGATGGCGAATATCTGGGCCACGTTAAAGACATTGGGCGTGTTCGCAGCGGCAGGGTCGAGCAGCAGTCCGAGGCCGAACGAAGCGCCGTAGGCCAGCGCCGGCAGCAAGCCCCTGGGGCCGCGCCCATACAGCGACCGAAATGCCAGGCCGATCAGGAGCATCCCCAGGCTGGAGGGCGGACTGCCGTTGCCGTAGCCGATGGCTGCGAGGGCCAGCCCCTCCAGCACCAGGCCTGGCACGGGGAAGGAACGCTGCCGGTAGCCGCGAATCCACCAGGCGGCCAGCAATACCGCGGCGATCGTGGCCAGCACATGACCTGCCGGTGGCGCGCCGCCCCTCAGCCACATCCGGCCGGCGTTGTTGGCCGCGGCGAACAGCGCGAGCAGGAGCAACGATGCCTGGATGCGCTCCAACGGGCGCGCGGGCATCACCCGCGCCAACCGGGCTGCAGCGCTCATGGCCCAATTATGGGTTGGAGAAGGGATGGCCCGCCGTTCCCGGCGGTCGTGCTATAGTGCCGTCGGCGGTGGACTCGCCTGGAACGAGCCGCCAGCCGTGACATGCTTGCAGTCTTTGACATCGGCAATGCCTTTGTAAGCGTCGGCGTCTTTGAGGGCGACCGGCTGCGGGCCGCGTTCCATCTTGCCTCCAACGTGCGCCGGCCCGCTGAGGAGTACGCCTTCCTGCTGAGCGGGCTGCTGGCTCAAGAGGGCATCAACAGCGAGCACGTCGACAGCGTAGCCCTGGCGTCGGTGGTGCCGCCGCTGACGGAGCGTTTCGAGAAGTTGTGCGAGCGGCTGTTCGGCCGCGAGGCGCTGGTGGTTGGCGCCGGCGCCCGGACGGGCGTTCACGTGGCCACCCACAACCCACGCGAAGTGGGCACCGATCGGATCCTGAACGCGGCCGCCGCCTTCCATCTCTATGGCGGGCCGCTGATCGTGCTCGATTTCGGGACGGCCACGGTGTTTGACGTGGTGGGGGAGGACGGCGCGTACCTCGGAACGGCGATGGCGCCGGGGCTGGCGGTTTCGGCCGAGGCG
>DATKQD010000089.1:0-12380 GCA_035532895.1 Chloroflexota bacterium
TTTGGTGGCAACAAACGGGGCGGACCCCCTGGTGCAGCGGGAGTTGGCCGAATCCATCGATCGGCAAACGGACCGCCTCACGCGCCTGGTGAGCGACCTGCTAGAGGTGTCGCGCCTGGAAGCTGGCGCGGTCCATCCCAAGCTGGAGTGCACGGCCATCAGCGATGTTATCGCAGATGTGCTGGACCGCATGCAGGAGGAGCTCGATGGCCGAGGCGTGGAGGTGAGCATTGCCGAACCGGTGGCGGCTACCTGGCTTGATTTCACCATGGTGAGCCAGGTGCTCGCCAACCTGCTGGAGAACGCGGCCAAGTATGCTCCCGCCGGAGCAGCCATTTGCATTCGTGCGCAAAACATGCCGGGCGAGGTGTGCGTGACCGTCTCCAACCAGGGCAGCCACCTCCCGGAGGCCGACCTGGACCGTCTATTCGAGAAGTTCTACCGTGCCGCTGGCGATGTCAGTGGAAGCGGTTTGGGGTTGGCCATCGCGCGGGGACTGGTGACCGCCCTTCATGGACGCATCTGGGCCGAGAATGTGGGCGACCATGGTGTGGCCTTCAGCTTCACGCTGGCGGCCGCGCCAGAGGTCGCCCGGGCAGGTGCAGCGTGCGCACCGGCGGCGCCGTAGCGGCATGGCCGCACGCGTCCTGCTGATCGATGACGAGGCGGATGTCCGCATCTCCGTGGCCCGCGGACTGCAGGCGGCCGGGTACGAGGTGCAGGTGGCCCGCGATGGCGTGGAGGGCTTGGAGAGGTTGGGAATATGGCGCCCGGATGTGGTGTTGACGGACCTGGCCATGCCGCGCATGAATGGCCTGCGCGTCATCCAGGAGCTGCGTACACGGGCCGACGTGCCGGTGATTGTCCTGTCCGTCATGGGCGATGAGGAGGAGAAGGTGCGCGCGCTTGATGCTGGCGCGGATGACTACCTCACCAAACCTTTTGGCCTGCCGGAGTTGTGCGCACGCATCCGAGCCAGCTTGCGCCGTCTCGCACCTCCCGCGGCCCTCACAGTGCGCCAGGTGGGCGCCGTGCGGGTCGACCTGGCCGCCCGGTTGGTAACGGTGGACGGTGAAGAGGTACACCTTACGCCTCTGGAGTACGACCTGTTCAAGCAGCTCATTCTCAACGCCGGTCGCGTGCTGACCCACGGCCAGCTGCTGGATAACGCCTGGGGGCCGCGCTACCACGCCGAAACGGCGTACCTGCGGCCAGTGATCACCTCGCTGCGCAAGAAGCTCGGTGCCCACACGATACGCACGGAGCCGGGCATTGGCTACCGCATGCTGGCCGAGGTGGTGCCCGAGTAGGACCATGCCGGGCCGTTGCTCTCAGTGTGGGGCGTCATCCTCCGGCAAGAGCCGCCAGAACACCTCGTTCGAGAGCAACCGACCCTTCGCGGTGAGCCGGACATGGCTGGCTTGAACGTCGAGCAGGCCGGCATCGAGACAGGCGGTCAGGCGATCCAGTTCTTCGGGCAGCAGGTCGCAGCCCTCGTTGAGGCGTAATCCCAGGATAGCGGTTTCCGCTCGCTGGAGTTTCAGGCCGATCGGTTCGCGCCACACCATGGCGGAGTGTCCGCTTAACAAACGATCGGCATACGTGGCGGGTGAGCACTCGTTGCTGCTGCGCTGGGCTTGGAAGTACGAATGCGCTCCCGCGCCCAGACCCAGGTAGCCGGTGTTGCGCCAGTAGGCCAGGTTGTGGCGGCAAGGGAAGTTCCCGCCCAGCGACCAGTTGGATATCTCGTATTGCTCGTAGCCGGCCGAGGCTGCCATCCCCTCGGCCAGCTCGTACATCTCCGCCGCGAGGTCATCGTCCGGCGTGGGAAAGGTGCCACGGGCGATGCCGGCTGCCAGCGGCAGGCCTTCGTGCACGGTCAGCGCATAGAGCGACAGGTGCTCCGGCCGGCTGGCGAGAGCGACTTCCAGGTTCTCGCGCCAGGCGGCCAGGCTCTGCCCGGGCAAGCCGTACATAAGGTCGAGGTTGATGTTGCGTAGACCCGCGGACCTGGCCATGGCCACGGCGTTCAGCGCGGCCTGAGCGGTGTGCCGCCGCGTCAGCATCTTCAATTCGGCAGCGTGGAAGCTTTGCGCGCCGAAGCTTACCCGGTTCACCCCCAGGGAGCGAATGGTTGCGAAGTACGACTCAGATGCATCGTCCGGGTTGGCTTCCAGGCTGATCTCAGCGTCTGCTGCCAGGCTGAAGTGGTCCCGACAGGTGCCAATGATCGCCTCCAGTTCGCTGGCTGGCAGCAAGGAGGGCGTGCCGCCGCCGAAATTCAGCGTCGCCACACCCATGCCGGCAGGGCAGCTCCGCACCTCCGCACACAGCGCCCGCACGTAACGGGGTACCTGGTCCTCCAGGCCGGCGTAGGTGTTGAAGTCGCAGTATGAGCATTTTGTTCGGCAGAACGGGATGTGCAGGTAGATGGCCAGCCCAGGGCTGGCTGTGCCACCGGTTACGATCTCGCGGTGACCTCGCTGCTCGTCGCCACCACTAACCTTCACAAGCTGGAAGAGTACCGCGAGCTCCTAGCCGATCTGCCGCTCCGCTTGCTGGGATTGGCAGACGTCGCCATTACCCAGGATGTGGACGAGACGGGTGACACGTTTGAAGAGAACGCGCGCCTTAAGGCCGAGCGCTACGCGGAGCTGTCGGGCCTGCTGACGCTAGCGGACGATTCCGGCTTAGAGGTGGATGCGCTCGGCGGCCAGCCAGGGGTGCACTCCCGTCGCTGGGCAGGCGACGTGACCGATGCCCAGCGCAACGCGGCGCTGCTGGCGCGGCTGCTCATGGTGCCCGACGCGCTGCGTACCGGCCGCTTCCGGTGCGCGATCGCGGTGGCTGAGCCAGGCCGCGACACGGTGGTGGTGGAAGGCCGCTGCGAGGGGCACATCGCTTGGCAGCCTCGCGGCGAACATGGCTTTGGCTACGATCCGCTGTTTCAACCCAAGGCACTGCAGCAGACTCTGGGCGAGGTTCCCGCCGAGGTGAAGAACCGCCTCAGCCATCGAGCGCAAGCCGCCTGCGCCGCGCGCGACCTGCTGCGCCAGCGCCTTGCCCGCTGACCAGTGCCCGCGGTAGTCGGTCAGCCACACTCTCACGCGGTGCTCGGAGATACCGGCGGCCTGTGGAAGAACGGCGGCGCTGGGTCAGGCTGAAGCGGGTCCGATGGCATGAAGGATTTTGATGGCGAGGTGGAGGTTGAAGCGCTCCTCGGCGCTGTTCAGGTCGAGGCCGGCGATGTCCTGGATGCGCTTGAGGCGGTACTTGAGGGTGTTGACATGGATGAACATAGAGCGCGCCGTACTGTCCAGGTTGCGCCCGCTCTCCAGGTAATTGCCCAGCGTACGCACCCACTGGGTGCCGTGGACACGGTCGTACTGCAGCACCGGCCCGAGCGCTTGTTCCGCCAGCTTGTTGAGCTCCCCACGGTCCTCGATGAGGGACAGCAGGCGGTACACGCCGAGAGTCTGGAAAAACACCACCTGCTTCTGGCGGCCACAACGGCGCATGATATCCAAGCTGCGGCGCGCTTCTGTGAATGATTCCTTGTAATCCGCCACCGTGCGGCACAGGCGTCCGCCGCCAACGGAGATGGGCACCTCCGGCAGTACCTGGACGATGCGAGTGTGCAGGTTGTTCGCGAGGCCATGAATGGCCTGCGGCGTTGGGCCGGTGAACGCCTCCGGAACGAGGAGGGCCACCGTTCCACCCTTCGCCGCCGCGATGCAGCCGGGCGCACTCTTCTGAATGAACCCTTGGACGATCTCCTCGATGTCATGTCGCAGGCGGGCGGCATCGTGCTCGCTGCGCCTCCGCTGGGGCACGCCGGTTTCATCCGGCTCGACCAGCAGAACGTAGTGCGGCTGTGAGAGGTTGTAGCCGAGGTGGCGGGCGCGGCTGAGCATAGCCTTCTCTTCGGCGTGCGTGCCGGAGAGGAGATCCTCCACGAAGTTGCCTTTGAGGCGATTCTCCACCTCAAAAGCGGTGCGTTCCTTCATCACCTCGAGCGCCAGCACGGTAGAGGCATGGGCGGCCATGGTGAACTCGATGTCCTCCAAAGGCCGCTCGTTCTCGAAAATGGAGAGATAGCCCACCATTTCGCGGCCCACGACAATGGGCGCCATCACGCGGGAGCGCTTCATGCCGTACTCAAGGAACGGCGGAAAGAGCGCGGGATGGTGCTCCTGCATCACCCGCTTCACGCGGTCCGCGACGCGCGGATCTTCGAACACTTCAGCCACGGCCAGCTCGTTGGAACCTTCACCCGCGCTGGCCAGCTCTTTGAAAAAGCGATCCTGCACCAGCACCGGCCGGCTGAGGAGGTGGCCCAGAGTGACGACGATGGCCTCCAAACCCTCGCCGTCCAGCACCATGCGCGAGAGACGCTCGTAGATGGTGGCCATCCGCTCCAGGCAGCGACTGTAGTCGTCCATTGTCGGCCTGGCGGACGCGACCTCTGCATGGGTGATCACGCCCAACGCCGTCTCCCGAGGGCCTTGTTCCTCGAACAGTGCAGCCATACACCTCAAGCCCTCCAACGTGATTTGGACGTGCCATACCAGCGACCCGATCGTTGCAAAGTCAAGAATCTCCGGTGGGGCGAGGCCCTAACTATAGACGAGCGAGGCCTCCAAGGCTATGTCCAAACCCTCCTACTGCGGCAACCTGAGTTTGTCGTATCCGCACAGGCCACGCATGACTGCTGAACATAATTTCCAGGGGCCGCGGTTGCCGTCAAACTTTTGTTAACCGCCATCAATCTCGGCCGATTTGTTCGTCCAGAGCCACCACTTGGCGGCGGGTCGCAGACGGGTTATGGAGAGCACGGCCGCGGCCGTTGGTCACACGATCCGTCACTTTTCGCGGTCTGGTGGCACCCTTGACAAGGCCTGGTTGCGTGTGCTGAACCAGGGGCTCCTGAGCAGAAGCGTCGTGCTGGGTAGGCGCGCCGTCAGAGGCTCGGGGCTGGTTCGGCTGGCGTGACGGCAGAAGCGTCGACATAGCGTAGGAGTACCTGATCGGAGCCGACGGGCACTCGCAGGTCCACCATCTCGTCGAGATGGAAGGCGAAGGAGATGAAGTGACCGTCGCGCCGGATGTAGTCCACGTAGCCCATGCGAAAGATGGTGGCTGTCGCGTCCTTTCCGGGATCCCAGTAGGCGAGGTATACCCGAGTGCCATTCTTGATGCGCCGGCCCTTGTCGCTGGACTTGAGGCTTTCGATGACTTCGTCCGAAAGGTCGCCACGCATGCTGTACCCCCAGCCGTAGTGGCGCTTTTTGGGGTTTTGAGCCTCGCGCACGAAGCCTCGCCAGGGGCCGTTGATGGCGATGCCCGCGAGCAACTCGCGCTCGCCCGAGGGCTTGTGCTTGCCCGCGCTCTCCATTCGCGGGCGAATAGTAGCAAACCCGGCAGGCGTTCTCAGGAAGCCGGTGGCTGCAGGTGCTGGGCCGAGTCTCGCGGCTTGCCGCCGCGCGCTTCGTAGTAGGCCTCTTTGTCCTTGTACATGCGGTCATCGGCCTGCTGCATGGCGGCGAAGAGATCGGTTTCCTTGTCCGCCACGGCCCAGCCGATCGAGAGGCTCAGCTCAAAGTTCTGCTTGCCATGCTGGCGGTTCCAGTCGTCCAGCCCGCGATGGATGCGCTCCACGAAGCCCTTGGCATCGGCCGTATGCGGTGCAAGCACCACGTACTCGTCGCCGCCGAACCGTGCCACGGTGTCCGTGCGTCGGGCGGTGCGCTTCAGCAGCTGGGCGGCTTCCTTGATGGCCATGTCGCCCATGAGATGGCCGGCCTCGTCGTTGATCTTCTTCAGCCCGTTCAGATCGCACACCAGCACCGCCGTTTGCACGTCATAGCGATGGATCCGTTCGTTTTCCCTGGCCAGCGCTTCGTCCAGGTGGCGCCGGTTGAAGATGCCGGTGAGCCCATCAATGCTGGACAGCCTGTCCAGCTCCTTGTTGGCCGCGACCAGCTCTTTCGTGCGTTCGGCCACCTTGTGCTCCAGTTCGGCCTTGAAGTGCTCCAGCTCAGCCGTCTTGAGCTTGAGCTCGCGCAGGCTGGTCTCCAGCTGGTCACGCGTGGTTTCGAGCTCGGTGACCTTGGTGGCCAGGTCGTCGCGCGCGACTTCGAGGTTGACCTTTTCTTTCCAGAGGTTGTTATACAGCGTTTGGTTGCGCAGGGTGAGGGCGAACTGCTTGCAGGCTATGGAGAGCAGGCGCAGCGTGTCCTGCTGCACGTCTGCCTGTTCCATATCCACCCCCACCAGCAAGGCGCCAAGCAGTTGGAAGCCGGCGATCAGTGGCACCAGGATCAGCGAGCGTACGTTGACATTGGGACCCTGACTGGACCGGGTGGCGACCACCATGGGCTTGCGCTGGCTGACCATGGCGCCGAAGACGTCGGCCTCAACCTGACACTCAACCTCCGCGCGCACATAGCCCAAGCTGCCGCGCGGGCTCACGCCCTTGACCTCGAACTCGTAGGTCTCCTCGTCAACCAGCAGAACAGCGGCGATGTGTGAGTGGCGCACCTGGTGAGCCCGCTTCAGCAGCTGGCCCACCAGCTCTTCGCGCGTGGCGGCAATATCGAGCCGCTCCTGGAAGGTGTGCAGCAGCTCCACGCCGGCCAGCGTCCGGCTGAGATAGGCATTGGTCCCGCGCAGCTCCTCCACCCGGCGCGCCAAACGGGCGGCGGCCCGTCGCTCGGCCCCGGCCCACGCTGCTTCGGGGCTCATGCCAGGATGGCCAGGTTCTCTTTGGTGAGGCCGCGGTTCACCTCGGCCATGATCTGCTGGAGCTTCTCGTCGTTCAGGTGCAGCAGATCGTAGCCCGCGCGGTCCAGCGACGGCATGGTTTGGTCGCCACCGGAGCCGAACAGCAGCGCTCGCGCCAGGATGTCCGCCAGGTGAATAGTGCTGGCGCGCAGCGGGTCCTCGGCCTGCAGGGGCGTATGGTGGCAGGCGATGCTGTCACGCAGCACCGCCGGCAGCCGCCACTGCTCGGCTACAGCAGCGCCTATCACCGTGTGATCGCTGCCTAGCACAACCCGCTCCGCCTCCGAAAAGAGGCAGCCCTGGGCCAGTACCCGCTGCAGGATGGCGTCCACTTTTTCGGGAAAGTACTGCAGTAACACGGCTTTGCCGACGTCGTGCATGAGGCCGGCCACCAGGTACTCCTCGCCATCGGCTGCGTGCCCGGTGCGTTTGGCGATGGCCCGAGCAGCCACCCCGGTGGCCAGCGAATGCGCCCACAGCGTCTCCAGGCTGAACATGGGCCGGTGGCTGCCGCCCGTGAAAAGCTCCATCAACGAGCTGGCGAGGATGAGGTTGCGCAGCGCTTCAAAGCCAATGATGGTGATGGCCCGGCTCACTGTGGTCACCTGCTCCGCGAAACCGTAAAAGGGCGAGTTCACCATCTTCAGCAGCCGCGCCGTGATCGATTGGTCCGCGGATACGACCTCTGCGACGTCCTTGGCGGCAGTCTTCGGGTCGGCCAGCATGGCCGTCACCTGCTCATAGACCTTGGCCGGCGTAGGCAGGGAGCTCACCCGCGACAGCACGGCATCGAGCTCGGGGTTGGCGAGGCTCATCAGCGGGGCCGCCCGCGCTGCGCCACCAGGTCCTTGGCCAGGCCGGCGATGCGGTACATCACGGCGTCGTCCAGCTCGCGGTCGAAAATGAAGTCGATCTCGTCGGCCAGGCTGTCGAAGGTGTGCGGCTTCAGGTCGCTCGCCTCGGCTCCGCGCGGCGCTGTGTCCATGATCTCGGCGTCGGCCACGCCCCACATCTTGAACAGCCGTATCTGCTTCTCGGTGAGCTCCTCCCCAGGGTGCGCGAGCAGGACACCCTGCGGGCTCACCACGCCGCGCACGAGCCGCATGCCTGGCTTCAACTCAGCCAGTATGAGGATGGCCATCCGACTTCCTCTCCCCGAAAACCGCGCTGTAACCAGCGACCCTAGGTCCGGAACCCCCCACCGAACCCGGGCGACAGGTCCGTTTCTTCTCCGGATCCCTGCGCGCATGTTAGCAGGCGGCGAGGTCTTTCGGAAGATCGCCCGGAGCAGTTGCGTGCCTATCATTGCGGTACGCATGGCCGCTTCAAACCTCATCATCGGGCAGTCCGGTGGCTGTACCGCAGTCATCAACTGCACGCTGGCCGGGGTGATTGAGGAGGCGGCGCGCCAGCCGGCGGTGGGGCGTGTGCTGGGCATGCGCCACGGCATCGAGGGGCTGTTGTCGGGCGAGCTCGTGGACCTGGGGCGCGAAACACCGGAAACCGTTGCCGCCCTGCGCACCACGCCATCGGCCGCGCTCGGCTCGTGCCGCTTCAAGCCCAATGACCATCAGCTGACCCAGGTGCTGGCCATCCTGCGGGAGCACAACGTGCGCTATTTCCTCTACGTCGGCGGGAACGATTCCGCCGATACGTCGGCTCGGCTGGCTGCGCTGGCGGACCATGCCGGCCAGGACCTGGTAGTGGTTGGCTTACCCAAAACTATTGATAACGACTTGCCGGAAATGGATCACTGTCCCGGCTATGGCAGTGCCGCCCGGTTCCTGGCCATCGCCACACGGGAGGCCGGGTTGGACACCGAGGCCATGCGGCATGTCGACCCCGTGAAGCTGATCGAAGTGATGGGGCGTGACGCCGGCTGGTTGGCAGCGGCGTGCGCCCTCGCCACTCGGGATGAAGCGGATGCGCCGCAGCTGGTGTACGTGCCGGAAATTGGTTTGGAGCCGGACCTGTTCCTGGCGGACGTGCAGCGCGTGTATGAGCGGCTGGGATACGTCGTGGCGGTGGTGCCGGAGCGCATCGCCAGGCCCGGGGGCCAACCCCTGGGCAGCGGCGAACCCACATTTGTCGACGCCTTTGGCCATGCCTACTTCGAGAGCCCAGTGGTCTACCTGGCACGCGAAGTCCAACGCGCGTTTGGCTTGCGCGCTCGTTTCGACAAGCCCGGCACGCTGCAGCGGATGTCTATCCCCCTCGCGTCGAGCACGGATCAAGAGGAGGCTTACGTGCTGGGGCAGGCTGGTGTTCGCCAGGCCGTAAAGGGCGCCACCGGCCAGATGGTGACTCTGCTGCGCGAGCCGGGCCCCGGCTACGCCTGCCGCACCGGGCTGGCTCCCTTGGGCGCCGTCGCCAATGGCGTGCGCACCCTTCCTCGCGACTTCCTGGACGCCGCCGGCACCTTCATCAGCCCGGCGTTCCGGAGTTATGCTCTGCCGCTTGTCGGCGCACCCCTGCCCGAGTACGCCCGGCTGGCCCAACACCCTGCCTAAAGTTGCGCGCTCACCGCTCGGTTGACAGCCGAGGAGGCTCCCGCTAGCATTGCGGGCATCCCGCGGCCGCCGCGAGCGCGGCTGGTAGGGAGACTCCACATGATGCAAGAGCAGAATTCCTTTCGCCGCCACGAGAACGCCTGCTGCTGGTATCGGGAGCGGTGGGTCGTGGAGGATGGGCGTCGCACCGAGAACGGGGAGCTGGTGCTGTATGAGGTGTATTGCCTGCAGGAGATGCCACCCGAGACAGCCGAGGAGCAGGCGCTGTGCTTCCAGCGGCGCACCTATTGCTGGCGCAACGGCGAGTTGTTGAGCAGCATGAGCAAAACGGCTCACGCGGCCAGATAAGTAAGCGCCACCAGCGCTCAAGGCTGCTGCGTACCCTTGCACACCCCTGAGGCGGAGTTCTGGATTGCCCTGGCGCTGGTGGACGGTATTGGGCCCGGCCGGCTCAAACGCCTGTACACGCATTTTGGCGCTCTGGCCACTGCCTGGCAGGCGTCAACTTCGGCCCTACTCGATGCTGGACTGGACTCGCGCTCGGCTCAGGGCGTACAGCAGTTGCGGGCGCATCACCAGCCTGAGGAAGCGTTGCGGAAGCTCAGCGCCTTTGGGGTGGATGCCATCTGCTGGCCCGATGAGCGCTATCCGCGGCTGTTGCGGCACATCGCCAATCCACCCATGGTCTTATACGCTCGCGGCGAACTGCTGCCGGCAGACGAGGTCGCGGTGGCCATCGTCGGCACGCGACAGCCCTCCGCTTACGGGCGCCAGGCAGCACAGCAGCTGGCACACCATCTGGCGGAGAAGGGCGTCACGATTATCAGCGGTCTCGCCCGCGGGGTGGATGGCGAGGTGCACCGCGCCGCGCTCGAGGCTGGCGGCCGCACCATCGCGGTGCTGGGCAGCGGGCTGAACGTCATCTATCCGCGCGAGCACGCGGCGCTGGCCGGCGCCATCAGCCGGAAGGGCGCGGTGCTGTCGGACTATCCGCTGGACGCCCAGCCGGACGCGGTGCACTTCCCCGCGCGCAACCGGATCGTCAGCGGCATGGCGCTGGGTACCATCGTGGTCGAAGCAGGCGAAACCAGCGGCGCGCTCATCACCGCGCGGTTCGCGGGCGAGCAGGGCCGCGACGTGTTCGCGGTGCCTGGCAGTATTTTCAGCCGGCAGAGCCTGGGCGTGCACCGGCTTATTCAAGATGGGGCCAAACTCGTGGCGACCGCGGATGACGTGCTGGAGGAGCTGAACCTGGGCATGGTGGCGCACCAGTTGGAAATGCAGCAGCTGCTCGAGCCGCAAGATCCCGCGGAACGGGCACTGCTGGGCGCCCTGGCCGCCGGCCCAAAGCACGTGGATGAGCTGGCTCGCGAAACCAAGCTGCCCATAGCGCAGGTGTCGGGCACGCTGGCTCTGCTGGAGCTGAACGGCCTCATTCGCCAGGTGAGCGCGCTCACGTACGCCGCTCACTGAGCCGGAGGGTGGCGACAGTGGGCTATGTTTCGCCTCGTGGCACCATTGCTGCACGGCACCGTGTGGCAGCCAACCGGACACACTAAGGGAGTAACGTGGCCCAACCAATCCTGCGCACCCCGCTGTGCGACCTGCTGGGTATCGAATACCCCATCATCCTGGCTGGCATGGGCGCGGGCAATGAAGGGGGTGCGGCCGGCCCGGAACTCGTCGCGGCGGTATCCGAAGCGGGTGGGCTGGGCGTGCTGGGTGGCACGGGCCGCAACCTGGAGCAGTTCCACGAAGCGTGCGCCCACATTCGGCGCCTCACCAAGAAGCCGTTTGGGGTGGACCTGCTGCTGCCCGCGGGCGGCAGCCTCATCGGACCGCGCAGCAGCGGTGGCATGAGTGCTGCCCGCCGCGGCATTGACCAGCGCTACTGGGACTGGGCGGACAGCACCATCCAGGAGCTAGGGCTCCAACCAGCGGCGGAGCGCGCCCTGCTCGAAAGCCAGTCCGCGGCCGATGCGCCCTTGGCCAGTCAACCGCGCCCGGCCACGGAAACGCCCTACGCCTACCAGGACGTGCAGGCGCGCCAGATCGCCGCCATTGTGGAGGAGAAGCCAGCGGTGTTCGCGGCAGGCCTGGGCAGTCCCGGCCCCTACGTTCCCGCGCTGCACGAGGCCGGCGTCAGGGTCTTTGGGCTCGTAGGCAACGTGAAAGCGGCGCGCCGGGTCCAAGCCGATGGCGCTGATGTGATCGTTGCGCAAGGGCACGAAGCCGGCGGCCACACCGGGCGCATCGGCACGTTTGCGCTCACGCCGCAGGTAGTGGATGCAGTGAGGCCCACGCCGGTCGTGCTTGCCGGCGGTGTAGGCAGCGGTCGCTCCGTGGCGGCAGCCCTGGCCCTGGGTGCGCAGGCCGTTTGGGTGGGCACGCTGTTCCTGGCTACGCCCGAGGCCAACATCCTGCCGGAGCACAAGCAGCACCTCATCTCCGCCACAGAGGAGGACACGCGCGTCACGCGCCTGTACTCGGGCAAAACCGCGCGGAGCCTGCATAACCCGGTCATCGAATCGTGGGAGCGCTCGGGGCTGCCGGCACTGCCGATGGGCGCGCAGGGCATCGTGTCCGGCCGAGTGCAGGCCGCGGCTCGCGTCTCGGGCCGCAATGACCTGATGATGCAGCTGGGCGGACAGATATCCGGCAGCATCCGCGAGCTGCGCCCGGCACACGTGGTGCTCGAAGAGCTGGTCCGAGAGACAGTGGACGTGCTGACCGCCCTGGCGCACACCCGCGTCACGTTTTCGATGAGCTGACGTCAACTCAGCGCGACTGGCTGCCTCAGCGCGGCTGAGGCCCCCATTCAGGCTCGCCGCGTGTCCGACAGGACCCAGATACGGCTTTGCACGGGCGTCACCAGGTTGCCGCTGATGACGCCTGATGCAACCATCGCCGCGCCCAGAATGTGAGACAGCGATTGCCAAAAGCCCGTCTCAACCTGATGCGCCAGCGCAGAAGGGCCGCACGCCCGGCGGCGCGGCAACTCCGGCTCCGGCCAAACCGCGAGGGCGCTCTCTACCCTCGCCAGCTCGCTTCGTTGCGCGGGCTCCTCGAAGACGCCCGACCAAAAGC
>DATKQD010000090.1:0-5649 GCA_035532895.1 Chloroflexota bacterium
GAATCGTCAGCCCCGCCGATGGCAGCGCTGCCTCCACGAACACCACTTGAGCTACCGGGCTTGGAAACGTCATCAGCAGAAAGAGGTCGAGCGAGTCCGGCGCGATGTAACTGCGCTCGACGGTAGCCTCGCACTGGCGGACAAGCGCCGCTACGGCTCCTGTCAACTGGCTGATCGCTTGCATCCCAGGCCCTTCCGAGGACGCCTGGATCAGGACGCGCATAACCGCGTGCCTATGTGCACACTTCGACTCTCCCGGTGACGAATCATAGCCCAAGAACCAGGAGGTGCTCCTAAAGCCCTCTCCGGCAGGTGCGCTGACGAACCCGCGCTTTGAAACCTGCCCCGCGATCAGCGCTGGCTTTTGCAAGGATACCGGCGCTTCACCTGCTTACTCCTTCCGCCCCCTCCAGCAGCTGTGTTGCCCCTGCTGGTGGTCCGGAACCGGCGTGGTGACGGCGTAAGTCAACCCATGAACCAGAGCGCCACCGCCAAGGTCGCCAACCCAAGCCCAACAAGTGACTTGTCCTCGGAAAAGGTATGTGGTAAAAAGCCGCAACTTTTAGAGGGAGGTAGGGCACTTGAACCGTTGGATCTACGTTCTACTGCTGTTTCCCTTCATCGCCATGCTGTGGGTGCCGACATATTCGGCCGTGGCACCCACACTGGGCGGCATCCCGTTCTTTTTCTGGTACCAGTTCCTGTGGGTGATCATCTCCGGCCTCATCACCGCGTTCGTCTATCGGATGACCCCTCATGATTAACTGGACGGCGCTCTCCGTTTTCATCATCCTCTTCCTCCTGGTCACTGTCATGGGCTTCCTGGCGGCGCGCTGGCGGCGCGGCGACCTGGGGCTGTTGAATGAGTGGGGCCTGGGTGGCCAGCGTTTTGGGACGCTCGTCACCTGGTTCCTGTTAGGTGGCGACCTGTACACGGCCTACACGTTCATTGCCGTACCGGCACTGGTTTATGGCAGCGGCGCCATCGGCTTCTACGCGCTGCCGTACACCATCATCGTCTACCCCTTCGTTTTCGTCCTCATGCCGCGGCTGTGGTCCGTGGCACGCAAACACGGCTACATCACGCCGGCCGATTTTGTGCGCGGGCGCTATGACAGCCATCCGCTGGCGCTGGCGGTGGCAGCCACCGGCATCCTGGCCACCATGCCCTACATCGCCCTCCAACTGGTGGGCATTGAGGTGGTGCTGGCGGCTATGGGCATCGCCGGCGACCTGCCGCTGGTCATCGCCTTCGTGATCCTGGCCGCCTACACCTACTTCAGTGGGCTCCGAGCGCCGGCCATGATCGCCCTGGTCAAAGACAGCATCATCTACATCACGGTGCTGGTGGCGGTCATCGCCATACCGGTGCATCTGGGAGGGTTCGGGCACATCTTCGCGGCTGTGCCTAAACCCAAGCTGCTGCTGTCGCCGGCGGCCTTTCCGGCGTACGCCACGCTGGCGCTCGGTTCGGCGCTGGCGCTGTTCATGTATCCGCACTCCATCACCGGGGTGCTCAGTTCGCAGCGGCGGGATGTTGTGCGGCGCAATATGGCGCTTCTGCCGGCCTACAGCTTCCTGCTGGGGGCCATTGCACTGCTCGGCTACATGGCCATTGCCGCTGGCATCCAGCCCAGCAGGACCTATGGCGCGCAGTGGGCCGTTCCGGCGCTGTTCAACATGATGTTCCCGTCCTGGTTTGCCGGCTTTGCCTTTGCCGCCATCGCTATCGGCGCGCTGGTTCCGGCTTCGATCATGTCCATCGCCGCGGCCAATCTCTTCACCCGCAACATTTATCGGGAGTATTTCAGGAAGAACTGCACGGACGCCGAAGAATCAGCCACGGCCAAACTGGTGTCCCTGGTGGTGAAGGCAGGTGCGCTGCTGTTCATTCTGTTCGCGCCAACGCAGTACGCCATCAACCTGCAACTGCTGGGCGGGGTGTGGATCATCCAGACTTTGCCGGCTATCGCCATCGGCCTGTACACGCGCTGGCTGCACCGCTACGCGCTGCTCATCGGCTGGGCCGTGGGCATGGCGCTCGGCACCTACATGGCACTGTCACAGGGCTTCAAGTCGTCCATCTACCCTCTGGCCATTGGCGGCTTCAAGCTGCCCGGCTACGCGGCCCTGTACGCGGTCATCGCTAATCTCATCGTCGCGGCGGTGCTCACCTGGATTTTCCGCGCTGCCAACATGGCGGCCGGGCAGGACGAAACCAGCGCCGCGGACTACGGCGCGGAAGTGCCCGCCACGCCCGCGGGAGGGCTCGCGGCGGCCATCTGATCCGGGGAAATTCGGCGGCGCGTCTGGCGGCCAGCGATGGCTGCCAGACGTCCGCGGGTTTCCACCTGGCACAACAGGATGTGCTTTCCCAGGCGCTTGCCTCAGGCGACGTTCGCCGCGGTAGGCGTTCCAAGAGGCACGCGAAGCCGGCGGCGATCCGGGTTCACGCTGCCAGCTGGAGTGGGGGGCGCATAAGTCGCGGTTACCCAAGGTGAAGCTTGACTCAGAAGTCAGAGTTGCCGAAGGGCTCGTCGGGAGGGATAGTCGCAGGGCCAGTGACACCTCGTCTTCATCGACGGCGGGAGATGTCTATCCTGTCGATCAGCGATGCCGACCATCCTTCGCGTCCGCGGCCTGCGGTTCTTCTTCTACATGCAGGAGGGCAGGGAGCCGGCGCACATTCACGTCGACTCGGGAGATGGCGAAGCTAAGTTCTGGCTGACGCCGATTGCTTTGGCATTCAACAAGGGCTACGCTGATCATGAGCTTCGGCGCATCGAGTCTGTGATTGCCGAGCATGTGGAGGAACTACTGAGTGGCTGGAACACCGTTCACAATCGATAGCCCGCCGCTGGCCAGTGGAGTGCGGTTCGACGACTCGATGGTTTACTTCCAGTTGGCTGATGGACGCGAGGTTGGCATGCCCCTCGAATGGTCGGAGCGGCTGACAAACGCGACCACTGAACAGCGGTCGCACTGGCGACTCATTGGCAGCGGCGTCGGCGTCCACTGGCCGGACGTCGATGAGGACATTTCCATTCCCATCCTGCTTGGCCAGGACTGCCTCTAGAGAAGTACCGGCCAGCCATTAAAGGCTGACACCATCCGCGCTTTCAAATTCGCGGTTGTGACCCGCTGGCTCGCAGAGTGCCCGGTGTCGAAGAGCCCCGAATCTGAGTGCAGATCGGTGTATATCCAGGCATAGTAGCGGACAAGCGAAGACGCTTTCAATTGCCGCCGCGGGCGATGGCTGACCCGTGGTCAGGAACTATCCAGGGCGTTTCCGGCGCCGCGGCCGTGGTACCCGGAGCGGCCCATTGGACGCGACTCCCCCAGAGTGGTAGTTTGGCCCCGATCATGATTGAAGTCAGGCAGCTTGGCCAGCTAATTGGCGCTGAAGTGCGCGGCGTGGATGTCAAGAAGCTGGACGGCGACTGCTTCGCCACGATGTATCAGGCCTGGCTGAACTTCAACGTGCTGGTGGTGCCGGGCCAGGAGTTGGAGATCGATGAGTTCCTGGCCTACAGCCGGCGCTTTGGCCGGCTGCTGGCGCATCCCTCCAAGAGCACCCGCCATCCCAAGTATCCAGAGTTGACCATGCTGGGCGTCGACAAGTGGCTGCCGGACGGCACCTTGAACATGGCCATTTACCTGCGCGGCGCCGAGGGCTGGCACACTGACGGAGCCTACGACGAGGTGTCCTTCAAGGCGACCCAGCTCTATGCCGTGGCCATTCCAAGCAAGGGTGGGGACACCCATTTCGCCAGTATGTATGCCGCCTATGATGCGCTGCCGGCGCCACTCAAGGAGCGCCTCGAAGGCCGCCAGGGCGCCTTTATCTACGGCGGCCGGCAGGGCCGCACCGCCCTCCTGGATGAGCAGGCACGCAGCAAGCCACCAGTCTTTCACGAGATCATTCGCACTCATCCTGAAACCGGCCGCAAGGGGCTCTATTTCGACCCCGGCAAGATCCTGCGCATTGAAGGGCTCGAACAGCAGCAGAGCGATGACCTCATCGATGAGCTCACCGAGCGCATGATTCAGCCGGAGGCCCAGTACCGACACGTCTGGCACAAGGGCGACATCGTTATCTGGGACAACCGCTGCTCCTATCACAAGGCCGCCGGCGACTACCCGCCGGAGGAAGACCGCATCCACTGGCGGGTTTCAATCGCCGAAGGCTGACGCTGCTTCGAGGCTAGAAGTTCGGCCGGAAACCTGCCGCGGCGGCCGGGGTGGGGCTCCTCCGGAGCGTCGATTGAGCTCGCCAACTGTGGCGACAGGGGATAGGCTGAGGGCCGCCAATGGCTTTCCGGCCTAACTTCTAGCTGAGTACCAGAGCATGAGACCTCGGACCAGCTGCGGAAGAACCACTGACTGAGAGGTGAGCAGGCCCGAGGAACCACCCGGGGTTGCTCACCCATTGGCAGGTAGAGTGGACGCTCTTCCCGGCCAGAACGCCAGCTTCGCCCCGGCTAAACCGGTAAGTCCGAGGTGCGCGGCAGGAGCGTGTACGCCAGGCCGGCCTGGCGGATCTGCTCTGTGGCGCCCTCTTCGCGGTCCAGCACGCCCACCAGGTGGATGACCTCGGCTCCCGCTTGCTGAGGTTTGGCGGAAGTGGCGATGGCCTGCGCGCCGGTGGTCAACACCTCCTCCAGCACGGTGACCCGCTCACCCGCGACCAGCTGGCCCTCAGCCATCACGTTGCGGCCAAGGCATGGCTGGTCGGCAGCGGATGCGACCCCCGGGTGAACCCAGGAGTGGTTGGCGAGAGGTGCGCCAGAGATTCTGGGCGGCGATCAGACGAAAAGGGTATACCCTGATCAGCATGTCTGAAGCAGAAGAGCGTCACGCCCACAACATCAAAGTCATCGAGGAGTTCCGCGCCAGCGCTGGCCAAGCTGGTGGCAGCGGACCAACGCTGCTGCTCACCACCACCGGCGCCAAAACCGGTCGCGAGCGCACTGTGCCGGTGATGTACATGGCCGATGGCAATCGGCTGCTCATCTTCGGGTCGCGCGCCGGCTCGGACAAGCACCCCGATTGGTATCACAACCTGCGCAAGCAGCCCGTCGTCACGGTCGAAGTGGGCCGGGAGAAGTATCAGGCCAGAGCTACACCCGTGGAGGGCGAGGAGCACGACCGGCTGTACGCCACGCATGCGGCCGCGTACCCCATCTTCGCTGAGTATCAGTCGCGCACCAAGCGGGTCATTCCCGTAATCGCCCTTACCAAGTTGTAGGCGATGAGTTGGAGGCCGCGTGAGTCCGGCGCTGACTTTCAGACTCGCCAGGCCGGGCGACCCTCCGGCGCTTGGCGACGTGCAGTTGGTGTCCTGGGAGTTCGCCTCTCGCGGTAGGAGTGTCGGTGTACACTGGTTGGCAGGCAGACGGTTAGGGCGCAAGGGTGCCCACGTCTTCACACTTCGGCCGGAAAACAGGAGCTACAGGCGTGGCAGATCTCAAAATTGGCGATACGGCACCGGATTTCGAGCTGGCTTCGGACAAGGGCGAGAAGGTTCGCCTGAGCGGGCTGCGTGGCAAGAAGGTGATCGTCTACTTCTACCCGAAGGACGACACGCCCGGTTGCACCACGCAGGCTTGCGGGTTCCGCGACAACTCGGCCAAGGTGGACGGGAAAAAC
>DATKQD010000091.1:0-2561 GCA_035532895.1 Chloroflexota bacterium
GCGCCTTGAGCGGCGACACGTACAGCACCTGCACGCCCTCGGCCGGATGCTCGTACAGTTCATTCAAGCACCACAGAAACGCCGCCAGCGTCTTGCCGGAGCCGGTTGGCGCCAGAATGAGCGTGTGCTTGCCGGCGGCAATCGACGGCCAGCCCAGCCGCTGCGGCGGACTCGGTTCACCGAAGCGCTCGCGGAACCAGCCACTCACCGCCGGGTGAAAGCCCGCCAGCACGTCGTCCACACTGGATTGTAAGAATCGCGGGGCAGGACGGTCGTTGCTGCCCGGCGGGGTGCACACCTGGATTCGCGCGCACGACGCCCAAGCTTTAATAGCCCAATCTTCCTATACACAGCTTGGGTGCCCGACAAAGTTTTGCGTAGCTAGCAGCCGACGGCTTGATGGCGGTTGAGGGGTTGACGCCAGGGATGGTCGGCGGTGGGACGACCGTTGACCATCTTGGGCGGGAGTAGTCGGCGTGATTTGGATGGAATGGGCGAAGGGGAGACTGGCGCTGCAGCGGGTGCAACGGTATCGGGGTCAGGCTGCCGAGCTTCATGGCGGGCTCGCCGGCGGCGCTCGGCGCGGGTATGGGCGTCGGTCCGCTGGGCCGGCGCAATCTGGCGCCAGGTCTCTGCCCACGAGCCGCTGCACAAGCTCGTGCGCAAACTGAGCATGGGGTCGACGTGGTCGCCGGCCCAGTGCATGCCACTGCCCTTCAGGCGCGCCTCAACGACCAGCTTGTTGGCGCTCTCGACCATGCCACTGCCAATGGGATACCCCTTGGCTTCGAAGGTGGCATAGGCGATCTGCTCACGCCGTTTCGTGAAATAGGCGAGCGCGTTGTCCCGAGCGGCCTCGGCCAGGAGCGGGTCAGCAGCCGCGGTGCGCAGCGCCTTAAGCGCCGCCAGCATGGTGTCGGGGTTTCCCGCGCGGAGGATCGTGGACTGCTCGTCGAGCCAGGCCTTGGTGTCCGGGGTGCCAGCGCCCAATGATGCCTGAGCCGCCGCGGCCAGATGCTCGACGGCGTGCGGAAAGTCGAGGATGCGCACGGCGTCGGGCCGGTGCATGTCCAGGAACTTTTGCAGCCACTCACTGCCGTCCATCACCCCGACAACGACCGTGGCGGTCTCGGTGCCACGGCGGTGGAATTCGGGAAGAGCGAGCCGGCTGAAGGTCTCATGATCGGTTCGGCGGGAGAAATAGGAGATGTCCGTCGCCCGCGGGATGGCTTTTCCGTCTGGGCCGGGCGCACTCAGCACCGTCCCGATGGCGACCGTCTTGACCTCGGCCCACTGGCCATGCAGCAGCGGCACCATGGCGCCATCGGCACTCACTTGCTGGAGCGCAGGCCCGGCTGGCGGTGGCGGCTGCTCCCGTTCCACGCGCTCCACTTCCAGCGCGTGCAGCGCCACGCTCGTGGTTCCGGCCTTTTCGGTCAACCGGCAGGCCAGCCGCTCGCTGACGCTCACGCCCAGCAGCCACGCCACCTCTCGTGCTGCTTGACCAAACGGCAACGACGTGCTCAGCCGGACAACGGCTTGCTGCAACCGCGGACTGAGCGAGCCAGGCAACAGCTCCAGCACGTCATCTAACGGGAAGCGGCCCAGGCCGCAACCTTGGCACACCAGGTAGGCTCGTTCGAGCCGCAATTGCTCGTCGCCCGGCAGGATCAGCGTCCGCTCTCGCTGCCCTCGCGCCTCGCACTGCCCCGCGCAGGCTGGACAGGCTGCGCTGGCGCCTCTCTTCCCGCGTGGCGCCAACTCGTTCTCCAATAGCCGCCGCCGCAATCGATTCAGATGCTCCTCCAGGGCTTGTTCGATTTCCGCCAGTGTCGCCTGTGGATGTTCCTCACACCAGCGGTGCAACTCCTGCTGGAGATCTTCCGGTCCTGGTGCCTGCTGGTCATCCCTTTCAGCCATCGACTGCTCCTCGCCGGCCAAGCTCCGGCGAGTTGCCGGGCACTTGTCTTAACGAGACATATCGCTGCCCGTTAGGTTCTTCGCTCTAGCCGCTCGCTTCCTACGCAAAACTTTGTCGGGCACCCCAGCACCTGATGGGTAAAACGTCCTGGGAAAATCTGCCGTTGTGTGGCGGACTTCAGTGGCCCAGTGTCAGGAACAGGGCGATGGCCGCGGCGCCCATCACGACCGTGGTAATCCAGCCGAACAGGTTGCTCCAGAAGCCATTGAGGCGATCCAGCATGATCCGCGGGTTATTGGCGATGAGCATGATCACCACCAGCAGGATGGGGGCGATCACGCCGTTGATGATGGCCGTATACAGCAGCGCGTCGATGGGATTAATGGAGGTGAAGTTGAGCGCCAGGCCGACGGCGGTGGCGGCGGCCATGATGCCATAGAAATGCGGCACCCGGCGAAAGGAGCGGTTGAGACCCACTTCCCAGCCGAAGGCCTCGCTCATCGCATACGCGGCTGAGGCCGACAGCACGGGGATGGCCAGCAGCCCCATGCCGATGAAGCCGATGCCGAACAGGAAGTGGGCGGCGCTACCGGCCAGTGGCGTCAGCGCCGCGGCTGCGTCCGCGGCGGAACTGATGTTG
>DATKQD010000092.1:0-28495 GCA_035532895.1 Chloroflexota bacterium
TCCTCGCCCGAACGCCGCTGTAAAACTGGTCTGCTCGCCGGGGAGGATGAGGCCGCGGGATATCGCAATCCCCCGGGGGACGTGTGTTCGCCCTCGGCTCATCGTCCCGGCCAGCAGGCTGAGCCCCTCAGTGGGGGCGGATGTCGTTGTTCGGGGTGTGGTCGCCGGCGAGCCAGCGGGCGAGGTCCGCGTGGGCGTTCTGCAGCTGGCGCGCATTGATGTTCTCGATGTCCGCGTGGTCCACCGTGAATTCCAGGCGCAGGTTGTTGGGATCGTTGACATAAAGCGAAACGCAGTACCCGTGGTCGGTGATGCGCGGCTCGATGCCGTTGCTCCGCAGGCGGTCGGCGATGCCTTGCTGCGTTTCGTGGTCGCATTCAAAGGCGAGGTGCCCCGGCGATTTCAGTTCCACCGGCCGCTCGTCCTGGTCAGCGTACTGGAAAAACGCCAGCGCGCCGCCGTCACCACAGGTGAAGAAGGTGTGGCAGTACTCGCGCTCGGGCGTGCCCATGCCCCGTTCGCACCACGTGGCAGCCAAGGGCAGGCCAATGATGTCCTCGTAGAAGTGACGCGTGGCCTCCTGGTCCCGCGTGACCCAGGCCGCGTGGTGGAGCCGATTGGGGCGAACGGTGATCTTGGCGGCTGGCTTCTCTGCCGTGCTGGTTTGAGCCATTGGGATACGTCTCCTCTTTCTCGCAGGCTTCCCTGCCCGGGCTTGGGTGCCCGTGGCTTCGTCTTGCCTACGTTGTACGCCCCCTCAGCTCCAAACGCAAGGCCACGAACCCGGAACGGCACGGAGAGTACACTCGTCCAAGCCCACGGCGCTCGGCTCCCCTTTGTCGAAAGGTGCATGCGGGCGCCTCAGGAAGCGATGTTAAGAGCTGACAAAAGAGGCATGAAATGAGTAAGGCAGAGGCGCTGTTTGACCTGAGCGGCAAGGTGGCATTGATCACCGGCGGAAACAGTGGCATCGGCCTGGGCATTGGCCGTGGGCTGGCGCAATGTGGAGCCAGCGTGGCCATTGCGGCGCGGCGCGTGGATCGAACCGCGGCCGCGGCCGCTGAGCTGGCCGAGCTGGGCGTGCGCGCTATTCCCCTGGCACTGGATGTGGCGGACGCGGCATCCGTGGAGCGCGCCTTCGCGGCGCTGGAGCAGCAGCTGGGCCGGCTGGACATCCTGGTGAACAATTCCG
Organism: Chloroflexota bacterium; assembly: GCA_035532895.1. Lineage (GTDB taxonomy): Bacteria > Chloroflexota > JAJPGV01 > JAJPGV01 > JAJPGV01 > DATKQD01. The sequence continues at coordinate 1,193 of DATKQD010000092.1, forward strand.
GCATTAACATTCGTAAGCCGGCGCATGATCTCACGCTGGCCGAGTGGACGCGCATCATCAACATCAATCTCACGGGCGCGTTTCTGTGCAGCAAGGCCGCGTATCCGCTGCTGAAGCGCAATGGTGCCGGCAAGATCATCAACATCGGCTCCATGATGTCGTTGTTCGGCGCCTCCTACTCACCCGCCTATGGGGCCAGTAAAGGCGGCATCGTGCAGCTCACCAAATCGCTGGCCATGGCCTGGGCGGCCGATAACATCCAGGTAAACGCCATCCTCCCCGGCTGGATCGATACGGAGCTCACACAGCAGGCCCGGATCGACGTGCCCGGCCTGAATGAGATGGTGCTCGATCGCACTCCAGCCGGCCGCTGGGGCCGGCCGGAGGACATGGCCGGCGTGGGCGTATTCCTGGCCAGTGCGGCTTCCAACTTTGTGACCGGCGCCGCCATTCCTGTGGATGGCGGGTACGCCTCCAAGGGATAGCTGAACGCACTACCGTGAACTCGAAGGCTGGGCGCAGAGGCTGCATGGGTTCGCGAGTTGCGGGAGTGCTGTCGTGTCGATCGTGGGATCAGGCCAGGACCAGCGGCTGGCCGACTGTTGGTCGACCGGCCGCCGGTCCTGGCGTGGGTTTGTCAGGCTGTTGGTGATGCGCTGGGAGAGACAGCAGGCGTGGGCTGTTGGGCTGTGCCGCCGTCCTTTCCGCGTAAGGTCACGATATCCTGTCGCAGCGTCGTCATGTCAGACTTGACGCTCTTGAGTTGTGCCCTGGCATCGCCTCCGGCGAGCGGTCCCAAAGCGATGAATCCAACCTGGACGGTGTCCTGGCAATCCATACTTACGTTCTTGCCGGTAAAGGTGAGGTTGGCCGTCGCCTGGCCCGCCTCGCCGGGGGTAACCGTCAGCTTGAACTGCACCCGAACGCGCGTGCCGTCGCTCTTGAAGAGCGGCCCGGCGCCGGTGATGGTGGCGCTGGCCCCGCTCACCGAGTACGACTTTATGGCGCCGTTGTAGGCCTCCGAGCCGTCCTGCGCGGCCCACGTCAGGTTCCCGCCGTGGGCCGACTTCTCGGTTGGCCCGGCGCGCAGCCGAAACAGGGCCGACATCGTGCCGTCATTCTCCTGCATCACGCCGGCGCCCAGCACGTCGCTTTCCAGGAGGAGCTGTCCGCGCGGGTTGGACGCGCCCGAAGTGGGAGTTCCCGCTGGGCTTCCGCTGTCGGCCGGAGATGCCAGGCTGACCGCTGCGAAGCCAGGCCCCACCAGCAAACTGACGGCGAAGAGCGGTGCCAGCAAGCGCGATCTTGGCATCTTGATGCTCATCGTGTGCTCCTATGCTGCCGGGACCACGGCCTGGATGGCGATGTGGTCGGTGTCGTACATAGCTTGCGAGGCGGAGTCATAGGTGCCGCCGACATTGACCGTTTCTCCGGCGCGAATGTCGGACCACTGGCCGGGCAGGCCGCCCGGTAGGGTGACCTTCAGGCTGCTGCTGCGCTCCGCCACCAGGACGCTGCCAATGGGACTCCCATCGGGCTTGCTGGCGACCTGCACGTAAACGAAGCCGTCGTCGCGGAACAGGACCTGTCCGGTGGCTTCCGCCGCGGCATTCTGAATGGAGATGTCCTGGGTCATCTGGGCGCGGACTATGCTCGCGCTACCGGATGAGGCGCTGCCCCAGGCATGCAGTGTGTCGCCGTCGTGGAGCTCGCTGGGCCCGGACACACCCCAGAACTTGCGGTACATTGGCGTCCCTTTGGGCACGCTGATCAGGATATCGGACCCGTTGCTGTTGAGCAGCACGCCGACGTTGGCCAGTGGAGTGTCGCGCCCGACGCGCTCGTGCCAGATGATGCTACCCGTGACTTCGGTCGCACCGGCAGGCGGTGTAGGAGTGGAAGCCGCCGCTGCCACTGAGGGAACCGCCGCGGCCGCCACGATCAGTGCCGAGCACACGGTCAAAAGGGGATGGTTGAATCGCATGGACGAGGTTCTCCTTCGTCAGAAATGTGATGCGCTAGGGCGCTCTACACAGTCAAACTAGGGGAACGTCCCAAGTATTCGAGGAGGGGCCGCTGAGAAATCGCTGAAAATGAATTTCTCAGATCAGCGGACGTGGCAGAACGTTCAGCGTCCGGTCGGCGCGATGAGGAGTCAACGGAGAGCGAAGAGGGGCAGGCCAACAGGCCTGCCCCTCTTCTGCTGCCCGTTGGGCGGGCGCGTGTTACGAGACGAACAGAGGAGCCAACACCAGAGTGATGGTGCTGAGCATCTTGATCAGCACGTGCAGCGAGGGGCCGGCGGTGTCCTTGTAGGGGTCACCCACGGTGTCGCCCACCACTCCGGCGGCATGGGCGTCGGAGCCCTTGCCCAGCACGTTGCCGGCGGCGTCCTTCAACTGGCCCGACTCGATGAACTTTTTGGCGTTGTCCCAGGCGCCGCCGCTGTTATTCAGGAACGTCGCCAGGATCACGCCGGCAATGGTGCCCACCATGAGCACCCCAGCCACCGACTCCCAGCCGGCGTTGCCATCCAGACTACCCGTGGCGCGGAAGATCAGCCCAACCGCAACAGGCGTGAGTACGGCCAGCAGGCCGGGGGCGATCATGGTGCGCAGCGCCGCGCGAGCCGTGATGTCGACCGCGCGGCCGTAATCCGGCTTGGAGGTGCCGGCCATGATGCCGGGGTCCTCGCGAAACTGCCGACGCGTCTCCTCGATGATCTCCGCGCTCGCGGAGCCCACGGCGCGGATGGCCAGCGAGCTGAACAGGTACACCAGCATGGCGCCGATGAGCGCGCCAACAAACACTTCTACGTGCGAGAGGTTCACTGGCAGTGGGTCGCTGGGGTTGGTGACGAGCTTGGCCACGCGCGCCGCGCCATTGGGCGATGCGAGCAGCAGCTGCTTGACCCGGTCCAGGTAAGCCGAGAAGAGCAGGAAGGCGGCCAGGCCGGCCGATGCCACCGCGTAGCCCTTGGTGAGGGCCTTGGTCGTGTTGCCGACAGCATCCAGCGCATCCGTGATCTCGCGGGCGCCGGCAGAGGCGTGAGCGAACTCGGTGATGCCGCCGGCGTTATCGGTGATGGGCCCAAAGGTGTCCATTGCCAGCACATAGGCGGCAGACATGAGCATGCCCATGGTGCCCACGGCCGTGCCGTAGATACCGGCATTGGGCAGCCCGGAGGCCTGGCCCAGCATGTACGAAGCTACCAGGGCGATGCCGATGGAAATGGCGGTGAGGGCCGTGGTTTCGTAGCCCACGGCGGTGCCGGTGATGATGGTTGTGGCGGGTCCGGTCATACAGGCACGTGCAATTTCCTGCACTGGCCGCCAGGCGCCCGCCGTGTAGTACTGCGTGATGTAGACGAAGCTGATGCCAACCAGAATGCCGACGATGCCACACAGAAAGAACCAGCCCCAGCTGCTGCCCATCATGATGTAGGTGGACAGGAACAGGCCGATTACCGAAAGGGCGGAAACCACGTAATAGCCGCCGTTCAGGGCCGACATCGCATCCTTGCCCGGCCGGGCGAAGGCCGGCACGGACAGCAGGCCGACGATGGTGGCGATGATCCCGAACGAGCGCAGCACGAGCGGGAAGAAGATCCAGGCGATGTTGTGCGGGGTGGTCAGGTTGTAGATGGCCACGCCGAGGATCATGGACCCGATGTTCTCCACTGACATGGACTCGAACAGGTCGGCGCCGCGGCCGGCGCAGTCGCCCACGTTGTCGCCCACGAGGTCCGCGATCACGGCCGCGTTGCGTGGGTCATCCTCGGGGATGCCGGCTTCCACCTTGCCCACCAGGTCCGCGCCCACATCCGCGGCCTTGGTGTAGATTCCGCCGCCCAGCTGGGCGAACAGCGCCACGAAACTGGCGCCGAAGCCGTAACCCACAATAAGGAACGGCGTGTTCGCCACGGAGTGGCCCAGGATGGCGCTGTAGAAGCCGAAGATGCCGGCCACGCCCAGCAGGCTGAGGGCTGTGACCAAGAAGCCGGATACGGCGCCCCCGCGCAGCGCCACGGTGATGGCGTCCTTCAGCGAACGCTGCGCCGCCGAAGCCGTGCGCAGGTTGGAACGCACGGAGATGCCCATACCAATGTAGCCGGAGATCGATGAGCAGGCCGCGCCCAGCAGGAAGGCGATGCTGGTGAGCAGCCCCTCTTGCGGGTTGTGGTCGAAGCCGCCCACGATGAGGCCGATGATGACGGCTGTGACGACAGCCAGTACGGAGATGGTGCGATACTGGCGCCGCAAAAAGGCGTTGGCGCCCTCGAGAATCATGGCGGCGACTTCCTGCATAGCCGGTGTGCCTTTATCCCGCCCCAGGACATCCCTCGCCAAATAGAAGGCGAAGAGAATTGCTGCCAAGCCGGCAGCGGGAACGAGCCAGACGATACCCATGCGGTACTGCTCCTTAGTGGTTGTTTGCGGGGTGCTTTCGCTGCTAGGACTAGTGATCGCAGGCTGCAAGCCTGGTTAAAACCACGGAATTTTAGCACCCGGTTTTGGAGCCGACCGGCGCAATTCTGGGAGAATAGACGCGAAAACCCCGAAAGGGGGAGGGCCCGACGGCCGTTCAGCTGGCACACCGCCTGCTGGATAGAAGGGCGCCGGAGCATACGACCTGGTAGAGCGAGGCGACAGACCATGCGAGCACAAGCCGAGATCTTTCGTGCCTATGACATTCGCGGCAAAGTAGGCGCGAACCTGGATGAGGAAACTGCTGCCGGCATCGGCAAAGCCTTCGGCACGCGGGTGCAGCGGGAGGGCGGTAGCCGCGTTGCCGTGGGGCGCGACAACCGCCTCTCGTCCGATGCTATGCGGGATGCCCTGGTGGAGGGGTTGCTGTCCACTGGCTGCGCCGTGACCGACATTGGGCTGGCTACCTCGCCGCTGCTGTACCACGCAGTGGCGGAGCACGGCTTCGATGGCGGCATCAACGTGAGCGGCAGCCACAACCCGCCGGACGAGAACGGCTTCAAGCTTGTGGGCAAGGGAGCGCTGCCGATCGCCGGCGATGAGATTCAGGACCTCTATCGCGCCATCATCGCGGGTGACTTCGTCACCGGCCGCGGGGGGCGCGAGGAGATGTCCGTTACCGCCTCCTATTTTGAGTACGTACGCCGCCACATCGGGCCCCTGGAGCCATTCACCGTGGTGGTCGACACCGGCAACGGCGTGGCCGGCAAGTTCTACCCGGAATTCCTCGGCTCCCTGGGCTGCAACGTTGTGGAGCAACACTGCGACCTCGATGGCCACTTCCCCAACCATCCGCCTGATCCGCAGATGCCGGAGAACGTGCGCGACCTGCAGGAGAAGGTACGAGAAGAGCGCGCCGACATTGGCCTGGCCTTCGATGGCGATGGCGATCGCCTGGGCGTGATCGACGATGCCGGCGAGCGGCACGAAGCCGACTACATTGTGCTGCTGCTCGCGCGCGATGTGCTGCATGCCTTGCCGGGCAGCGAGATTGTGCTGGACATGAAGACCTCGCAAGGCGTGATCGACGCCATCGCCGCGGCCGGCGGCCGGCCGTTGCTGTGGAAGACTGGCCACTCGCTCATAAAGCTCAAAATGCGGCAGATTCACGCGATACTGGGCGGCGAAGCGAGCGGCCACATGTTCTACGCGGAGAACCACTTTCTGGACGATGCCCTGTGGGCGGCCGCGAAGCTGCTGGCCTATCTCACCCGGCGCCGGTCCAGCGTGCGGCTGGAACTGGCCGATGTGCCGCCGTGGTACGCCACGCCCGAGTTGCGTGTCCCCTGTGCTGATGAGGTGAAGGAGGCTGTGGTGCAGCGCGTGGCAGCACGCTACAGCAAACTGCCGTCGCTCAGCATCGATGGCATTCGCGTTCAGTTTCCCGATGGCTGGGGCCTGGTCCGCGCCTCCAACACCGGGCCTAACCTCACGCTGCGTTTTGAGGCCAAGTCGCCGGCGCGGCGGGATGAGATCCAGGCCGAGATGACCGCCGCCGTGCAGGCTGAGCTAAGCGCCTAAGGCTGAGCCGGAAGGTGGGTGTCGGCAGCGGACGAGAAGCGCTGGCAGCGGGAAGCGTGATCGCGACTGGACTCGAACCAGCGGCCTCAACCTCCGCAGGGTTGCGCTCTATCCAACTGAGCTACGCGATCAGGACCCCGCAATCATGACATGCGTCCGCCGGTGCGGCAACTGCAGGGCGTAGTATTCAGCACGCATGTACATGACCATCCTCCGTTACCGAGTGCGCGAGGGGCAGGAAGAGGCGCTGCGGGAGCACAACGAGGAGTGGAAGCGCACCATCCGGCCTAAGGCAACGGGTTTCATCAGCTCGTACGTCTACCGCAGCCGTGTGGACCCGCGGGAGTGGACCAACATCGCCACCTTCGTCGATCGCGACGCCGAAATGGAGAATGCCAACAACGTGGACCACCGCTTGTGGTACCGGCACATGCTGGAGATGGTGGAGGCCAAGCCGGCGGTGTGGGAGGGTGAGCTTATCCAGGAAGGCTGACAGCGCCTTCAGCGATGGCCCCGGTCGGTCGCGGGAGCCGGCGGGCGCGGCCTTCACCCGAGCCGGCCCATCTGCTCCCGCGGGTGGGCCCGCGAGCATGGTGGGTTCACGCAGCTGGTCTGCGCCGAACAGGGTGGTATGCCCGCCTGCTGCGAGGCGCACCCCCAGCGATATAATTCGCGCCGAGCTCGCGCCTCGGGAGTAACGCCGTGCCACCGATCGCCATCATCACCATGCCACTGGATCCGATCCTGTTCCGCATTGGCGGGCTGGCGGTGCACTGGTATGGACTGTTCATCGCCCTGGGCATCTTAGTGAACGTGCCCCTGGCACGTTGGGAATGCAAGCGCAAGCACATCTCCGAGGACCTCGTCTTCAACCTGGCCGTGTGGTGCGTCGTACTGGGTATCATCGGCGGGCGGTTGTTCTACGTCGTCCAGGCGGATCAACCGGGCGGCTTCGACTACTACATTCAGCACCCGCAAGACATCTTTGCCACCTGGCAGGGTGGCATGGCCTTTTACGGCATGGTGTTCGCCATCATCCTCACGGCCCTGGTGTTCTGCTGGCGTACGAAGGCGCCCTTCTGGGCCCTGCTGGATATGGCGGCGGTGTTTCTGCCGCTGGGGCAGGCGTTCGGCCGGTTGGGCAACGTGGTGAACGGCGACATCATCGGCTACCCCTCTACGCTCCCCTGGGCCATCCAGTACAGCAACCCCAACTCGCTGGCGCCCGATCACGTCATCGCCTACCAGCCGGCCTCGCTGTACGAGCTGCTGTTCTCGCTGGCGCTGTTCGGCTTCCTGTGGAGTATTCGGGGGCGGGTGAAGACGCCAGGGCTGCTGTTCATGTTCTACGCCTTCCTCTACAGCCTCGGGCAATTCGCCATCTTCTTCCTGCGGGCGAATTCGATCACCATCCTTGATCTCAAACAGGCACAGCTCACATCGCTGCTGGTGATGCTCGCTACGCTGCCGGTGATGGCCTTCCTCATGCGGCACTATCAAAACCAAAGCCAGGTCGCAGGCGGCGGCCCCACCGGCGAGGCGCTCAGCGCCGCCACCTCGGCCAGCGCCGTGGTAGCGCCCAGCGGTACAGCCGCCGCGGGCGCGCCGGCTGCCCGCGCCAAGGCTCGCCGCGCAGGCAAGCCCAAGCCGAAAGCGCCGCCGTCCGGCTCTGTGGAGCAGCAGGCCACCTAGCGGGGTGATTCAGCCCTGGCCCAGCCGATCGAGTTGACCGGCCCGGCGCTGGGACGCGGTTCGTGCTGACCAAGGCACCGCCAGCCCGCGCGGGATCCGCGCCCCGCGACGCGAACGTCGAGTGGGGGGGCGAAGACGCGTCGCACCGGCGGCTGCACCCCCTGGCCGTGGGGCTGCTGCTGGCCGCGATTATCCTCGTCGCGGCGTCGTTGCGGCTCATGGATGTGAACTGGGATGCCGGGCAGCACCTGCACCCGGACGAGCGCTTCATCGTCATGGTGGATACGGGGATTGCCTGGCCCTCCAGTGTGGTGCAGTACTTCTCCAGCGCTACCTCGCCGCTGAACCCGTACAATCGCGGCTTCGGCAGCTTTGTATACGGAACGCTGCCGATCTTCCTGCTGAAGGCGGTCGGCAGCCTTCTCCACCGAGATACGTACGACGGCATCGTCCTGGTGGGGCGGGTGCTCTCCGCCTGCGCGGACCTGGGCTCGGTGCTGCTGCTTTTTGCCACCGGTCGCCGGCTGTATGGCACCGCGGCTGGACTGCTGGCGGCGGCCTTCCTGGCGGTGAGCGTCCTCGGCATCCAGCTGTCGCACTTCATGACCGTGGACACGTTCACGGTGTTCTTCTTAATGCTCAGCTTCTGGTTCGCCCTTCGGCTGCTGCGCAGCGGCAGCTGGGGGGATGCGCTGGTGAGCGGCTTCGCCTTTGGTCTTGCCCTGGCCTGCAAGCTCTCCATAGCGCTGGCGCCGCTGCCGCTGTTGTGTGTGCTGGGGCTGCGGTTGGTGCGCTCGTGGCAATGGCCGCGGGTGCGCCAGACAGAAGAGTCCCTGCTGGGCGCCGTGGTCAAATTCGGCGGAGCCATGGTGGCCGCTCTGGTGGCCTTTCGCATCTTCCAGCCATACGCGTTTTCGGGCGTGCTCGGCCTTTCCGCGCACTGGCTGCGGGATGAGGCGCAGCAGAAGAGCTACATCGCCGGCACGGCGGACGTGCCGTTTTTGCTGCAGTGGGCACACACCACGCCCATCCTGTTCCCGATCAAGGACATTGTGCTGTGGGGCATGGGCTGGCCGTTGGGCCTGCTGTGCTTCGCTGGGCTGGTCCTGGCCTGCGTGGAGATCGTTCGCCGCAACCGGCTCGTCCACCTCATCCCTGTGACGTGGGTGCTTGCCAACCTCGGCTACCTGGGCATCCAGCAGTCCAAGACCATGCGCTACTTCTACCAGCTGTATCCCTTCCTCGCGCTGCTGGCGGCGTGGCTCGTGGTGTGGCTGGCGGGGCGGCGTGACTGGCAGCTTCCGGAGCGGGTTCGCTGGCGCCGGTGGCGCCGGCCGGCCATCAACTGGGGCGTGGCGCTGGGCGCCTTCGCGCTGGTGGGTGCCGTGCTGTGGGCGTTCGCCTTTACCCGGATTTACACCCGGCCCAACACGCGTGTAGCCGCCAGCGCCTGGATCTACGAGCACATTCCCAGCGGCGCCACCATTGCCGTGGAGCACTGGGATGATGCACTGCCGCTGAACCTTTCCGGCGCTCATCAGCAGAGCAGCCGCTACAGGCAGCAAACGCTCACGCTGTATGACAGCGACACGCCCCAGAAGGTGGCGGGCATCGTGCGCGTACTGCAGGCGTCTGACTACATCATCATGAGCAGCAACCGCCTGTATGCATCGATTCCGCGTATCCCCCAGCGCTATCCCATGACTATTCGCTATTACCAGGCCCTGTTCAGCGGGCAGCTTGGCTTTGCTTTGGTGCACAAACAGGCGAGCTACCCCAGCCTGTTCGGCATCACCATCAACGACGACCGCGTGGCTGGTTATCAAGGCCTGGCGGCCCAGCTCCAGCCGGATGAAGCGTTCACCGTCTACGACCACCCCAAGGTGCTCATCTATCAGAAGACGCCGGCCTTTTCCGCCCAGAGCGTGCAGCGGCTGTTGGCGGCGGTGCCGTTGGATCACGTGCAGCAGCTGGATCCCCAGGCAGCTAGCCTGCCCACCACCAACCTGCAGCTCAGGCCCGCGGCGCGCGCGGCGGACGTGGCGGGTGGCACCTGGACGCAGCTCTTCCATCGCGGGAATTGGGAGAACCGCGTGCCACCGGTCGCGTGGTGGCTGGGCATCGAGCTGCTGGGGCTGCTGGCTTTCCCACTGCTGTTTGGCGCTCTGCGTGGCCTTTGGGATGGCGGCTGGCTGCTGGCGAAGGCGGGCGGCCTGCTGCTGCTGGCGTATGGAGCCTGGATCATCCCGAGCCTGCATTGGGGAACGTATACGCGGCCGGAGATCGCCCTGGTGCTTGGAGTGATGGTTGTGCTGGCCCTGGTAGCGAGCGTGTGGCAGCGGCGCGCTTTGAGTGAGGCATGCACCACGCGCTGGCGGCGTTGGGCTTTTGGGGAAGGGCTGTTCCTGCTGTTGTTCGGCCTGTTCTTCTTTATTCGCACCACCAATCCTGATCTGTGGCACCCGGCGCTGGGTGGCGAGAAGCCGATGGACTTCGCCTTCCTCAATGCCACCATGAAGAGCACGACGTTCCCGCCGTACGATCCCTGGTTCGCCGGCGGTTTCATCAATTACTACTACTTCGGCTTCGTGCTGGTGGGCACACTCATCAAGCTGCTGGCCATCGTGCCGGCGGTGGCCTACAACCTGGCAGTGCCGCTGCTTCCGGCGCTCACCTGTGTGGGCGCCTTCAGCATCGTAGCCAGCGTGGCGGGCTGGTGGGGGCCGGTGGATGGTGTCGCGGGCTACGCGGGGGCCAAGGCGCGCGCGCCGGTGCGTCCGCTGCCGGTGCTCGGGGCGGGGCTGCTGTCGGCAGTGTTTATAGGTGTCGTAGGGAACCTGGGCGAAATCGGGGTCATCGCGCAGGGGCTGCTCACTCTGGCCGGGCCGCTGCCGGCGGTGGGGGTGCCGGGTGTCACGGGCCTCCTCGGCATCGTGGCCGGGCTGGGCAGGTTGCTGTCGGGCCAGCCGCTGCCGGTGCAGCTCAACTGGTGGTATTGGACCGCCAGCCGGGTGATTCCCAACACGATTAACGAGTTCCCCTTCTTCACCTTCCTGTATGGCGATCTCCACGCCCATGCGCTGGCCCTGCCATTGGTGCTCCTTGGCGTTGGCGCGGGGGTGGCGCTGGTGGGCCGCCGGGCGGCCGGCGAGCGGGTGCACGCCGCCAGCAGCGCTATCACGCTGGTGCTGCTGGGGCTGGTGATCGGCGCGCTTAAGGCCACCAATGCCTGGGACGAGCCCACCTACCTGGCGCTCGCGGGAGCGCTGCTGCTGCTGGCGGGAGCTGCCAGGGATGGCCGCCTTGGCTGGCGCAGCCTGTGGCGGGCGGCCTGGCAAACAGCCGTGGTCCTGGTGCTGGCCGAGGTGCTGTTCCGCCCCTATTCTCGCCATTTCGCCACCCTGTACGACACCGTCCTCCCCTGGACGGGGGCACGCACGTCGCTAGGCGACTACCTGGTGATTCACGGCATCTTTCTGCTGGGGATCGCCAGCTACTTGCTGTGGGCCAATTTCGGCCCGGCTGCCCGCGGGCCGCTGGGCCGCATCATTCGGCTGTTGGCGCGGAACCGTCGCCGGCCCGGCGTGGCCCTGAGGCGCCTCAGCCAGGCGTGCCAGCCGGCTCGGCGCCACGCACTCACCACGTGGACGGACTGCCTGCTCCTGTTTGCCGTGGCGCTGGCGGTGCTGGCCGCGCTGAGCTTGTGGCTGCCGCTGCTGCTGGTGCTCCTGCTAGGACTGGATGCCACGACGCTGTTCGGGCCAGGGGTAAGTGTCCGAGGTCGTCTTATTTGCATTCTGGTCGGGCTGGGCCTCGGACTGGACTTGTTCATGGAGTTCTTCGTGATCGCGGGCGACGTTGGCCGGATGAATACCGTGTTTAAGCTCGACTACCAGGTATGGGTGCTGTGGAGCCTGGCGGCGGCGCTGGCGCTGTATGAGCTGTGGCTCCGGGCCCGCCCTGGCTTTGGACGCCGGCTGGTGCTGCGGGGCAGCGCGCTGCTGTTGGCTTGCGGCCTGGTGTACACCGTCGCCGGAAGTATTGCTCGCGCGCACGATCGCTTCACGCCGCTGCCGCTCACGGATGATGGGCAGGCGTACATGGCGCACTCGGTCTGGCAGGACCAGCGGCCCATCCCCCTCCGCCCGGACGCCGAAGCCATCACCTGGCTGCAGGATCACGTGCAGGGGTCGCCCGTCATTCTCGAGGGGCGCGGCAAGATCTATTCCTGGGCCTCACGAATCTCCATCTATACCGGCTTGCCCACGGTGCTGGGATGGGATTGGCACGAAATCCAGCAGCGGGGCCTGTTCGATCAGCAGGCCATCGATCGCCGCATAGCGGATGTGGCAGCAATGTATTCGGCCCCCTCATTGCAGGACGCCATGCCGCTGCTGCACCAGTATCACGTACGATACGTGTACGTTGGCGGCCTGGAGCAGGAAACCTACCCGGCCGCTGGATTGGCCAAGTTCAACCAGCTGCCTCGGGTCTATCAGCGCGACGGGACCAGCATCTACGAGGTGCCTAGGCAGGGCTCATAGCCACACCCGCTGCAGCCAGGCGCAGGGCGGCTCCCCGGAGCGTGGTTGGCACAGCTTATGCACCGCTCAGCGGTGGGCTTATCACCACACTTCAGACCAGGAGAGGTCAAGACATCATGGCTCAGATGATTGAACACTGGACCCCGGCTGGACCGGTCAAATCACCCGCGGACATTCCGCTCGATCAGATCACGCGAGAGGAGGTGCGGGCGCGCGCCATGGTAGGTGACGCCAGCGCATTAGGGCTCCTTGGTTTCGCCACCGGCACCTTCACTGTCAGCGCTATCGCCACCGGCTGGTTCGCCGCGGGCGACATACCCTGGACGGTGCCGGTGCTGCTGGTCTTCGCTGGCATCGCGCAATTCATTGCCGGCATGTGGGCTTTCCGGCGAGGCGACGTGTTTGGAGGTACCGCCTTCGGAGCGTTCGGCGCCTTCAACACGACGTTTGCCTTTTGGGATCTGACGATGCACCCGGCGACGTTGGGCGGCAGCGCAGCCGCGGCGCCCATTAACGGCATCTGGATCGCCTGCTTCAGCTACATCGCCCTGGCACTCTTCTTCGTCGCTCTGCGGCGTGGGCTCGCGCTGGCCTTAGTGCTGCTCGCACTGGCCGGAACCTACGGCTTTTTGGCGGCGTCGGTATTCGATTATGGCAATATCCTGCTCGAAGCAATCGGCGGCTGGTGTGGCATCGCGTCCTCCATCCTGGCTTTCTACACTGCCACGGCCATGTTGATCAACGCCGAAAACATGCGCTCGCTCATTCCGATGGGCTCCATGATGCAGGCCACCGTTCCAGACGGCGCCAGCGCTCGCCCCGCGCCCATCCGGGAAGAGGTTCGCTAGTTCTTTCACCCTGGCCACCCTGGTTCCGCCGCCGTGCACCTTTGTACAGCTCAAATGAGACGCGGCGGCGAATCAGGGGACAACGCCCAAAGCTGCCCTGCTGAGCAGGCTGCGTCAGAATGAAATCCACCATGCGCCAACCAGCCAGCCCCGCTTTTGATCGGCGAGGCTGGCTGGTTCGTGGCGGGGCGCCCCTAGACTATCGATCGCCAATCGACGGCTACCGTTGAGGATTCCAGTCACCAAGCTGCCCCCGCGGCTGGTGTCGTCACTGCGTACCTGGCTTCCGTTACTCGTTATCGCCGCGCTGCTGTATCTGCTGCTGTCAGCTGTGTCGCCCAGCAAGCTCCTGGCGGCGGCGATCCATTTTCGTCTCGTCTACCTTCTGCCGTTGCTGGCCACGTACCTGGTGTACCTGGTCCTGCGCGCGTTGCGCTGGCACCTGCTGCTGCACACGTTTGGCGTGCCGAACTCCGCGCTTGATTCGATCCTGCTGTTCACCGGCGCTCAGGCGGCACTGCTGATTCCCGCGGGCCAGTTTCTCCTGCCCGTGCTGCAAAAGAGCCAGCACGGCACGCTCATCCGGCGCTCCGCGGCTACCGTGCTGGTGCAGGAGTTGCTGTTCGGCGTGCTGGCCTTGCCAGCGGCGCTTCCCGGTGCGAGCTCTATCCCCTTCGCTGGCACCCTGCTGGGGATAGCTTTCGCGATCTCCGTGGTCGCCGGCGCGGTCATGCTGCACGAGCCCACTGCGCGAGCCTGCATTCGCCTGCTGGGCCATCTGCCATTCCGCGACCATCACCTGGCCAGCCTGGATGACTTGCGCCGAAACGTGGCGCAGCTGGCCAGTACCCGCGCGGCCATCGCCGGCTCCCTGCTGGATATGGCGGCCATCGCGGCGGCGGGCACCAGCCTTTTCATTTCGCTGCTGGGTCTGGGCATCACGGGGCCGGGCTGGATAGGAGCGACGGCCGCGTATGCCTTTGGAAATGCCGCCGCGGTGGTCACGAGCCTGCCGGGCGGCCTGGGGGCCAGTGAGGACACGTCCACATTTGTGCTCAGCAAAATGGGCGTAGCAGCGGGGCCGGCGGCCGCCGGCATCCTCATCTTTCGCGCTAGCACGTTGCTGTTCGGCACCGCGTTAGGGTGGACTGTGCTGGTTTTGTGCCGGCGCCGTTTCCACATCCACCCCAGCATCGATGGCATCATCAGCGCCATCCGCGGCTGCGTTCGGCAAGCCGAAGCGGGCGACCAGGCTGCCGTGGTGGACCGCTTCGGGCGAACATTGGGCCAGCAGCGGGAGCCGTGAGCGGCAGGGCGCGCAAGCACCTGAAGGAGGTGCTCGGGTTTGCTCTGGCACTGTTGCTCCTTTTTGGCGTGCTGCATACGTCGAATTTGGGCAAGGTGGTCGCCGGAATTCGGACCTTTCCGCTCTACCTGGCGCCACTGCTGTTCACGTTGGTCGCGCTGCGCGAAGCGGTGCGCGTGGTGGAATGGCGCCTGCTGCTGCAGCATTTGGGCATTGCTGCCCGCTGGCGCCGCAGTACGCTGGCGTTGCTCGTGGGCGACGCGGGGCAGATCGTGCCCGGAGGCATCTATGCCAGCAACGCGGTGCTCAAGCAGGAGGAGGACGCCAATGTGGCGCGCTCCCTGTCAGCCACCATGGCCATGCAACTCCTGGAGAGTTTTCTCTGCCTCGTGATCCTTTCCGCGCTCGGCGTTTCCGGCTGGCCCTGGCTGCGGCCGGTTGCGATAGTGGTGCTGCTGGGTTTCCTGGGCTTCCTGGCGCTGGTCACCAGCCCGCCGCTCATCCGCTGGTTGGATGAGCGTGCAGGGTCGCGGCGCCTGGTAGTGAGTCTGGTGGATGGGTTGAAGCAATTCCTTCAAGGCATCCAGGGCTTGCTTTCGCCGCCATTGTTGTTGAAGGCCACCGGCCTGGCCGCGGCGCACCTCATCTTCACCATCGCCGCGCTGTACGTCATCGTCCTCGGCCTGGGGCTCATGCACATCAGTCCGTTGCAAGTGGCCGCCGTCTATGCCTTTGTGCTGGCCGTGATCAACCTCAACCCGCTGCCCACCGACGTGGGCGTGAGTGAGGGCAGCGGCATCACTATCTTTGCGGCCACGGGAGTGCCACAGGCGCAGGGTTTGATGGCCATGCTGCTGGTGCGCTTCGCCATCATCGGCTCAACGGCCATACTGCTTGGCCTGGCGCTGGTGCGCTGGCACAACGAGCTGGGGCATCTCACCGAAGGGCCACGGCTCGCTGAGCCAGCCGCTGACGAGAGCCGCGTGGTGGCAGAGGGCCAGCCACCGGCGGAGGATGCGTCTGCGCTGCCCACATCGACCATCAATGCCGATGGGCCTGATTGACTCGGCCCTGTTGGACTCTGCGAGCCGTCAGTGCACGGCGAAGGCAAAAGCCAGGCCCATGGTGGCTACGCCGAAGGTGAGCCAGGCGGCGTAATCGCGAACATCGCCCGATTGCAGGCCACGAAGACGCTGCAGGGGTGGCTCCAGGTGGCGTGACGCCGCGCGACACACCGCCGCTGGCAGCTGGCGGCGATAGATGGCCAGCAGTCCTACCAGAACCGCGGCAGTGGTGCTGCCCAGGCCGCCGGCTACCTCACTGAGGTCGGGCCCGGTGGGGATCAAGGGCCCGTTTGATGCCAGGCGAGCTGCGCCGTTCAGCACCACCTGGCTGTAACCGCGTTGATTGATAAAGGCGCCGGCAGCCTGCTCGGTGCGCATGGCTATGTTGGGCACCAGCCCCGAGGCTAGCGCCCCGGCCAGCAGAACGAGCGCGGGCAGAAGCATTACCATGGGCGTGCGCAATTGCCGCGCGGACTCAGGCTGCTCCGCTTCATCGTCGGCGCCGGCTTGATCTGGCTGGCCTTCAGGCTGCCCGAGGCCCAGGAAGACCCGTCCGGCGACGCGGAGGACCGCGCCACCGGTCAGGGCAGAGGCGACGATGATGACGGCGGAGAGCCAGGCGTCGCCTGCCTTGCTGGCGGCCGCCTCGATCATGCCCTTGCCCAGCGCGGTACCAAATGGTGGCAGGCCCGCCAGGGCCAGGCCACCCACCAGAAACATTCCACCAAGCACCACCAGGTGCCGCCCTCGACCGAAGAGCTCAGTCTCGCTAGCCGTTTGGAACTGATTGAGCAGGATGCCGGCCCCCAGGAAGAGAGATGCCTTCACCAGGCCGTGCCCCAATACGTAGACCGCCGCGCCCGCTAGCCCAAGTGGGGTGAGCAGACCCAGCCCCGTGATCAACACGCCCACGTGCGAGATGGTGGAAAACGCCAGCAAGCGTTTGATGTGCTCTTCGCTCACACAGAAGATGGCGCCGAGGATGGCGGTAGCGGCCCCGAATCCGATGAGGATGCCTCGGATAGCGACCATATGGGGCCCGAAAGTGCCTGCGAACATGGTCCAGTACACGCGGGCGACGCCATACACACCCAGCTCCACCATTACACCCGAGAAGAGCACGCATACTGGCGTCGGCGCCATCGCGTGCGCATCGGCCAGCCAGAAATGAAAAGGCACAATCGCAGCCTTGATCAGGAACCCGCAGGCGATGAGCACGAAGGCCATGGTCACCAGCCCGTCGCTGGGTCCAGCGCTGAGAGCGCGGCCAATTTGCGCAAAGTTGAGGGCGCCGGTGCGCGCGTACACCAGGGCAATGCCGCACAGGACCAGGTATGCGCCAACCGTGTTGATGATTGCAAAGTTGAGCGCGCCCTGCAGCGGACCCTTTTCCTCCGTGCGATAGGCGGTGAGTGCAAAAGCCACCGCGCTCATGAGCTCAAAAAAGACGAACAGGTCGAAAAGGTCGCCCGTAAGGCTGAAGCCGCACATAGCACCCAGAAAGCTGAGCATCAGCACGTGGTACACGGCACCCACGGCCTCGAAGTACTTCACGGAGAAAAGCAGCGCGGCCGTCACCAGTAGCGCGGCCAGGCTGGCCAGACCGGCGCCCAGCGGGCCAACGACAAAGGCCACGCCCAGCGCCACTCCCTGGTGCGGTGTCCATCCTCCGAACCAGTACACAATGGGCTGGTTGGCGCTGCCCATCAGCAAAATGACGCAAACCACCGTGACCAGGGCTCCGGTGACCAGCGCGATGGCGTCGGTGAGCCAGCGTGGCACGAAGCGCGACAAGCCCATGAGCAGGGCGGCCATCATCAGTGGCAGGGCAAAGGGCAGCGGTGCGAGGCTGTGCAGCACTTACCCTCGCAGGGCGTGCAGCTGCTGGGGGTCGATCGTCCCAAATCGCTTGCCCGCCTGCACAGTGAGTGCGAGCAGGAGCGCTAGCACCGTGGCTTCCACCACGATGTCCGTCAGTGCCAGCGCTTGCACCACGGGATCGACCGCGGAACTGCTGGACGGTAAGGTGGCGAACACTGGCGCGGCCGCTCCGCGCCGGTAGCCGATGGCGAGCAGCAGCACATAGGTCGAAGATTGGATTACCGTGAGGCAGATGACCTGGTGGATGAGATCGCGGCTGGTGACGATACCGTAGAGGCCTACGGCGAACAGCCACACCACGACGAACCAGGGCAGCAGGCTCATATGCGTCGCCGCTGACGTAAGTCCAGTGCTTGTTCCATGAACTCGGTGGCCAGCAGCACGAAGGCCGCCGCGACCTCCATGCCTACGCTCATGCTGATGACCCAGATTGTTCCAGCAGAATTCACCTGGCCCACGCGGCCCAGTGGCAGCACATTTTGCAGGAAGGCTGCGCCTGTGGCCATGCCCGCGAAGCCGATGAGGATGTACCCTCCGGCACCCAGGGCTTCCAGCACCTCCAGCAGCGGGGGCGGATTCAACCGTCGCAAAGTGACGTATTCCCCGGCCAGGTACAGGAACACGGCGCCACTGGCCATGATCGTTCCCCCCTGAAAGCCGCCACCGGGTGTGAGCTGTCCATGCGTGACAACATACCAGCCGAGCAGTGCAACCGGCACGGCCAGGGTGAGACCGAGGGCAGTGACGGCAGCGCTGGTTTGCCCCATGCGGCCCTCGAGCGCGCGAGTGCGGGCCATCCCCGCCTCCTCATCGCGTTGTTGCCGCAGGAGCAAGGTGCAGCCTGCGACCGAGGCGAACAGGATGAACTCCTCCACGATGGTATCTACCCCCCGATAGTCGAAGTTCACCGCTGCGATGGCGTCCGTAGCGTGCCGCTGCGCTACCACGGCCTGATTAATCGCATCGCCGTAGGGGCCGCGATAGTGGCCGAGGGGCGGGAGGCCCAGCACACCCCACAGCAGCAGCCCAACGAACGCCGCCAGTGAACACCCAAAGAACCACTGGCGCTGGCCCGCGTTCAACGTTCCTTCTCCTGGTTGCGAACCTTGGCGATGGTAAACAGCAGCAGCACCGGTATCACAATCGTGCCGACGGCAATCTCGGACAGTGCGACATCCGGCGCCTGGAAGGCGAAGAAGAGGATCGCCAGCAGCAGCCCGAACAAGCTCATCATGAGTGCCTGGCGCACCACGTCGCGCGTGATCACGACGGCCAGCCCTCCCGCGGCGGCGAGCACCAATGTGGCGGCTTGCAGGGCATCCGTCACAATTGCGCCTCAGCCTTTTCCGACTCCAGCACGTGCCAGCCGGCGAACTGGCGCACGCGCGCGGCGCGGGCTGCCGCATGCGCCACGATCGGACCGGAGATGACCGCCAGTACGCACACCGCCCAGGCTTTGAGGGTTAAAGGGGAGAAGCCCTTCGCCAGCGTGAGCGCCATCGCCAGCGCGAACAACCCGAGCAGCAGCGGTGCCAGGTAGTGGAGCCGGTCGAACGGCGTGTCAGCGGCCAGCACGCCCAGCGTGCATAAGAGCTCCAGCGCCACGGTGAAGGCCAGCAGGCTGTCGATGGCGATGCTCACACCCAGCGCTCCAGAAAGCGTGCGTAGACCA
This sequence comes from Chloroflexota bacterium, assembly GCA_035532895.1. Classification (GTDB taxonomy): domain Bacteria; phylum Chloroflexota; class JAJPGV01; order JAJPGV01; family JAJPGV01; genus DATKQD01. Next base: position 20,208 of record DATKQD010000092.1, read on the forward strand.
GGCCGCCGCCGATGGACAGCACCATGAGAATCAGTCCTAGGTCCGCGAAAGAAGGCTGCCCATAGCCCTGGCTGAGGAGCAGCAGCACGCTCACCGCCAGCAGAGAGGCCGCTTGCAATGCGACAAGGCCGTCGACAGCCGTGCGTCGATAGATCACCCAACCGCAGGGCAGCAAGCCCAGGAGCAGCGCCACGGAAGCGGCCAGCCAGGGGCTCATACCGGCAGGATGAACTCGCGCCGGGTCTCCGCCAGCGACCGAGGCACCAGCTGATGCTGGAGGGCCAGTCCTTCTAGGCCGTCAACGTCCAGGACGATTCCATTCGGAGTGAGCGAATTGGCGGTGATGGTGAAGGTCGTGCCGCCAGCGGCCAGGCTGGTGGTAGTGAACGTGCCAGGCACAGAAATGGCGCGGATGGTACCCGGTTGGGCCTGGCCTCGCGCCTGGTGTAACAGTTGGGCAAACACCAGCCAGGTGTCTCTGAAGAAGCGGCTGCCCAATGGCCACGCCTGGGCCAGCCAGGCCGGCCGCAGAACGAAAGCCGGCGTGTCGCGCCGCAGCCAGTGGAGGCCACCGGCCATGGCCGCCGCGGAGATGACGCCCAGCACGATATCGGCCGCCGAAGACGATTCGATGAGCAGCAGCCAGACCGCCGTGAGAAAGACCAGCCAGGCCAGCCGAACGGGGAGCGCGTGCCGCACACCTGCCGCCGAGCAAGTCGCAGGCCAGACCACTCTGTCGTATGGGCTTATCGCATGGTGCTGGCCAGGCGGCGGGCACGTTGGGGCTCGGTACTGGCCTGGTGTTCCGGGCCGAGTTCGCTGGCCTGTTTGAGGTTCAGCGCGGCGCCAATGACGGCCATATGGCTGAAGCCCTGGGGGAAATTGCCGGCCAGTTCACCGGTCGCGGGCTCGAATTCCTCGGACAGCAGGCCAAGGTCGCTCATGGTGCCCAGCACGCACTCAAATAGCTGCCGCGCCTCGTCCAGTTTGCCGCCCAGCGCCAGCGCGTCCACCAGCCACAGGGTGCAGAGGGTGAAGGTGGCTTCGGAACCGGGCAGCGCGTCGTCCGCCTGGTAGCGAAGAATGAAGCCGCGTTCGCTCAAGCCAGCCTGGATGGCGGCCACGGTGGACACCATTCGCGGGTCGGTCGCGGCCAAGAAGCCGAAGCGCGGAATAGCGAGCAAACTCGCATCCAGATCGTGGCCATCCAGGGTGCGGGTGAAGGCGCCCAGATCGGCATTGTAGCCGCGAGTGAGGATGGTCTGCCGGACGCGCTCTCGAGCCTCTTCCCAGGCCTCCACCGGCGCTGGAAGGTCGTGTTCGCGGGCAAAGCGAAGGCCGCGATCGAGCGCCACCCAGCACATGAGTTTGGAGTAGGTGAAAGGTTGCGGCGCGCCGCGATGCTCCCAGATCCCACTGTCGGGCTGGTCCCAGTTCCGCGCCGCCATGTTCACCAGGCTGGAGAGCATCTGCCAGGTGGGCTCGTCCGGCGCCATGCTGCCGGCTGCCTGGGCAGCCTCGGTTCGCGACGGCGAGACCCCCGGCGGGGGCTCATGCAGCTCCTCAGAAGCGGCACCTTCTTGGTTGCGCGCGGCTTCAGTGGCTGGCACCGCAAGGTGATAGGCGTGATACACGGCGGCCAGCACATCGCCGTAAATGTCCAGCTGGCGCTGGTCGACCGCGGCGTTGCCGGTGCGTACCGGGCTGGAGTCTCGGTAGCCAGCGAGCTGCCGCACCTCCTGTTCCGGCAGCTCGCGCGCACCGTCTATGGTGTACATGATCTGAGGGCTGGCGTCCTCGGCCTGGGGAGCCTGGTGATTCATGGCGGAGGCGGCGCCCACGACGTGGCGGCAGGTTTGGCGCAGCCAGTGCACGAAGTCTGTGGCCTCCTCATGCCAGCCCAGGGTGGTGAGTGCATAGATCGTGAGCGAGGCATCGCGCAGCCATGTGTACCGGTAGTCCCAATTGCGTACGCCACCGAACACCTCCGGTAGCGAGGTGGTGGGGGCCGCGACCACCGCGCCCGTGGGCTCGTAGATGAGCAGCTTCAGCGTGACCGCGCTGCGCAGCACCGCATCGCGATAAGGGCCCTCGTAGCGGCACACGCTTGCCCAGCGCTGCCAGTAGGCGCGGGTTTCCTCCAATTCTTGCCGGCAGCGGCTGGCATCCGGCTGGGCCGGGGGCTGGTCGTTGGCAGCCAGTGCATCCACCACTAACCAACAGGGCTGGCCCGGGCGCAGCGCCAGCTCAACATCCAGCTGCCCTCCGCCAGCCGGAACCGCGAGCCGCATACCGGGAATACACAGGCGCAGTCGCTCTTGGCCGCCCTGCGCCACGACAGCGCCATCTTCCTCGCGGAAGGTCGTGGTCTGGCGGGCGAAGTCAAAAGTGGGCTTAAAGGTGAGTCTGATGGTGGCCCTGCCGCTGGAGAGCTCAATCAAGCGCGAGAGGCGGTGCACCGAGCCGACGTCGTGCCCCCGGCGATGTGGCGCGCGGGGGAAAATTGGCATGAAGTCGGTGACGCTGATGCTGCCGGCGCTGGCTGTTCCGCCGGCCGAGGCGAAGGTGGTTCGCAGCAGCGCCGTGCCTGGCTCATAGGCCCGCTGCTGGCAAGCGCCCAGGCCAGCCAGGCTGAGGCAACCGCCCCGTTCGGCATCCAGAAGGCGGCAAAAGACGGCGGGGGCATCGAAGCGGCCGGGGCAGAACCAATCAATGGAGCCGGCTTTGCTGATCAGCGCGGCGGTGTGGCAATCGCCGATAATGCCGTAGTCGCCAATGGGCGGGTACGCGGAGGCGCTCACTTGTGCTCCTGTTCCAGTGTGAAGGTGCTGCCTGTGCCCCGGCCTCGACCGTACAGCTCCTGGATGATGGCCCAGCCCACGCCAGTTACGGGGACGGCAAAGAAGGCACCCCAGAAGCCGGCCTCCTTGATGCCAATGAGCACGGCGATGATCACCGCCAACGGATGCAGCCCCACGGCATGCCCGGTAATGCGCGGCTGGATGACATTGGATTCCAGCTGCTGAATAACAATGAAGGCGCCGATCATCTCGAAAACGCGTGGCAGGGGCCCCTGCACGAGGGCGATGGTGACCGCTGGGATGGCGCTCAGGACGGGCCCGAAAAAGGGGATGAGCTCGAAGAAGCCTGCCAGCACGGCCACAACTACCGGGTATTGGAGGCCAAATATCCACGCCGCGAGACCGCCCAGCACGGCTACCATCAGTGCCACCAACAGCTGCCCGCGTATGTAGCCCCCGGCGATGCGCACCACGGCAGCCTCGATCCACTGCAGCGTGGCACGCTTGTCCGCTGGCAGGGCCGCTTCGAGCGTCTTCTGGAAGTCATGCCCCTCGATCAGCAGGTAGAAGCTGAGCACGATGACGAGTACCAGGCCCACGGCGGCCGTGGCGGCCGCCTGGACGGCGCCCAGCAGGCCCTGCAGAATGCCAGCCCCAACCGTTTGCAGGCGCGAGACGATGGTTTGGCTGATCGCATCGGCCTGGGCGCTCAGGCCGATCTGGCGCAGCAGCGCACCCAGACCGGCGCGAGGGTTGGCGAACTTGGCCATCACCACCGGCAACTGGGCCGAGAGCTGGCTGGTTTGCTGAGCCAGGGGTGGATAGACCAGCAGTGCAATGCCGGCCAGCACGCCGGCCATGACGAGATAGGAGATGACCACACCAAAGACGCGCGGAATACGACGCCGTTGCAGCCAGTCCACCAGGGGCATCAGCAGGAAGGAGAGCAGCGCTGCCAGGAGCACCAGAACAACGATCTCGCCCACCTGGGAAAGCAGCCAGCCAATGCCGGCGGCGACGATCCCACCCAGGACCACTACACCGAGTACCACCACGGTTCGCGTCCAGTTGAATTCGGGCCGGGCGGCCGGCTGCTGGATCCAGCGCCGCCAACCTTGCCGGAGCCGCGCGTCTGTCGGCATTCGCCGGCCGGTTGGTGATTCTTCGGCTGCGATGGTCCACTTCGCAGCAAATGCTGGGCCAGCTCAGGCAGCTATGATCTGGCGAGAGACTTTGGTGGAAAACAGGCTGCGGCGGTCGGGTGGGGGGCTCAGGAACGTCCATTCCCCTCGAAGTTGCCGCTACTGGTGGCCTGCGCAGGGCCGCTTTCGGCTGCGCGGCCAAGTTTCTCAGTAGGCGCGGCTCCGCTTTTGCAGCGCGGACCTCGCCCTGGCGAGCGCCCCCAGCCACCGGAACAGCGGCAGATCGAGGCGATGTTCGATGGCATAGTGCCGCACTATGATTTGCTGAACGGGCTTATGGCGCTCGGCCAGGACCGCCGCTGGCGCCGTTTGACGCTGGGCGCCATCGCCAGCGCGCCGCCAGGCCCGGTGTTGGACTTGGGCTGTGGCACGGGCGCCCTGGCGCAGGGGCTGGCTGGCCGGCGGCAGGTAGTGGGCATCGACGTTAGCGCCGAGATGCTGCGCACCGCGCAGGCGCGGCTGGCGGGTCAAGCGGCGCTGGTGCGTGGCAGCGCCTTTGCACTGCCTTTTGGCGCGCGAGCCTTTTCCGCCCTGGTAAGCGGCTTTGTGCTGCGCAACCTCGACCAGCTGGATACTGCCTTCGCCGAGGCGGCGCGCGTGCTGCGCCCGGGCGGCGTGGTGGCGCTGCTGGATGCGACGCTGCCCAGGCATCCCCTGGTGCTGCCACTGTTCGAGCTGTACTTCGGCCGGCTGCCGCCGTTGCTTGGCAGCCTGGTAGGCCGGCGCGAAGCCTACCGCTACCTGGTGCGCTCGCTGGCGCACCTGCCACCTCCCGCCGAGCTGTGTTCGCGGTTAGAGCGCGCCGGATTCGTCCGCTGCCGCTACCAATCGTTGCTGCTGGGCACGGTCACGCTCTTCACCGCGGCACGGCCCGCCTAGGGCTCGGCGGGCAGGTCATGAGGGGGCCCAAACCCAATCGCCCGCGATGGTCAATCGGCCGCTGAGATGGTCGCCCAGCTCGAGCCCAGCTGTGCGGAAAGCTCACCCCAAAACGCAGCGGAGTGGTCCAGCCGATCTGGCGATCCGCTCGGGTTTAGCTGCTCCAGAGCTCGGCGCTGGCCAGGCGTGCGCCCTCGACCAGAGATTCGAGCTTGGCCCAGGCCACGCTACCGCTCACGTGCCGCGGCCCCACCGATGTGCCGAAGCCGCAGTCCGTGCTGGCCATCACCCGCTCGCGCCCTACCACGCCGGCAAAGCGCACCAGCCGCTGCGCCACGAGCTCGGGATGCTCGATGTAGTTGGTGCAGGAATCGATGACGCCGGGAATGATGGTGAAGTCGTCCGGCAGCTTTATCTGCTCGAACACCGCCCACTCGTGTGCGTGGCGCGGGTTGGCGGCCTCGAACGACAGCGCGCCCACGTGGGCGCCTAGCGCAACGCCGACGATCTCTTTCAGCGGAATGTCGCTCCTATGGGGACCTTCGTAATTGCCCCAGCAGAGGTGCAAGCGCAGCCGCTCGCGGGGCAGGCCCTCCAGCGCGTGGTTCAGCACCTCGACGTGCAGGGCCGCCACCTTGAGGAACTCCGCGTTCGATAGCTGGCGAAACCGCGTGTGGCGCGACATTGCCAAGTCTGGGCAGTCCACCTGCAGGATGAAGCCGGCATCGACCACAGCACGGTACTCGCCGCGCATGTGATCCGCCAGAACCGCGAGGTACTCCTCGTCGCTCTTGTAATACGTGGTCGGCATGAAGGTTTCGATGACGCCTGGTGAGGCGGCGGGCATGAACACGTCCACCAGGCGCACGCTCGCTACTGCCGCTTTCAGCCGGGCGATGTCGCGCCCCGCCAGGGTCGCATCCTTGGCGCTGATGGGCCCGTTGTTACCGGGATAGGTGATGCGTGGCGCATTGCTGCGGACCCAATCCGGAAAGTCCTCTTGATCCTGCATCACGCGCGCAGGGTTGCTTACCGCGCCACCAAAGCCATTGAGCCGTTCCTTTACATAACCCGCGTACGAAGCCTTCCCGAACTCCCCGTCGTTCAAGATATCGATGCCGATGGCGGCCTGGCGCGCGACCACCTCTGTAGTCGCGGCGTCCACGCGGCTCCACAGGCCGGGCGCAGCGCGACCCTCGTTGCTGTACTCCACCATCATTTCAGCCAGGTCCACCGGCCGTGGCAAGCTGCCGGTGTGGGTGGTCAGAATACGCTCAGCGCTCATGGTGTGCTCCTGTCGTTCTTGGAGGTGTGTGGTTGAGCTTTAGCCGACGGCGTTCAGCAGCCGGCCGCCAATGCTCACGGGTGCGGCGTCCACCAGGATGAAGGCAATGCGGCAGGGCTCAGCTCCACGATTCACCCAGTTGTGGATGGTGCCCCGCTGCACCAGCGTATCGCCGGCGCGGAGATGCACCTCGGCGCCATCGTCCAGCTGCATGTCGATCTCGCCGGAGATGACCACGGCGTAGTCCACGGAATCGGTGCGGTGCATGCGTGGGGCGTTGCCCGGCCCAAACTCCACAACGCGAAAGACGCTGCCATTGGCCAGCGTGGTGCCGGTGGCTCGGTTGGCGGCGTCACCCTCCGCCGTGTTGTCCACCGGGAACCCTTCGGTTGTCCACAACACCCGCGCTCCCGTGCCAGGACGGCTGCCCGCCAGCTCAAGTGTGTCGTCGATCGCGATAATGGCTTTGCCCTGGCTGTTATGCCCAGTCACCACCCGGCGAATCTGCATGCTCTTACCCTCCGACTGGTAGAGGCAAATGCCTGTTTGCCTCCTGCTTGCGCAAGGCCCAATCATACGCCGCACGGGCACTGCCGGGCAGCGCACCGTCAGCCCGGGATAGGGACCGCCACCAGTGTGTTCACGCCCTGGCCCAGAGCTGAGGGCTACAGCAGATTGTGCACTCTGCACAGATATGGTCGAACATTTCAGGGCATTGTGCATGACGGTTGAGCGGCGCATCATCCGTAACATTCGAAAGGTGCCTGTTCAGGCGGGTGGGTACTGGCAGGCGGTTCACTGGTGCGAGGTAGACAACGGGCGGTCGTTTTCCAATGGCTCGGCTTCCACGTGTGGTGGCGCTGGCGGCGCTGCCAGTGATCCTGCTGTGCATGCTGCCCGGCGCAGCGCTGGCGCAAGGGACCACGCCTACGCCCAAGGTCGACACCGGCGATACCGCCTGGGTGCTGCTGTCGGCCGCGCTGGTCATGCTCATGACGCCGGCGCTCGGCTTTTTCTACGGCGGCCTGGTGCGCAAGAAGAATGTGCTTTCCACCATTTTCTACAGCTTCCTCATCCTGTGTCTCATCAGCGTGCAGTGGGTGCTGTACGGCTATAGCCTGGCCTTTGGCCCGGATCACTGGGGCATCATCGGCGGGTTGGACTGGGTTGGTCTGCGTGGTGTGGGCGCAGCGCCGAACCCGACCTATGCGCCCACCATCCCCCACGAGACGTACATGCTCTTTCAAATGTTCTTCGCGGTCATCACCCCGGCCCTCATCACCGGCGCGTTCGCGGAGCGGAAGCGTTTCAAGTCGTTCATCATCTTCAGCTTGCTGTGGTCCACGTTGGTGTACGACCCCATCGCGCACTGGGTCTGGGGTGCTGGCGGCTGGCTGCACGAGCTCGGTGCGCTCGATTTTGCCGGCGGCACCGTGGTGCACATCAGCTCGGGCGTGGCCGCTCTGGTGGCCGCGCTGGTGCTGGGCAAGCGCCTGGGACTGGGCAAGGAGACCATGGAGCCGCACGACGCGACCATGACCATCCTTGGCGCCAGCCTGCTGTGGTTCGGATGGTTTGGGTTCAACGCTGGCTCGGCGCTCACGGCTGGGGGTGGGCTGGCGACCAACGCCTTTGTTACCACTAACACCGCCGCGGCTATGGCCGGCCTCACCTGGATGACTTTGAGCTGGGTTCGCGAGAAACAGCCCAGCGCTATCGGTGGCGCGGCTGGCGCGGTGGCCGGGCTGGTAGCCATAACGCCCGCCTCCGGCTATGTGACGCCGCTAGGGGCCATCCTCATCGGTTTTGGCGCCGGCCTGGTGTGCTATTTCGCCGCGCAGGTGAAGAACCGCTTCGGCTTCGATGACGCGCTGGATGTGTGGGCCGTTCACGGCATGGGTGGGACGTGGGGCGCTATAGCCACCGGCATCTTCGCCACCGTAGCCGTGAACGCGGCCGGCGGCAACGGCCTGCTGCATGGCAACCCAGCGCAGTTGGGCAAGCAGCTCATCGCCGTGCTGGCCAGCTGGGCCTATTCGGGCATCATGACCTTCATCCTGCTGAAAGTGGTGGACGCAACCATCGGCCTGCGCGTCCCCGAGCACGAAGAGCTGGCCGGGC
>DATKQD010000093.1:0-10385 GCA_035532895.1 Chloroflexota bacterium
TGCTGTGGCAACTGGGCTTGTTCTATCGCTCCCGCCAGCTAAAAGTTTGGTCGGAAACCTGCCGCGGCGGCCGGGGTGGGGTTCCTCCCGAGCGTCGGTTGAGCTCGCCAACTGTGGCGACAGGGGATCGGCTAAGGGCCGCCAATGGCTTTCCAGCCAAACTTTTAGGCCAGCCGCAACTTGACTTGCCACTCCAGCAGGACATGGTGCGTCTGCCTGGATTCACCGACTGGGAGCGCCTGCAGGTGGACTACGAGCTCATGGGCCTCTCGCCGGATCTGCACCCATTCGCCCTGCTGCGGCACCACTTGCCCGATGTGGTCCCCAGCCACGCCCTGGCCAATGTGCCGGAAGGCCAGCGCATCACCACTGCCGGGCTGGTCGTGTGTCGCCAGCGGCCGGGGACGGCCAACGGCATCGTCTTTATGCTGCTGGAGGATGAGTTCGGCGTGATCAACGTGGTGGTCTACAAGGACCTGTTCGAAGCCGAGCGAGAGGTCATTCGGTTGCAGCCGCTGGTGAAGATTCGCGGCCAGGTGCAGCGGCACGGGCCGAACATCAACCTGCGGGCCGAGCATGTGGAGCCGTTGCTGGTGGATACCCACCTGCTGGCGCCGGAGGCCCACAACTTTCGTTGACGCGCGTTTCCAGCTTTACCGCTGCGCAACGGCGGCGTACCGTTACGGCCATGAGCATCACTGTGCCAACGCTGGCCTACCTCATCTGCGGCAGCCCCGCCCGCAACCACGACTTCGATTCGGCGCGCATTCGCCTGCACCAGGCACTGTACGCCGCGGGCAACATCCGAACGGACGTAGCCAACAATTATGACGACGCGACGGCCATCCTCAACGCCGAAATGCTGGTGACCTATACCTCGCAGGTGCCTGTGGGCGACGAGCAGTGCGCGGCCCTACGCAGCTACCTGGAGAACGGCGGCCGCTGGTTTGCCATCCATGCCAGCAACTCGGTGAAGGAGAATCCCCATCTGCCGGGCATCCTCGGCTCGCGCTTTCTGGCGCACCCGCCGTACATGCACTACAGCGTGGACGTGGCCAAGACAACCGATCCACTGCTGGATGGCCTGGCCGCGCACTTTGAGGTGGACGACGAGCTGTACGTCATCGAACAGCGCGATGACATCGAGGTGCTGCTGGAGACGGAGTGGGGCGGCGATGCCATGGGCCACACCTATCCCAACGCCGTGCGCCCACTGATGTACCGCCGCCCCGTGGGCAGCGGAGGTGTGCTGTATCTGGCGCTGGGTCACGCCAACCGCCCCTTTGACAAGCCCCGGCCGGAGCGGCCGGATGCTCCCGACCACCGCGGCCCGTGGGACCTCCCCGTGTACCAGGAGCTCATCCGCCGCGGCATCGACTGGGCCGCCGGCCGCCGGCCCCTGTAGCGCCGCCCTCCCTCCCTTCAGCAGGCTGCGCTGAAGAGGAGCTGCCGCTCCCGTGCCGGACTTCGGGTTGGGCGTAACAGTAGCTGTAGGGTCCGTGGGGTACGCTGGAGACTTGATCTCGCGAGTGCTGAGGTGAGGCTGCCGGCGCGGCTGGGGGTGAACGTCGCCGTGCGCACGCCCAACAAGTGGTGGGTGTTCGTGACGGTCAGCTGCGGGTCGCTCATGGCCTCGATCGATGTGAGCGTGGTGAACCTGGCGCTACCCGCGCTTCAGGCGCAGTACCACATCAGCCTGGCGCAGGTGGAGTGGGTGGTGCTCAGCTACCTGCTGGTACTCACCAGCCTGCTGCTCACCATGGGCCGCCTGGCCGATGTGGTGGGACGCGGCCGGCTGTACAGCTGGGGCTTCGTGGCCTTCACCGTGGGCTCTGTGCTGTGCGGCGCCGCCCCCAGCGTGCCGGTGCTTATCGGCTTTCGAGCGCTGCAGGCCGTAGGCAGCTCCATGCTCATCTCCTCGTCAACGGCGATTCTGCTCGATGCCTTTCCCACAAACCAGCGCGGGCAGGCGCTGGGCCTTACTTCGACCGTGTTCGCACTGGGCTCCATGATTGGTCCCACCCTGGGTGGTGCGCTGCTCACCTGGTTTGGCTGGCGATCGATCTTTTACGTCAACGTGCCGGTGGGCGCGCTGGGCATGAGCCTGGCCTTTGTCCTGCTGCCGCGCGAGCCGGGGCGGCGCCAGGGGCGGTTTGACCTGGCAGGCAGCGCGCTGGTGGGCCTCGGCATCGCTGGCCTGCTGCTGGCAGTGAACACCGGGCAGCAGGAGGGCTGGACACCGCGCGTGCTCAGCCTGATCGCGCTTACCCTGGCGCTGACCACCGCCTTTGTGCTGCGCGAGCTCACCGCGCGCTTTCCCCTGCTCCGTTTTGGCCTGTTCCGTACGCCCGGCTTCTCGCCGGCGTTGATCGGCCAGACCATGCAAACCATGAGCGGATCCAGCAATCTCTTCCTACTGCCCTTTTTCCTGGTGAGCATCCAGGGGCGCAGCGAAGCGGAGGCGGGCTTGATCCTGCTAGCCAGCTCCGTGACCTCTTCCGTAGTGTCGCCATTCGGCGGCTGGCTGAGCGATCGCTTTGAGACACGCGTTGTCGCTGCCATCGGCGCCGCGGGCATGACGGGCGGCTACCTGTTGCTCAGCGGCCTGGAGCTGAGCTGGCGGCCTATCGACATTATGGCCCGCATCGTGGTGCTGAGCATTGGCAGCGGGCTGTTCATTTCCCCCAATGCCAGCGCCGCCTACGAACACGTGCGCGTGGAGGATCGCGGGGTGGCTGTGGGCACGCTGGCCTTCATCCGCAACCTGGGCTTCACCCTGGGCACCGCCCTGGCTGCCAGCGTTTGGACCCTCCGCCGTCTGGCCGATGCTCACAGTCTGGGTGTCGACCCCAACAGCGCAAGCGCGCAGGTTGCCGGCCTGCACGACACGTACCTCGTGATCGCGGTGCTGGCCGGCGTGGCGCTGCTCTCGTCTCTTAGCCGAGCCGGGGTGAGCCCCACCGCCGGCGCCCAGAGGCCCGTCGCACTGATAGAGCAGGGCAGTGAGAGATAGGGCACAATAGGGCGATGGCGCACTTTAAGCTCGGGGTCCACATTCGGCCGCAGCACACCACGGTGGCAGCGATGCGCGCTGCCTGGACCGAGCTGGATCGCATGGGTGTGGACAGCATCAGCACCTGGGACCACTTTTATCCCCTCTTTGGTGACCCGGAGGGCACGCACTTTGAGTGCTGGTCATTGCTGGCAGCCATGGCCTGCGATACACACCAGGCGCTGATTGGCCCGGTGGTGGATGCCGTGAGCTACCGCAACCCCGAGCTGCTGGCGGACATGGCCCGCACGGTCGATCACATCAGTGGCGGGCGCGTGTTCCTGGGCCTGGGCGCCGGCAATTCCGAGCGCGATCACCGTGAGTTCGGCTACGAGTTCGGCACGCCGGGCGAGCGGCTGCACAACCTGCGCCAGGCGCTGCCGCGAGTGAAGAGCCGCCTGGCAAAGCTGAATCCGCCACCCATTGGGCGCGTGCCGATCATGATCGGCGGTGGCGGCGAGAAGGTGACGCTGCGGCTGACCGCCGAGTTTGCCGACATGTGGAACGGTGGCGGAGCTCCGGACGTGCTGCGCCACAAGAACCAGGTGCTGGATGACTGGTGCGCCAAGCTGGGGCGCGATCCCAAGGCCATTGAGCGCACCAGCAACATTGCGCCCGGCGCGGTGGATCGCATCGACGAGTACCTGGCCGTGGGCATGGAGCGGCTGCACGTGCAGCTGGACCACCCGTTTGATCTGGCTCCTGTAGAGCGCGCACTGAAGCTGCGCGGTTGACCGGCCGGTTGCCCGGCACATCCAACGTTGCGACTACCTGAGGGAGGGCTGTCTCTTTTGCCGACGTACCGCATGTTCACCGATGCCCAGGGCAAGGCGCGCTGGGAGGCGATCGACCTGGCCGCTACGCCACAATGGACGGGCGGCCTGGATGTCACGCAGATCAAGTTCGGATCACGGCCGCCTGGCGTCGTGCAGGACTGGCACCCCGCGCCACAGCGCCAGTTCGTGATCATCCTCTCCGGCCAGCTGCAGATCGGCTTCGAGGATGGGTCCACCAAGGTCTTTGGGCCGGGCGATGCGCGCCTGGTAGAGGATGTGACCGGCAAGGGCCACACCACCGTTGCCCTCGGCAGCGAGCCCTGCATCACCGCGACTATTGGGTTGAAGGATCAGGGCTGAGCCGCCGCCAATCGGGGGTAGCGCCCCTTTCCGCGGGGCAGCGGCAGCCGCCCGCCCACCAGGACTTTTGCCGTGCGCAGCAGGCGAGCGGCGCCGTGGAGGTTGTAGGCTTATGGGCGTGAAACGCGCTTCCGTATTGTTTTCGGCGCTGCTGCTGCTGGCCAGTGTCGGCCCCGTGTTGGCGGATTCCTCAGCCGCACCCGTCCCCAGCGCCAGCGATGGCAGCTCGGCGCTGCCATCATCCGTCACTCCGCTGCCGCCGGTCGCCGGCCAGGATCCTCGCTTCGGCATTGTGCAGGCCTTCGAGAACCCGACGTTGGCGGCGAATGCCGGCGCCCGTTGGGAACGCGTGCCGTTTTTCTGGGAAGACGCGCAGCCGAACGGTCCCACGGACTGGATGCCGGGACAATTCAAGATCTCCGATGCGCAGCTGGCGCAAGAGCTGGCCAACGGCATGCAGGTGGTTGGGCAGATCGGCAACCCGCCGGCCTGGGCGGTGAACCAAGGGTCCGTGCCGCAAAACCTGCACCTCCCATGGAACGACCCCACCAACTACTGGGGCCAGTTCGTATACAAGCTGGCGCAGACCTACGCCGGACGCGTGGATACGTGGATCATTTGGAACGAGCCGGACTTTCCGCTGGGAGATGCGCTCAGCACCTGGGCCGGCAGCGCCGAGGACTACTACTACCTGCTGAAGGATGCGGACCTGGCAATCAAAGCCGCAAACCCCAAGGCCACCGTCGTGTTCGCCGGCACCACCTACTGGGCCGACGTCAATGCTGGCCGCACGCTCTTTTTTCAGCGGACGCTCGAAGCGGCCATGAAAGACGATGCCGCCAATGCCAAGGCCAACGGCTTCTACTTCGACGCCGTGGACATCCACCTCTACAGTTCGCCGCTGGACCTGTACCGCGTGCCCCAGGTGTACAAGCAGATCATGACCAACTTCGGCATCAGCAAGCCGATTTGGATATCTGAAACCAATGTGCTGCCCTACGACGATCCCGGCAACGAGACGCCGCCGGGGGCATTTCGCGCTTCACTGTACGAACAGGCGGACTACATCATTCGCGCCTTCGCCATGGCCATTGCCGCGGGCGTGCAGAAGATCAGCGTGTACAAGCTGGTGGATGGCGACATCTCCCAGCGCATGCCGTGGGGCATGGTGCGCAACGATGGCACCCTGCGGCCGGAGTACGTGGCCTACCAGGTGGCGGCCAGCCACTTCGCCAATCCCGGCAACGTGACCTACACCAACAGCAACGGCGTGGACGTGATCGAGATGAATCGCGGCAGCAGTCGTACCTGGGTGCTGGTGAATACGGCGCCCGGCTCCACCACGGCCACCGTGCCCTACCTCAGCAGTGAAGCCACCGTGACCACGCCGCTGGGCGTGAGCAGCGCCATCGCCGCGCCGCCGTTCACGTTGGGCCAGCTGCCCCAGGCCACCATCGATCTGCCTGGCGCCACGAATGGCATCATCGGCGGCGCACCCATGATCGTCGACGAAAGCAACATCAGCGATGTACTGAACCTGTCGCCCGAGGCGGTGTACTTTACCCGCGCGGGCCACGTGGTGGCCAACGGCATTCTGGACTACTGGCGCACGCATGGTGGATTGAGCACCTTGGGGCCGCCGACCAGCGATGAGGTGCAGCACAGCGATCGCAGCGTGCAGAGCTTCGGCAAGGCGGTGCTGGAGGCATTTCCGGCCTTCAAGGGCACCTCGTTCTACGTGCAAGTGGGCACCGGAAAGGCGTCGCCGACCGATCCCACCAAGTCCGTGGCGGGGCCAGGCATCAGCTTCTTCAAGATCACCGGGCACAATGTGGGATTTGCCTTCCTCAAGGCGTTCACTGCGCTGGGCGGCGTGAGCGTGCTGGGTTACCCGCGCACCGAGGCCATGACGCTGAATGGCAAAACCGTCCAGTTCTTCCAGCGGGGGGTGATGGAGTACCATCCGGAGGCTGCCGGCACGCCCAACGAAGTGCAGCTGCAGTTCGTGGGGTCGCAGCTTACCAAGGGGCAGAACTTCCCCACCAGCGCGCCGACGCCGAATGACAGCCAGCACCAGTACTTCCCGCAAACTCATCACACGGTGGCCTTCGCGTTTTTGCAGGAGTTCCAGGCCAACGGTGGGGTGAGCTTCTTCGGCTACCCCATCTCGGATGCCTATGTGGATGCCAGCGGCCATACCGTGCAGTATTTCCAGCGGGCGCGCATGGAATACCACCCCGAGCTGGCCGGCAAACCAGGCCAGGTGCAGCTCGGCCTTGTTGGCGACGAGCTGCTGCACAGCATGGGCTGGCAGTAGGATCTGCCCTCGGCGCAGGAAGCCCGTCCGGGATGATTGGACGAGCGTATGGGTCTACGCGTTGAGCAGCGTGGCGGGCTGTTCAGCGCTGTCGCCGGGGTTGATGCTGGATCGGATGGATCTGCGCAGCAGTGCAGTGGCGCCTAGCGCCAAGACGTCCACCGAGAGCAGCAGGCTGAAGCGGGCGATGAGCATCACCGTCAGGCCCTCCGCCACCGGCACGCCGAAGGCGAGCAGGATGCCCGTGCCGCTGAGCTCGCTGATGCCCAGGTCCGAGGGCAGGGGATTGATGATGATGATGGCCAACACAAAGGCATAAATGGCCAGCGCCTGGAGCGGCCCGATGCTGGCCAGCCCATAGGCCTGCACAATCACCCAGAACGCAGAGATGGTGAAGGCCAGGTACACGACGGTGAGCAGGCAGGCGCGGCCAATGACCGGCCACACCAGCAGGCGATCCAGCCCCTGAAGGAAGTTCTCCAGCTCGCGCAGCAGCAGGCCGGCCAGGCCCGCGCGCACCGCGTGCCGCTCAATGAAGCGCACGACGGCCGGGCGGCTGACCAGCAGCAAAAAGGCCACGTACCCACCAGCCACCACCAGCGCAGCGGGTCGCAGCCAGCCCCAGCCTGGCACCCCAATCACGCACAGGGCCGCCAGCGCGACCGCGCCTTCTAGTAACTGCATGCCGAGCGTGGCCGCCAGGGAGACGCCCACGTCGGCCTCCTCGGTGCGCTGCAGCAGCCAGTTCTGGATGTAGATGCCCGCGGGGAGAATCTGGCTGCCATCGCCCAGCAG
This sequence comes from Chloroflexota bacterium, assembly GCA_035532895.1. Classification (GTDB taxonomy): domain Bacteria; phylum Chloroflexota; class JAJPGV01; order JAJPGV01; family JAJPGV01; genus DATKQD01. The sequence continues at coordinate 7,301 of DATKQD010000093.1, forward strand.
CACCGCCAGCAGCGTGTGGCGCCAGCTGGGGTGCAGTCGCAGCTGGCCCAGCAGGTAGCGCCACTCGCGCACCCGGATGGCCTCGCGCGCCACGGCCAGCCCGAACAGCACGGGCAGCAGGATTGGCGGGAACCGCCGCAGCGCCGCGCCCACCATGCCCACGTTGGCCCAGTTGATCACAAAACCCAGCAAAATGCCGCTGAGCGCCAGCCCTACCACGGCCCTGGGCTGAAGCAGCACGCGGAGTTTGGCAGCCAGGCCCCGCATACGGGACATCTTAAGCCTTGGCCACTTCCGCGCTGCCGGCATTCTTCTTGCTCGCTGGCGCCGCGGTATTCGTGAGAAGGCGAGGGCGGGCGCCGAACGACATGTGGATGGGGTAGAGGTGGATAGATAATGGTGAGGCAATGACGAAGTGGGTCTATAGGTTCAGCGAAGGCAGCGCGGACATGCGCGATCTCCTGGGAGGCAAGGGCGCCGGCTGCGCCGAGATGACGCGCGCGGGTCTGCCGGTGCCGCCCGGCTTCACCATCACGACCGAGGCCTGCAACGCCTACTACGCCAGCGGCCAGCGCTTCCCGGATGGCCTCTGGGATCAGGCTATGGAGGCGCTGCACCAGGTGGAGGAGAGCGCCGGCAAGAAGCTGGGCGCCACAGACAATCCCCTGCTCGTGTCCGTGCGCTCCGGCGCCAAGATATCCATGCCGGGCATGATGGACACCGTCCTCAACCTGGGCCTCAACGACGATACGGTGCGGGGGCTGGCCAGCCTCACGGAGAATGCCCGCTTTGCCTACGACGCCTACCGGCGATTCATCCAGATGTTCGGGAAGATCGTGCTCGATCTGCCCGCGGACAGTTTTGAAAAGCAGCTCGAGCGTGCCAAGAAGAAGGCGCACGCCACGTCGGACGCGGAGCTCCAGCCGGACGTTCTGAAGAGCCTGGTCGCTACCTTCAAAAGCCTGGTGCGCGATGGTACCGGGCGCGACTTCCCCACCGACCCCTACCAGCAGTTAGAGCAGGCCATCATGGCCGTGTTTCGCTCCTGGAACAACAGCCGCGCCATTGCCTATCGCAACAACAACAAGATTCCGCACGAGCTGGGCACGGCCGTGAACGTCCAGACCATGGTTTTCGGCAACATGGGCAATGATTCCGGCACCGGCGTGGCCTTCACCCGCAACCCCAGTACCGGCGAGAAGAAGCTGTACGGCGAGTACCTGCTGAACGCTCAGGGCGAGGACGTGGTGGCCGGGATCCGCACGCCGCAACCCATCGCCGCGCTGCAGCGCGACCTGCCTGACGTGTACCAGCAGTTCGCCGACATCGCCGGCCGCCTGGAGAGCCATTACCGCGATGTGCAGGATATGGAGTTCACCATCGAGCGACGCCAGCTGTACATGCTGCAAACGCGCTCCGGCAAGCGTGGGGCCGATGCCGCCGTGAAGGTTGCCGTGGATATGGTGGCCGAGGGCCTTATCAGCAAGGAAGAAGCGGTGCTGCGCGTGGAGCCGGGCCAGGTGGACCAGTTGCTGCACGCGCGCGTCGACCCGGATGCCAAGTACCAGGTGGTGGCGCGCGGCACCAATGCTTCGCCCGGCGCGGCTACAGGCCAAGCGGTGTTCCTGGCGGATACCGCCGAAGCGTGGGCCAAGGCCGGCAAGAAGGTCATCTTGGTTCGGCCCAAGACAGACCCCGAGGACTACGCGGGCATGATCGCGTCGCAGGGCATTCTCACCAGCACTGGCGGTGCCACCAGCCACGCGGCCGTGGTGGCGCGTGGCGTGGGTAAGCCCTGCGTGGTGGGCGCGGAAGCGGTGCGGGTGGACGAGCAGCGCAAGCAGTTCACCGCCGGCTCAACCACGGTGAAGGAGGGCGACCTCATCACCATTAACGGCACCACCGGCGAGGTGATTCTGGGCCAGGTGAAGATGATCCCCCCGGAGATCAGCGAACATCTGAGCCAGCTGCTTAGCTGGGCGGACGAGGCGCGTCAGCTCGGCGTGCGCGCCAATGCCGACTATCCGCGCGATGCCGAGAAGGCGCGCGAACTCGGGGCCGAGGGCATTGGCCTGTGCCGCACCGAGCACATGTTCATGGAGGAGGATCGCCTGCCCATCGTCCAGGAGATGATCCTGGCCGACAACGAGGCCGAGCGCAACCGCTGCCTGGCCAAGCTGCTGGAGTTTCAGCGCCAGGACTTCCTGGGCATCCTGCGTGTCATGCACGGCCTGCCCGTGACCATCCGCCTGATCGATCCGCCGCTGCACGAGTTCCTGCCCCGCTACGAGGAGCTGCTGGTGGAGGTGACCGAGCTGCGGCTTAGCGATAAGCACCCCAAGCGGCTGGCCAAGCGGGAGGAGCTGCTTAAGGCGGTGGAGGGCATGCGCGAATCCAACCCGATGTTGGGGCTGCGCGGCTGCAGGCTGGGCATCATGTTTCCCGGCATCACCGAGATGCAGGTGCGCGCCATCTTCGAGGCGGCCTGCGCTCTCACCAAGGAGGGCGTGGAGGTGCACCCGGAGATCATGATCCCGCTGGTCGGCCACGTCAACGAGCTGCTGGTGGAGCGCGGGGCGCTCGAAAAGGTTGCCCAGCAGGTGATGGCCGAGCAAGGCCAGCATGTGGACTACAAGTTCGGCACGATGATCGAATTGCCCCGCGCTTGCATCACCGCGGGCGAGATTGCCCAGCACGCGGAGTTCTTCTCCTTCGGCACGAACGACTTGACGCAGATGACCTTCGGCTGCAGCCGTGACGACGCCGAGGGCAAATTCCTGATGAAGTACGTGGAGGACAAGATTTTGCCCGCCAATCCCTTCCAGACATTAGACCGCGAGGGCGTAGGCGAGCTGATGCGGTTGGGCATCGAGCGGGCGCGCGCCACGAGAAGCGACATCAAGCTGGGCATCTGCGGCGAGCACGGCGGCGACCCCTCTTCCGTAGAGTTCTGCCACGAGTTGGGCCTGACCTATGTGAGCTGCTCGCCCTTCCGCGTGCCCATCGCCCGGCTGGCCGCCGGCCAGGCCGCCATCATGCACCGCCCCAGCTGACCACGCGTCGGCCGCGATATTTCGGCTGTTCG
>DATKQD010000094.1:0-8842 GCA_035532895.1 Chloroflexota bacterium
TGAATGAGGTCCCACACGCGTTCGCAGATGGCGGGGTCCTCTTCCTGGTGCGCCACGCCCTGAATAGAGAGCGTCGAACGGCTGTAGCTGTCGCGGTACAGCAGAGCCACGTTGGGGTTTTTGGCCAGCGCCTTGCCCATGCCACCTGCCTTATTGCGCACCCAGATGGACAGCTGGGTGGGGCTGTAAACCTGCACGCTGCCACGCAGCGAAAGGCTGGGCTTGCCTTCCTCATCCACATAAGCAACGGTCATTGGGGTGTTGTTGCGCAGTGCGCCGTTGATGAGCCCACGCACAGAATCCGGAATGGTTTCGGTGGGTTCCGGCCGCGGCTGCGGCACGATCTCCTGATCGATGGCGCTGATCTCTTGCTTGCCGTTGAAGGAGAAGGTCAGGTGCATGGCTGCCGGCGCGGCGCCCATGGCGGGGAAGGTAGCATCCACCTTCACCTTGTCGCCTTCCAGGCGCGGCTCAGACCAAAAGCCCTTCACGAACACGGGGGTATTGGGCCACTCGCCCGTGATGCGGTACACCACGTCGTCCTTCCCGTTCAGGGTGGAACCCTGGCGGCCCCACACCGTGGCGCCGTTCAGCACCACGTCACTGGCGATGTGTTTGGCGGCCGCGGCCGTCGCCGGCACCTCGCCGGTCCGCACCGCCAGGACATAGGCTTCCGCCGCTCGCAATCGTTGGTCCATGTGGATCTTTCCTCCTTGTCTTGTACAACCACCCAGGCCCGGTGTAACACCTGCCTGGCGCAGCCCATCCTAGCTGAGCCGGCCCGCGCTCACAAGGCGCCGCCGGAGACGCGCGACGCGTGCGCGCGTGCGCTGCGCATGGCAGAGCTGAGGCGACGGCGCTATCATCAGCGGCAAATCGGCACTTCGAGGCACGACGCGAAAGGACAAGGCGATGCTCAGCGTTGAAGATAACGAGCTCATCACCCGGGTAGGTCCCGGCACGCCCGGCGGCAACTGGTTCCGCGAGTACTGGCTGCCGTTCGGCGTATCCAGCGAGCTGCCGGCGCCCGACTGTGACCCCGTGCGCATCATGCTCCTAGGTGAGCAGCTGATCGCCTTCCGGGACAGCAACGGCAAAGTGGGCCTGCTGGCCAACGCCTGCCCCCACCGCGGGGCGAGCCTCTTCTTCGGCCGCAACGAAGAGTGTGGGCTGCGCTGCGTGTACCACGGCTGGAAGTTCGACGTAAACGGCAACTGCGTGGACATGCCCAACGAGCCGGCGGAGAGCAACTTCAAGCACAAGGTGAAGGCGGCGGCCTACCCGGTGGAAGAGCGCGGTGGGCTGCTGTGGGCCTATATGGGCCCGCGCGACACGCCGCCGCCCCTGCCGGACCTGGAGCCCAACATGCGCGAAGACATGCGCCGCAGCGTGCGGACCACACAGCAGGAGTGCAACTGGCTGCAGGTGCTGGAAGGTGACATCGATACGGTGCACGCCGGCTTCCTTCACGGCGGCTCCTGGAAAGTGGACGAGCGGCCCCAAGGGACGTTCGCGGACTATCTGGTGCGCGACCGGAGGGTGCACTTCGAAGCCTTTGACACGCCCATTGGCGCCTGTGCCGGCGCCTGGCGGCCCGGGCCGGAAGGCGAGAAGTACTGGCGTATCGCCCAGTTCATCATGCCCTGCTTCGACATGGCCGCTCCGGGCCTGCTGGGCTGGAAGGTGGGAGCCATCTGCCGTACTCCGATGGACGACCACCACACGATGTCCTTCTTCATCAATGCCAGCCGCGACACCAACGCCCAGCCCGGCGTCCGCTTCGGTGGCAACCCCACGCGCCCGAATACCACGGACTGGTTTGGCCGCTTCCGCACGGAGGCGGGGCCGGAGAACGACTTCGAACTCAATCGTGAGCTGCAGCGCAGCAACAGCGGTCACGGCGGCTACTCCGGCATCGATGGCGGAGCCGCCAAGCAGGACGCCGCCATCACTTGGAGCATGGGCACCATCTATCAGCGCCAGCGCGAGCACCTAGGCACAACCGACTTGCTGATCATCCGCACCCGCCGCCGCATCCTCAACGCCATCAAGGCGCTGCGCGACGAGGGCATTACGCCGCCCGGTGTTGACGATCCCTCGCTGTACCGCGTACGCTCGGGCGGCATTTTCCTGCCCTGGGATGCAGACTGGGTGGCCGAAACGGAGGAGCTGCGCAAGGGCTTCGTGGAGCACCCCGAGCGCCACCTCGATCCCGCCATCACCGGTGACAGTTAAGGCCGACTGTCCTCAACCGTAAGCGGGGACGAGCCTGAGCGGCTACCGTCAGCGGCCGAGGCGCCTCGCTGACCTGCTCTCGCGAGGCGCCGGGGTGTGGGCACGTCATCGAGAATTCGCTGACGCGCCCAGCCGGAGCGCACCGTGATCGGGATGGTCAGATGCGATTGGCACGCCGCCTCCGGCGCGTCTGCGCATGACGATGATCCCTACATCGGCCCTCTCAGCAGTGAGCGTCAGAGGGACCGCTGGTAGGAGCGAAACGCGCGCGTGGAAAGCCAGGCGCAGACCACGGCCAGGAGCAGCAGATAGGCGCTGTCCTCGGCGACGAGATGCCAGTTGGCGCCGCTGGCCAGTGCCGCGCGGCCCGCGGCAACCGCCCAGTTCACCGGATTGTACGTGGCCACCACCTGGATCCAGCGCGGCATAAGGCTCTGCTGCATGAAGATAGACGAGAGGAAGGCCAGCGGCAGCACGAGGAAGTTCACCGCTCCGATCAGTGACTCTTGCTTGCGCAGCAGTAGAGCAACGGCGTTGGAGAAGGAGCCGAAGGCCGTGCTGATCAGGATGGTCACCAGCAGCAGCAGCGCTACACCCGCCAGACTGCTGTAGCGCGCCCCGCTGGCCACCCCCACGCCCACGATGATGAGCGATTGCACAGCTGTGACGATGCCCCCGTAGGCGAGCGATCCGACAATCAACGCGCCGCGGCTGGTGGGCGAGGTGAGGAAGCGATTGATCACCCCGCGATCCATGGCTTCGATGAACCCCATGCCGAGCCAGCCGCTCGAGAACAGGGCAGACATGATCACTACTCCAGGGGTAAGGTAATCGATATATGAGGGGCTCGTGAACCCAGGAATCTGGGTGATGTTCTTGAACAGCGCGCCGAACAGCACCAGCCAGATAACCGGCTGCACCAGCGTGACGCCGATGTACCACGGCTGCCGCAGCAGGAAGCGCAGGTTACGCAGGGTGAGGTGCCACGATTGCTCGAGCATGGTCATGCAGCGTTCTCCTTGTCCGCTTCGATGAAGACGCGCCCGGCGCAGCGCAAGTACACATCGTCCAGCGAGGGCCGCGCAATAGTCACCGAAGCCACGCGAACGTCGCCCGCTTCTAAGCGAGCCAACGCCGCCGGCGCCGCGGCCGCGCCGCGATCTGCCCGAGCCCGAACAACTTTGCCCTCCACAGTGATCTCTCGCAGGCCTTCCACAGCATTCAATGCCCCCTGCACCAGTTCCTGGTTGGCCGGCGCCTCCAGCTCCATCTGAATGGTGTCGCCCCGCAGGCCGGCCTTCAGTTCCTCCGGACTGCCTTCGATCACGATGCGCCCGCGGTCGACAATGGCCAAACGCTTCGCCAGCTTGTCCGCCTCCTCCAGGTAGTGCGTGGTAAGCAGGATAGTCACCCCATCTTCGGCTACCAGGCGCGAGATCTGCGCCCACATCTCCGCGCGCGCCTCTGGGTCCAGCCCGGTAGTGGGTTCATCAAGAAACAGCACCTGGGGGCGGTGCACCAGCCCCAACGCGACGTCTAGCTTGCGTTGCATGCCACCGGAATAGGTCCGCACCAGCCGATTAGCCGCCGTGTCCAGGCCAAAACGGTCCAGCAGCTCACTGACCCGACGCCGCAGCTCGCCGCGATTCACGCCGTGCAGCTGGCCCTGCAGCGTCAGGTTCTCGCGGCCGGTGAGCTCTGGGTCGAGGCTGCTGCCCTGCGCCACACAGCCAATGGCGTGGCGCACCCGTTCTGGTTGGCGGGCCACGTCGAAGCCGATGACGTAGGCCGCTCCGCTGGTTTGCCGGGTGAGGGTCGTGAGGATCTTCACCGTCGTGGACTTGCCGGCCCCATTCGGCCCCAACAAGCCGAAAATCGTGCCAGGTTCGATGCTGAGGCTCAGACCGTCGAGGGCGCGAACTCCTCCTTTGTACGTCTTCACCAAGTCCTGTGCCACGATCGCGGCATGGACTGGGCGGTCCTTCGCGGGTAGTGCTAGGCTTATCGGCATCAGCCGGCTTTCTTGATATGAAATCATCTTAGTTGTTAAGATAATTAGCTGTAGAACGAATGTCAAGTCCTGGAACGTCGCGGGCGACGCTGCTCGCTTCAGTCATCCGCCGTCTCGGCCGCACCAACACGCAGAGTGTGCTGTTCAGCCACGCGCTGGCAGCAGATCTCGGCATTGGCCCTACGGACCTGGACTGCCTGGAACTGTTACAGGAGCTGGGGCCGACGCCGGCCGGCCAGCTGGCGGAACTCATGAGCCTCACCACCGGTGCCGTCACCGGCATGGTCGATCGCCTGGCGTCGGCTGGCTTTGTGGCGCGGGAGAGCGACCCAGCAGACCGCCGCCGCGTCATTGTGCGTCCGCTGGCCGGCCGTATGGCCGCCCTGGACAGCGCCTACGAGCCGCTGCTGCGTGCCGCCACGGTCGTCTTGGCATCCTTCAGCGACGCCGACTTGCGCCTTATGCTGGACTTCCAGCAGCGCGCAGGCGAGTTGTTTCGGAGCGAAACGGAGCGGCTGCGAACGACGCGCCGCCCGGCGCCCCATGGTCCGGACTTCAGCGCACCCCTGGACAGCGCCAGCAGCGCCTGTCTTGAATTTGCTACCGGCGCGTTCGAGCTGCGCCTCCAGGCCGGTAACGATGCGGCGCTGCTGTACCGCGCTCTCTTCGAAGGCGCGCAGCCCGCGGTGCGCAGGCAGGGAGGCACCGTCACCTTTCGCCATCGGCGTATGAGCCTGCTGGACTGGGACAAGCACTCCGGCCTGGTGCTGCTCAACCCAACCGTGGCCTGGACAATCGTGCTGCGGCAAGGCGTGTCACAGGCGATTCTCGATCTGCGGGAGCTTGACCTGCGCCAGCTTTCCATTCATGGCGGCGCGAACAAGACGGACATTGCGCTGCCCGAGCCCGCGGGCCGTGTGACCCTGCTGGTGGAGGGCGGCCTCAGCCGCGTAACCATTCGCCATCCGCCTGGCGTGCCTGCACAGCTTCGCATTCGCGGGGGAGCCAACCGGCTGGCGTTCGATGGCCAGCGCTTCGGCGCGGTTGGCGGCGAGGTGCGCCTGGCCAGCCCTGGCTGGGACCTCGCCGGCCAGCGTTATGACATTGAGGTCCAGGGCGGCGCCAGCCGCCTCGAAGTCAGTGAGCTGCCAGAGGCCAGCGCTGCACGCGCAGCACCAATCCATACGGCGCAGGAGGGGACGCGATGATGACACCACCACCACCGCCAGGGGACGAGGACGCGGGGGATGCTCAGCGGCTGGAGCCCGCCGAGTTCGACGCAGCCGAGTCCGGCCTTTTCACGGCGCCTCCTCTGGCGCCATCGCTGCTCGCCCTCTTCGGCAGCGTTAAGCGGCGAGGCCGCATGGTCGTGCCACCCGAGCTGCACCTCACCGCGGCCTTCGGTGAGCTGAAGCTGGACCTGCGAGAGGCGCTCTTCCCGGAGAAACACACGCTGCTGGTGGCGAACAGCCTGTGTGCTTCGCTGGAGGTGCTGCTGCCGGAGGGGGTGAGTGTGGTGGACCATAGCGTGGCCGCCTTCGCCAGTCACCAGGTCACGCAGGAATCCCAGGCGCAGGGGCCCATCATTCATCTCGAGGGCTGGACCATCTTCAGCGACGTGAAGCTGCTCAGCGCCGACGGGGCTTAGCGGGCAGAGGCCACCGCGTTGGGGGCGCCGCGGCTGGGTGGCGGAATCTCCTCCGGCGGGCGCATGCCGCGGAAGAGCCAGCCGTATGTGGCCGTGCCCAAACCGAAGCCGGCCACGGCCATCCACATTGGCGCCTGCACCGAGAGCCCCAGCAGTGCGCCGGCGATGGTGGGACCAGCCATGCCGGTGGCCTGCGCTGGTACACCCCCCAGTGCCGCCACGCGCGAGCGGTGCATTGGTTCCGAAATACCCATCACATAGGACGAGCCGATGGGCACGCTCACGGCGGAGCAGATGAGCCGCAGCAGGTACACGGCGCTGGCAATCACGAAGGTAGGCGCCAGGGTGAGCACTACCAGGAGCACCACGCTGATGGTTCGTGCCACCACGATGCCGCGCAGCGAGCCCAGCTTGCGCGCGACACGGGGCGAGAACACGTAGGCACCGATCATGCACAGGTTCACCACTGTGGCCAGCGCCCCAATGGCGCCGGCCCCTACCCCGTAGCGCACGTGGAACCAGTAGATGAGGAAGGGCCCCATCACCGCGTAGGCAAAACCGCTGAAGGCATTGCTCACCCACATGCGCCAAATGATGCCGAAGCTGGCGCGGGACAGCCGCTGGTGCGCCGCTTGGCGCTCAATCGCCGGCTCTCGAATCGGCAGCAGTGCCACCGTCAGCAGTACCGCCGTGGCCGCGATCACCCAGAACATCACGCGATAGGCACCGAGCTCGGGCATCTTGAGCTGCGCCTGCAACAGGGCTGGCACGCCTGCCGCCAGCGCTCCCGCCGCGCCACCTATCACGCCCACGGTCGAGATGGCCGCGAAGGCTTCCCCCCGGCGTGCATCCCGCACGCTGCCCGCGATCAGCGGCTGCTCAGCAGGGAAGAAGGGTCCCCAGTTGCCGCCGCCGGTGGCCCCACCACCGCCACCCACGGTGCACAGTGCGCCGCCCAGCGCCAGCAGCGCGAATGCTCCATTGAGGCTCAGCACCGCCGCGCCCAGGCCCGACAACAGGGCGATGATGACCAGCAGCGGCCTACGGCCCACCCGATCGGAGGCAAAGCCGGTAGTCAGGGTGAGGACTGTGGAACCCACCGCGCCCAGGGAGAGCAGCAGCCCTACCTGGGTACTGGAATTGCCCAGCGCCGCGAAATACAGCGGCGCCGTGATCGCCAGCAGCGCCTGAGAGAAGCTCCGGACGCCCCGCGAGATGAGCAGCCAGCGCATGTTCCCGGGCGACAGGAACATGGCGATCATGTGTGGTTGATGATACGCCGCGCCGGCGCGCCACATCGCAGCGGTAGTGGAGCGTGCTCAGCGCGCCGCGGCGGAGCACGCTCTACGGGCACCGTAATGGCAGCAGGCGATAGCAGGCGCGATGCGTGCTGGCAGGCAGTCCTTTCATCGGGCGCTCAGTTTTGGGTGCTCAAACCCCCGAGCACGGTCTCCACGATGGCGGGAAGATCGAGCAGCGGCTCCTCGGCCGCGATACACGCGCCATAGACCGCGCCTGCCAGCAGGTGCACCGCTGGCGTGAGCGCCAGGGCCTCGGCAAAGCGACCTTGCGAGCGCCCCTGTTCGAGGATGGCCCGCAATATCTCCCGCGACGGCCGCACGACCTCCTCGCGATAGGTGCCAATGAGCGCCGGGTTCTCGTGCTCCTCGGACCAGAGCGCGCCGCTCAATCCTAGGCCCATGGCCACGAAGTAGCCACGCAGCGTCACCATGTACCTGAGCAGGTCCGCTGGCATGTCGCCACTTAGCCAATCCGGCGTGGGAATGCGCTGCCGCAGCGTCGCCACAGCCGCGGTGGCGAGCGCTGCCTTGGAGGGCCAGCGCAAGTAGATGGAAGGCTTGCTCACGCGCACTTCGGCGGCGATCGCGCTCACGGACATGCGCAGGTAGCCGTCCCGAGCCAACCGCCCCAATACCACCTTCAGCACCTGGCTTCCGATGTCCGAGCGCGGCCGTCCCGGCGCCGGCCGCGGCTGGTCAGTCCGCCCAACCGGGGACGAGGTAGCGCTCACACGTGGCCTCGGCGCCTCCTCACCGCTCACGGCGTCCCCCATCTCCACGCCAACCACCCCGCCCATGTGCAGCGGCCGCGGGGCCGCGCCATGCGCAGCGCCGCCGACGGCAGACCCGCCAGCCAAACCGCGCAGCGTGATGCCCACCATCGCTGGGATGTCGAGCTCACCCTGTTCATCCGCGATGTACGCGGCGTACAGCGCGCCGGCCAGCATGTGTACGGCGGCGTTCAGGTTGGCCGTCACCGGAAGTTCGCCCGCCACGACAGCGGCTTCGAGAATGGCCCGCAGTGACTGGCGAGTAGGAAACACGAAGTGCCGGCGATAGCTGCGCGTGAGCTCGGGGTTCTGTGCCTCGGCCGCCCAGAGGCCACCGGTAAGCCCTACGCCCGTGGCAGCGAAGGTGCGATGCAGTTGGCCCAGGTAGGCTACGAGATCCGCCGAGGGGCTCCCCGAGGGCACCACCACGATGGGGTGGTATTTGCCGGGAATAGCCAGCGCCGCCCGCGCCAGGGCGGCCTTAGAGGGCCAGCGCAGATAGATCGTGGGCTTGCTGATGCCCAGCTCGCCGGCGATGGCGCTCACGGAGAAACGGGCGTACCCATCGCGGCAGAGCCGCTTGAGGACGCGCTCCAACACTAGTTGCTCGATGTCCGGTGACCGAGGCCGGCCACGATCCGGAGGCAGAGTGCCGCAGCCTGAAGCTGTTACAGGTGCAGCCGCTGCCCGAGCACGGTCGCGCGGGCCGAGCGGAGCTGGCGTGGCCGTGGGGCTTAAGCCAGGCATCCCCGTTGTCGAATCCGCTCGCTTAGTCGAAGGCGGCCAGGCCGGTGATGTCGCGACCCAGGGTGAGCAGGTGAATCTCGTTCGTCCCTTCGTAGGTCAGCAGCGACTCCAGGTTCAGCATGTGGCGCAC
>DATKQD010000095.1:0-13388 GCA_035532895.1 Chloroflexota bacterium
TCAGTGTGCTGGTGTTGGCGGGCAGCGCTGCCGTGGGCATCGACCTGCCCATCGCCGCGGCCATTGTGGCCCTCATGTTTATCGTGGGCTTCTCGTATCGCCAAACCATTCTGGCCTATCCCAAGGGCGGCGGCTCGTACATCGTCACCAAAGACAACTTGGGCGACGTTCCGGGCCTTATCGCGGGGGCTTCGCTGTTGGTGGACTACATCCTCACTGTGGCCGTGAGCGTTTCTTCCGGCGTTCAGGCCATCACCTCGGTGGACCAGGTCCTGCTGCCTTACACCGTGCCCATTGGCCTGTTCTTCATCGTCTTCGTCACCGTGGCCAACCTGAGAGGCATCCGGGAATCGGGGAATATTTTCGCCGTACCGACCTATCTCTTCATCGTGAGCATGGTCGCGATGATTGCCTGGGGCTTCCTGAAGCTGCTCTTCTTCGGAGGGTTGCACCCGGCTTCAACGCCGCTGGTGCCGCACGCCGTGGAGGATGTGGGCATCTTCCTTGTGCTGCGCGCATTTACGCAGGGCTGCTCCGCCATGACAGGCGTGGAAGCGATATCCGATGGCGTGCCCGCGTTCAAGGAGCCACAGGCCCGGAACGCGCGGACCACGCTGCTGTGGATGGTTTCTCTGCTAGCCACCATGTTCGCGGGCATCTCGCTGCTGGCCCACGTGCTGGGCGTGCTGCCTCGGCCGGGGGAAACACTGTTGGAACAGATCAACAAGGCCGTGTTCGGGGTAGGCCCGGTGTACTACGTGGTGCAGGCGGCCACAACGCTTGTCCTCATCCTCGCGGCCAACACCAGTTTCTCCGATTTCCCGCGCCTTTCATACTTCCTGGCGCGCGATGGCTTTCTGCCGCACCAGTACGCGCACCGGGGCGAACGGCTCGCCTACTCCACGGGCATCATTACGCTGGGGCTGCTGTCGGGATTGCTGCTGTGGGCCTTCAAGGGCGTGACGGATGCGTTAATCCCGCTCTATGCGGTGGGTGTCTTCTCCGCTTTCACCCTCTCTCAAACGAGCATGGTACGCCGCTGGTTGGTGCTCCGGGAGCCTGGCTGGCAGCGCGGCTGGATCATCAACGCGGTGGGCGCCTGCACCACTGGCCTGGTGCTGGTGGTCATCGTGGCGACGAAGTTCCTGTTTGGTGCCTGGCTGGTATGTCTGTTGATACCGCTCATCATCCTCATGTTCCTAACCATCCATCGCCACTACAGCAAGGTGCAAACGGTCATGGAGGGCACCGGGCCGGTGCAGCCTTCAGCCATCCGCCACACCATCATCGTGCCAGTGGCAGATCTCAACCGTGTGGCCATCCAAACGCTGGCTTACGCACGCTCGCTTTCGCCCAACATTACCGCTGTGCACATCGCCGAGGATGAGGACGCCGCCCACGATTTTCGTGAGCGCTGGGATGTCTGGGGCGACAAAGTGCCGCTGGTGACCATTGAGTCGCCCTACCGATCGATCATCCAGCCGCTGCTGCGCTACCTGGATGCTATCGACCAGCAAGCCGGACACGATACGGTGACGGTCATCCTGCCGGAGTACGTGGCCAGCCACTGGTGGGAGCACCTCCTGCACAACCAAACGGCGCTGCGGCTTAAGGCCGCGCTGCTCTTTCGGCCGGGGACTGTGGTGACGAGTGTGCCGTACCACGCGGTGCGGGGCGTGTGAGCTCGCGAGGCGAGGGGTGCCGCGGGCAGAATCCAGTGGAACAAGGAGTGTAGGTGTTGGCAGCGAAGCGTGCCCTGATTACCGGCGTTACCGGGCAGGATGGGTCATACCTGTCCGAACTGCTGCTGGAGAAGGGATACGAGGTTGCCGGCTTTCTGCGCTCCAGCAGTACAGGCCATCTTGGCAACGTGGAGCACCTGCGGGGGCAACTGCACTTTTACCGCGGCAGCCTGGATGACGAGCCGAGCATTCAATACGCGATTGGCGACTTTCAGCCTGACGAGATATATAACCTCGGAGCCGAAGCCGCGCCGGCTGAATCGTTCAAGCGGCCAGTGTACACGTCGGATATCAACGCCCTGGGGCCCGTGCGTGTATTCGAGGCGGCGCTGCGGCTCAAGCGGGGCGGGCATGAGGTGCGGGTGTACCAGGCATCGACCTCCGAGATGTTCGGTGCCCCGCGGGTGACGCCGCAGGATGAGACGACGGATCTCATCCCGAACAATCCCTACGGCGCGGCGAAGGTAGCAGCCCACCTTAACGCGCACATCCTGCGTGACGGCACTGACGGGTTGTTCGTTGCCTGCGGCATCCTGTTCAATCACGAAAGCCCACGGCGCGGCATGCAATACGTGACGCGCAAAGTCAGTGTGGGTGTGGCCTGCATCGCGAACCACGTGAGCAATCCGCCGCTCAATGAATCTGGTCAGCCCATCGTCACCGCGGACGGGAAGCTGCACATGGGAAACCTGGAGGCGCGGCGCGACTGGGGCTATTCCAAGGAGTTTGTGCAGGCGATGTGGCTCATGCTGCAGCAGCCGTCTCCAAGCGACTTCGTGGTTGCAACCGGTGAGACGCACAGCATCGCCGAGCTGTGCGAGCTGGCCTTCGCCCACGCCGGACTCAACTGGAAGGACCACGTCGTCGTGGATCCAGCGTTTGTTCGCCCCCTGGAAACGGGCCCACTGTGCGGAAACCCCGCCCGTGCCGAGCAGATCCTTGGCTGGCGGCCGAAGGTGAAGTTCAAGGAGCTCATCGGCCTGATGGTCGACGCAGACCTCGAAAAGTTTACATAAAGCGAAGCGGAGGGCGCCAGCAGGCGCTTGACTGTCCGTATCCCTCAGCTGTCGTCAGCAGGTTGAGGTCGGCGCCGCGCCGATACCACGCCCTTGGAGGAACTCCGCGACTTCGTGGCTCGGCGGCTTGGCATCGTCGGGCGACACCGTGATGCCCTGGGTGGAAGCGCCTGCTTCGATCAGAGTGCGCACGGTGGCGAGCCAATCAGGGTTGGGATTGCGCCGGGGACGCTCGCCGCTCCCGACCAGCGCCCACACCAGGGCAGGGCTGTCCCAGGTGGTGTCGCGCGCCTCGATGTCCGCACCACGTTCGAGGAGGAGCCGCACAGCATCAACGCTGCCGGCGTAAGCCGCGTGGTGCAGCGCGCTGCCGCCATCTTCGCCGCGCGCCTGCAGTGGAAAGCCGAGGTCGAGCATCAATCGGACAGCAGCGGCATTGCCCGTCGCGGCGGCTCGCGTGAGGGCCGCGCGGTCATCGTCGGAGAGACGATCGAGGATGTCAGGGTGATGGCTCAGCTGCCGCTCGGCCGAGGCGCGGTCAGCCTGGAGGCAGGCGGCGAGAAATTGGTCGACATCGGTCGCGTCAGCGGGCGCGCCAAAGCGGCTCAGCAATTCGGCCATCTCACCTCTGCCTTGGCGAATCGCCAACTGGTAGGGCGAACGGTCGTGAGGGTCGGAAGAGTTTGGGTCCGCGCCATGCTGCAGCAGCAGCTGTACCAGCTCCGTGGAGCACTCGGCTTTGACGGCCGCCGAGATGGCAGAGCACGGCTGACCGTCGTCATCGACATAATGCCGGGGGTCGACTCCCGCCTCAAGCAGCATGCGAACCCCCTCCAGGTCATTGAGGCTGATTGGGGCGGCGAGGGCCTGTCGAACAGTGTCCGCGACATTGGGCAGGAAATCGAGGAGCAATCTCAGCGATTGGTGATCGTCGCCACCGAATTCCGCCAGGTACAGGTCGTGGTCGTTGGGCACGGCGCCGGCGTGGAGCAGCAATCGGACGATGGTCGGGTTGGCTGCGCCTGCAACCGCGCAGCGCAGGGGCGTCCAGGAATTGGCGCCCGCGCGCGTGGCGCTTGTTGCAGCGGTGGCGTCGGCACCGGCATCAAGCAACAGCTGAGCGATGGCCAGCAACCCATCGGCCCTCGCTGGGTCCCACCTGTGCCAGCGAGAGGCGCACACCGCGTGCAGTGGGGTCCACCCCCAATGGCTGTCTGGCCGGATCGCTAGCCCTGGATCCGCCGCGAGTTCGCGCTGCACTCGAGCCACATCGCCCAGGACCAGGGCTGTCGCGAAACTGTACGTGGCGATCTCCGGGGTGGCGGCCAGCAGGCGTGCGGCGCGCCCGGTCCAGTCGCCGATACTGGCCTGGCAGAAGGCGTCCGCCTTTGCAGCGAGGTCCGCCGTACGGGCGTCGACCTCAGTTCTGAGCTTGGCCCAGCTGGCAAAGCCGTATTCACGAGCGATCGCCAGTTGCGCGGCACTGAGCGTTCGGCGTTGCGATACGGCCGCGATACGCGCAGCTGCCTCCACAGTGCCGGAGCGGGCAGCGCGCAAAAGATCCCGTGCCTGATGGCGCAACTGGTCGAGGTTGGGATGAGCGGGGAGTACCGGCATGTCATCTCCTTCAGGCGCCGGTGATCCGCATGCCCGGCCCAAAGGAGATCGCTGAGATGTACCTGTCGGAGTGGAGGTGGACTCAGTCCTGCCCGCGGACCCGGTGGCGCCCTCTCACGCCAACCCCGATGGTACATCAACGGCCGCCGTAATGGGCGCGATGCCGCCAGCCGCCCCAAGCGGCTCGGCGTCGGTCGCCTCCAGCGGCGCCATGACCTCTTCGCGGATGCGGTCCAGCTGGGCGAGGTCCTCCGGGCGAATGGGGGCGACCACCAGCTTGGTAGCACCCGCGTGCACGTAGCGCTGGAGCAGGGCGCGCATGCTGGCGGACGAGCCAAAGGCGGCGTACTCGCGGGGATTGACGCCAGGCCGGCGCGCGGCTGTTTGTGCCGGTGGCTCCTCGACGAAGCTGATTGGCACCAGTGCGCCGTAATGGTCCTCCGGCACTTCGCGGCCGGCTTCCCGGGCGAAAGCGCGGATGGCGCTGATGCCCTCAGCGACTTCGTCGGGCGTCCGGGCAGAGGGCAGCCAGCCGTCACACAGATGGCCCACGCGGCGGTGCGCGGCCGCCGAGGTGCCGCCAAGCCACAGCGCCCGCGGCAGCGGACCCGTTGGGCGGGGCCACAGCGTGAGGTTGGTGACGTGATAGAACTCGCCGACGAAGGTCACATCTGTCTCCGTCCACAAGCGCTTCATGAGGGTGATGGCCTCATCCAAGCGCCGGCCCCGTTGGGGTTTGTCCAGGGCCAGGGCCTCTACTTCGCGCGGATCATCGATGCCTACGCCAACTGATGGCAGCACGCGGCCGTCGGAGAGCACATCCAACGTGGCAAGAAATTTCGCCACGTGCACCGGGTTATAGGCGGGCAGCACCAGGATGCTGGTGCCCACCTTCAGGTTGCGCGTGCGCCCGACGATCGCGGCCATGGCCGCCATGGTGTCCGGTAGGCGGCCGGACATGCGCTCGCTCAGCCACACGGAGTCCACGTCCAGCGCTTCACAACGGTCGATGACGCTCCAAAAGCGCTGCCCGCTGTCCGCTGGGCTCGATGCGCCGCCCAGCTGCAAACCAACTCGAACCTTCATTGCCATCCAACCCTATCAGGCCGGGTGGCGTGCCCCTCGATCTGCGGGGGAATCCTCAACCGGCGAGGCCCAGCGCTTGTTCCACCGCCTTCACGAGCACGCCGGCTGGTGCGTTAGGGCCGCCATTGCCGATGACGTTCTTGGTGAGGGCAAAGGCAAAGTGCCGGCTGCCGTCGGCAAAGCCGATGGACCCACCGAGGCCGGCGTGTCCAAAGGTGGTATCGCGCGATCCCATGGCACCGTCGGCGATCCACCAGCCGAGCGCCTTTTTGGCCGGGCGGCCGAAGGTCTGGTCGTAGTCGGCTGTTTGCAGCGTGGTGGCAATGCGAAGGCGCTCCGGGGAGAGCACGGTGACGCCGTCCAGCGTGCCACCTTCGGCCAGCATGGCGTAGTGCCGCGCCAGGCCACGGGCGCTCATGACGCCGCCACCGGCGGGGATGATGGCCTGCCGGTATTCACGCGTGTTGTACTTCAAGGCGTTGGTGAAAGGGTCCACGTCGGCCTGAGAACGCGGCCGGCCAGCCGGGTCGGCGGGCGAGCGTGCACCCACTTCGGAAGCCGATCGTTCGACGGGGGCCACGGGACTGGGCGCCGGTGGCAACGGCTTCACGGTAGCCACGCGGCCAAGCTCGCTGTCCGGTACTCCAAAGTAGAGGGAGCTGATGCCGAGCGGGCGGCAGACTTCTTCCTGCAGAAATTGACCGATGCCTCGCCGATCGATCCGGCGGACAACTTCACCAACAATGAAGCCCCAGGTGAAGCCGTGGTACCCCGTCTTGGTGCCCGGCTCCCACTCCGGCTCCGCGGCCGCCAGTGCAGCGCACATCTCATCCCAGTGGCTTTCCGGGATGGGTGGCGTGGTGGGCAGGCCGGTCTTGTGGGTGAGCGCATCGCGAATGGTGGCTTTGTCCTTTCCATGGGCGCCGAACTCGGGCCAGTATTTGGCGATGGGGTCGTCGTAATCGAGCTGGCCGCGCTCCGCCAGCAGGTGCACGCAGGTGGTGGCTACGCCCTTGCTGGTGGAAAAGACGGTGAACATGGTGTCGCCTGTTACCGGGCGCCCGCTGGCCTCGTCGGCGATGCCGGCGAAGGCATCGATCACCTGTTTGCCGTGCAGGTAGGCGGACACCTGGAGCCCCAGCTCCGGCCCTTGATGCACCATGTCCTCCAGCAGGTCCTGGATGCTGGCGTTGGCGGCGCTCGGCGTGTCACTCACGGGACGGGTCTCCTCTCACAATGCACTGGTCATGGTACGCCACTGAATGGCGCAGGCGCTGGAACTTCAGCTTGAGCAGGTGTGCCCGGCGATCGCTGGGTGGGCGCTCGCGCAACAGGGCGAGCAGCAGGCGGCAGAAGGTGCTGGCATCGGCGCCAAGGAGTTGGCGAGCCAGGTTCACCTCGCTGTCATAGGGCGCGAGAGGAGGGCCCGGGATACAGGGCGCCAAGCAACGGCCGCTTGAGGCCAGGGAGCACGCTGGCCTCGGCTTTCGTGCTGCCGGCAGGGTGCGCGTGCAGGTGCGCAAGCGCAGCACCTCGGCCACCAGGTCGCGCAGGCGCAGCGCGGCTGTGGCGTGCCGAAAGGGACCGAACCAGCTGCTGCCATCCGCCACGGGCTCGTGCGCCAGAGTGATCCGGGGGAAGGCTTCTGCGCTGGTTAGCCTGAGGTAGCAGGGGCCAGCCCGGCGCTGGCGCTGGGTGTTGTAGCGCGGCTGCCAGCGGCCAATAAGCGCCGCTTCCAGCAGCAGCGCCTGCAAGCCATCCTGCACGGGAATGATCTCGATAGCCGTGGTCATGGGCAGCAGGTGGTACAGGCCCCGCGTCTCGGCGATGGGGCTGCTCAGGTAGCTTTGGACGCGCCGCCGCAGGCTCACGCTCTTGCCGACGTAAAGCGGGTCGCCCGCGGCGTTGGCCATCACATACACGCCAGGACCGTTGTCGGTCTGTGCAGGCACCGTCGCGCTGGCGGGGCGCGGCAGCCCCTCGCGGCGCAGTGACTCAGAGCCGTGCTGCTCAAGGAGCGCGGCATGCACGCCCTGGGCGAGGCGCAGGAGCTCCTCTGGACGGCGATTCTTGGGCGCGGCGAGCCCAAAATGTTTGGCTACGTGCAGCGGGTCGGGCCGTCCGCCGAAGGTGGTGAGCGCGAGCAGCGCACCGAGCACATCCACAGCCGGCCACGCCGGACCCAGTAACCGGTCGAGAAAGGCCGAAGGCAGTGCGAAGCCCACCACGGTGCAGCCGGCCAGCAGTTGGCGCAGGTCCGCCTGCACCTGGTCCACAGGCCGAGCATCCTCCAGCTCTGCTGGCAGGCCAAGTTTGCGAAGCGAAGCCGGCAGCGGCGGTCCGCTGATGACAGCGTGGAAGCGAATATCGCCACGGGCCGCGGCAACCTCCACGAGGCGATGGCGCTCGGGCCTGGGACCAGATGTCAGCAATTGGAGAAAGGCGACCTCCTGGCCGGGCTGCGGCAAATACCAGCGCTCACCGTCAAAGCGCAGCCTGCTTCCGGCGATTTGCGGCAGCAAACCGACAAAGCCGGATCCACCGAACACGGCGCGTGACAGCTCGGCGGGCGTGCTCGGGCCGTGGTCCTGCACGTGGCGGAGCGCGCGATTGGTAAGTGCCTCCGACATCACGCTACGAGCTTGGCCCAAAGGCCAGGAGCGGCCTCCGGCCACCATTCGCGGCAGCAGCTTCCGATTCAACCGCGGGTGCTGGGCGATCCCGCCCGGCCGCCGCACGCTTCCAGCTCACGCTTCTAGAACAGATGTACCACATGTGCTGTGCTACCGTCGAGGGCGTGCGCCGGCTGGGGTTGCTCCTGCTGTTCACAGCCTGGCCGCTATGCGGCTTCTCCCGGCCAGCGCTCACGAATGCGGCGGATGTGCCGTCCCTGATGGTGCGAGCACCGGAACTGGCGCTCGCGCGCCACGAGGCTGCGCCAGCCTTGTCCGCGGGCGGTGCGATCCTGGTGGACCTGGGGTCGGGGCGAGTACTGTATGCGCTTCATGCGCAGCAGCGGCTGCCACCCGCCAGCACCACCAAGATTATGACGGCGCTGCTGACCCTGGAGCGCGGCCAGCTGGACCGTGTGGTCACGGTGGACGCGGCGGCCGCCGCGGAGATAGGCTCACGCATGGGCCTTGCGGCCGGCCAGCAGCTGACGGAGCACGACTTGCTGTACGGCCTGCTGCTGCCTTCGGGGAACGACGCTGGCATGGCGCTGGCGGGGCAGGTTGGCGGCACCGTCCCGGGCTTTGTTGCGCAGATGAACGCGCGCGCACAGCAGCTGGGTTTGACCGAAACGCACTTCAGCAACCCGGTGGGCCTCGACGCGCCGGATCATTACTCCAGCGCGGCAGACTTAGCCGTCCTGGCGCGCTTTGCCTTCCAGCGAGAGCCGCTGTTTCGGCGCATTGTGGGCACAACGGTCTTTGATATTCCGGCCGCGGCGCAGCACGCGGCATTCAACCTGACCAACCTCAATCAGCTCTTGTCCAGCTATCCCGGCGCGATGGGCATCAAAACCGGCACCACGCCTGCCGCCGAGCAAGACCTGGTGGGCGCGGCGGAACGCGATGGGCGCCAGCTGCTGGTGGTGGTGCTGCACAGCACCAGCCGCTACGCGGATGCCGAGGCGCTGCTGAATTACGGCTTCGAGGCCTTTGCCTGGTGGCAGCCGGCCCAGGTGGAAGCGTGGCAGCCGGTTGACGCGGATCCTGGCACGCCGCTGCTGCTGCCGGCCTGGGAGGTGGACCAGGGGACAGCGTACTTCGATAATCAGCGCGGCAGCGCCGTCTACTCTCTCGCCGGTGCGCCGCTGGCCTCCGAGGCGTTTACGCTTGTGGGGTGACGGTGAAGAACGAGCCAGGGCCGCCCGTCCGCCTGCAGAAGCTGCTGGCCGACGCGGGCGTTGCCTCGCGCCGGCACGCGGAGGAGCTGATCACGCAAGGCCGGGTAACCGTGAATGGCATCGTGGTCGATCGCCTGGGCGCAAGAGCTGATGCCAGCCGCGACGTGGTGCTGGTGGATGGGCAGCCGATCCGGCGGCGCAAACTCGCCTGGTACATGCTCAATAAGCCGGTGGGGGTCGTCACCACGGCCTACGATCCGCAGCACCGGCCCACCGTGCTGAAGCTGCTAAAGGACGTGGCGGAACGGGTATATCCCGTTGGGCGCCTGGATCGTGATTCCGAGGGGCTGCTGCTCCTGACCAATGATGGCGAGCTGGCGCATCGTTTGGCGCACCCGCGCTACGGTGTCGAGAAGGAGTACCTGGCTGAAACGGCGCGACCCGTCAGACAGGCAGACCTCGATAAACTTCGGGGAGGCATCGTGTCGCTGGGGGAGACCCTGCGGCCCCGCCGCCTGGAGAGCCCGCCACCGGGTGCTCAGGCAACGGGTCTGACGGTGGTGCTGGTTGAAGGCAAGAAACGAGAGGTCCGCCGCATGTTCGAAGCCGTCGGCGCCCATGTCGTCCGCTTAATGCGCGTCCGGTACGGGCCGCTGGCCCTGGGAGACCTGCCCGGCGGCCAGTATCGCCCGCTGACAGAGATGGAGATCGATCAATTACGCGCTGCTACTTCGGGCTGACCGGCTTGCCGGCCGCCGGCAAGGGGACGGTTCTGGAGCTCCTGCGGGAGCTGCTCGACGCGCGCGGCGTAACGCACGTGTCGGTGAGCCTGTCGGATGAGCTGCGCACTGCTGTGCGCGAGCGTGGCCTATCCACGGATCGTCCAAACCTGCGCGCCATGGGCCACGAGCTGCGGATGACTCAGGGCTACGGCGTGCTGGCGGAACGGGTGCTGGCGCGCCTCGAAGCAGAGACAGGTGCGGCCGTTGCGCTGATTGATGCCATTCGCACGCCGGCCGAGCTGCAGGTGCTGCGGCAGCGGCTGGAAGCATCCCTGACCCTCGTGGCGGTGACCGCCGCCGAAGACGTGCTGGTGCGACGGTTGCAGATCCGCGGCCGTGGGGGCGACGAGGCGCTCACGCCCGAGAGTGCGCGTGCCATGCTCCAGGCGGAAATGGGCCGCGACGAGCCTGAGTACGGTTTCAACATTGCCGGCTGTATTGCCCTGGCGGACGTGATTATCGACAATAGCGGTTCACTGGAGGATCTCCGTGGCGCGCTTCTACAACTGGTGGACGAGAAGCTGGGCGCTTGCGTGGCGCAATGACGCCCTTTTATCGCTTCAGCCGCGTCGCCATGCAGCTGTTGGTGGCGGGTCTAGCGGAACTTAGCCTGAGCGGGTGCGAGCACGTGCCGGCCGAGGGGCCGCTGATCGTCGTCAGCAACCATCTGCACAACGCTGACCCGCCACTGCTGGGGGCAGTGCTGCCCCGCTTCATCCACTACATGACCAAAGACGAGCTATACCGCTCACCCTTGGGTCGTTTTTTCGCCACGGCCTACGGCGCCTTCCCGGTTCGCCGCGGCACAGTAGATCGTCGCGCGCTGGCTCGAGCCGAGGCCCTGCTGGGCGCTGGCGAGGTGGTGGGCATGTTCCCGGAGGGCCACAGGTCGGCCCACGCTGCGCTGCAGCCAGCCTACGATGGCGCCGCTTTGGTAGCACGGAGGACACACGCCCCCGTGCTGCCGGTGGCGATTGCCGG
Organism: Chloroflexota bacterium; assembly: GCA_035532895.1. GTDB lineage: Bacteria > Chloroflexota > JAJPGV01 > JAJPGV01 > JAJPGV01 > DATKQD01. Next base: position 11,075 of record DATKQD010000095.1, read on the forward strand.
CACTGAGGCAGTCTTCCACCGGCGGCCACGCTGGGCCATCCGCGTAGCGGTTGGGCCGGCGTTCACAGTCTCGCCGGGCGGGCCGCTGCGCGAGGCGACACGAGACATGATGCTGCACGTTTCCGAGCTGCTGCCGGCGAGCTATCGCGGCGTTTATCCGCTCCCTTCGCGCCCCGCCGCATGAAACCGCTGGTCGCCCTGGTGGGCCGTCCCAACGTAGGCAAGTCCACGCTGTTCAATCGGCTTATCGGCAGTCAGACGGCCATTGTGGAGGACGTGCCCGGCACGACACGAGACCGCATCTACGGCGACGCGGATTGGGCCGGCCGCGGCTACACGTTGGTGGACACCGGTGGGATCGCCACAGACAGCGCGGACGGCTTCACCGCCATGATTGAAGAGCAAGCGCGCCAGGCGATGGACGAGGCCGACGTGATCGTCTTCCTGGTGGACGCGCGCAGCGGCGTGAATCAAGCGGACGCGGACGTGGCCGAACAATTGCGGCGCTCCAACAAGCCAGTGGTCCTCACCGCGAACAAGGCCGACAATCAAGCCCGCCAGCTTCAAGCGAACGAGTTTTGGGGGCTGGGCCTGGGCGATCCGCTCGCCATTTCGGCGACCCATGGCCTGGGCATTGGCGACCTGCTGGACGTTGTGGCTGCACACTTTCCGGCGGAGGCTGAGGAGGATGCGCCGGACGCGGTGAAGGTGGCGATCGTGGGCCGCCCCAACGTGGGCAAGTCGTCGCTGCTGAATGCTCTGCTGGGCGAAGAGCGATCCATCGTGAGCGAAATCCCGGGCACCACGCGCGATGCGATCGATACGCTGCTGGAGGTGGATGGCCACCGCTTCGTGCTGATCGATACCGCCGGCATTCGGCGGCGCGGGCGTGTCGATCGTGGCATCGAGAAGTACAGCGTCATCCGTGCCCTGCGCGCCATTGACCGCTCGGACGTCGCCTGCCTGGTGGTGGACGCGACGGAAATGCTCACCGCGCAGGACGTGCACATCGCCGGGTTCATCCGCGATGCCACGAAAGGGGCGGTGGTCGTGGTGAACAAGTGGGACCTCGTGCCGAAGACGGATAAGACGATGGAGCAGTACACGCAGGAAGTGAAGCGTGCGCTCAACTTCATGGACTATGCGCCGATGGTGTTCATTTCTGCTAAGAATGGCCAGCGGGTTGACCGCGTACCCGGCTTGGTATTACAAATCAAGCAGCAACGTGAGCAGCGCATTTCGACGTCGCAAATGAATGAGCTCGTAGCCGACGCAGTGCGCCGCCACCAGCCGCCGAGCAACCACGGGCGGGCGCTGAAAATCTATTACGCCACGCAGGCGGCCGCGAACCCGCCCACATTCATCTTTTTCGTGAACGATCCCTCGCTGTGCCACTTCTCCTACCGCCGCTATCTGGAGAACCAGATCCGCGAGCAATTGGGCTTCGCGGGCACCGGTATCAAATTGGTGCTGAAGCCTCGGGGGAACTCGTGAGCGCGCTGACGCCGCATACTGTGCTGCTGGTCGCGCTGGCGGCACTCGTGGGCTACGTGGTGGGCTCCGTGCCAGTGGGGTACCTGATTGGCCGCTCGCAGGGCATCGACATCCGCACGCATGGCAGCGGCAAGATGGGCGCCACGAACGTGCTGCGTACCCTGGGGCCGCGCGCCTCGGCCTTGGTGATGTTGTGCGACGTAGGCAAGGGGATTCTGGCGGTTGGCCTCGCCTTGCTGGCCGCGCACACCCTGAGCGCCGAAACGGCGGCCGGCGTGGCAGCTATTGTTGGGCACATTTTTCCGCTGTTCGCCGGGTTTCGCGGCGGGCGCGGCGTGGCCACCTCCCTCGGCGCCTTGCTGGTCATCAGTCCGCTGGTAGGCCTGGCGGCGCTCGCCATTGGGCTGGTGGTGATCGCCCGCTCCCGCGTAGCCTCGCTGGGTTCGTTGGTAGGCGGCGGTCTGGCCCTGGCAATTATGCTGGTGCTGTTCCTGCATCGTACGGAAACCCTGCTGCCGCTGATCTACTGCCTGCTCGCGTTTGCCATCGTGGCGGCGGCGCATCGGGATAACATCCAGCGTTTGGCGTCCGGGACTGAGCGCAAGATTCAGTTGTAGGCTCAGGGCAAGCCGTTGTGCCGCTCCTCGGCGCCCCAAGGCCGCCCGTGCTTGCTGACCGCGCAGGCCCGTTCGCTGCTGAGGCATCAGGGGGCCCGCACGTCGTGCTGGGCACAGGATCGTGGGGCACAACGCTGGCAGTGGTGCTGGCGCGCATTGGCCATCCCGTAGTCCTGCTGGCCCGAACGACGGAGGAAGCCCAG
>DATKQD010000096.1:0-3329 GCA_035532895.1 Chloroflexota bacterium
CCGCGCCACCACACCATAGCGCTGCAGCAGCGCATCCGCGTACAGCTCCAGGCTTTGCTCGCTTTCGCTGGCCTGGTCGCCCGCGGCGGCTGCGTTGCTCAGCGCTGCCACGGCCCGCGGCCCACCGCTCGTTGGGCGAGCTTTCGCGGGGAGGTGAAGCCGACGTTCGTCGGAACTTCGGCCATTCTCCGCTAATATCGTTGCCGCCGATTCTCGACCGAATGCGGCGCCTTCCTTCAGCAAGTGCCAGCGACCAGCGCCGGAGAACAGGTCGTTCGCAGCTTCGCCAGCATCCTCCAGTGCCCGCAGCGCGCCAGCTGTTTGCGACGGTGTCACCCCGGTGGCCGCCAGCAGGCGTGCAGCATCTCCGCTGAAGAGCGCGCCCCGCTGCATCAGCAGTGTGCGTACCTCGGCCACGGCGGGCTCCTCTTTTCCAGAGGCTGGCCGCTGGCGCGCGGCAGCTCCCGTATCCACCAGCTCCAGCCGGCCACGGCCGGTGCCGCGCCAGTGCAGGGCACCGCGGCTGGTCAGGCTATCCACCAGCTCTTGCCAGCTCGGCCCCAGGCGCGCAGCCAGCACTGTCTGCCAGTTTTCGCGCGGCAGCGCCAAGTAGCGCAGGCGGGCCAGAGCCTGGCGCGGCGCCATAGCTGCTCCCGTACCCAGGCCGTGCCAGCGTGGCAGAAAGGCGGCGAACTCTTCGGGGCTCACCGGGGCCAACTGCTCGCGGGCGCGGCGCAGGCTGTCCCGATGGAGGCGCGTCAGAAGACGCGGCACGCAGTACTCGGGCTGCCGCCCCTCCGGCCGGTATTCGCCGCGGCACAGCTGGCTGGCCTCCACCATCACGTTGAGCTGGCGGCGCGTCCAGGCCACCTCCAGGTCCAGCCGCCGAGCGATCTCGCCCTCGTTCAGTGGCGGCAGATACTGCAGCGCACGGTGCAGCAGCAGCTGCAAGGCTTCATCGCGCTTGCGGCCGCTGGCTCGGCCTGCCCGCTCTCGCAGCGCCGCCAGCTCGGCGCCGTGGCCAGCTTGCTCGGCCTGCCGCGCCAGGTCCGCCTCCAGCTCGGCCAGCACCACGGGATCAATCAGCCCGCGCAGGTCCTCCGTCTCCAGCGTCTCCCGCAGCAGGTCTCGATTCAGGGCCAGGTAAGCCGCTCGGCATTCCCCACGGGGCGCATCGCCCAGCTCCGCGAAGGCCAGGCCGAACTCCCACACCAGCGACGCGGCGAAGGGCGATGGCGACGCGGTCTCGCGCCGGGTCAGGCCGATCTCGCCCGATTCGATGCCGCGCAGCACGTGGCGCAGGCCGTTCAGGTCCCAGGTGTCGTGCAGGCACTCCCGCACAGCCTCCTGCAGCACCGGAAAGCCCATTTTGCGCCGGACAATCGAAAGCAGATCCGCGGCCTTCTGGCGCCGCAGCCACAGCGGGTTGCGCCGGCCGGGCTGCTTGCGCGGCAGCAGCAGCGCACGCTGAGCGCTTTCGCGAAAGCGCAGGGCCAGCATGGGCGCATCGGCCAGCTCGCCGATCAGGAACTCCTCCACCGTGTCCGCTCGGACTTGTTCCAGCACCTCCAGGGGCGGCTGGCGATCCATCGGCGGCAGGCGCACGATGATGCCGTCATCGTTGTACAGGACCAGCGGATCGATGCCGCCCAGCGCTTCCCGCAGCCGGGGGCGCAGGGCAAAGGCCCAGGCGCCATTCACCCGCCCACCGAACAGCGAGTGAATCACCAGCCGGCCGTCGCCAATCTCGTCCTGGAACGTCTCCACCACGATGGCGCGATCGCTGGGCACCTCGCCTGTCGCCTCCACCTGGTCTCGCACGTAGGCCAGCAGCGCCGTGGCCGCCGTGGGGGCGAGGCAGCACTCGGCCTCCAGCCAGGCCGCCGTGGACGCCTCGGGCTCGCGGCCCAGGCGCGCCGCCACCTCGCGGGTCAAGCGGCCGGTTCCGTACTCGATCGATCGGTCCAGCCGCTCGCCACGCCAGAAAGGAATCTGGAACATCTCACCCGGTGCCGGGCGCACCAGCACGCGGTCGCGATCAACCGACTGCACGCCCCACACACTGGTGCCCAGGGCAAAGTACGGCCGGCCGCCCACGTACAGCTCGGAGGCAAACTCCTCATCCAGTTCGCCCACCTTGCGGTTGGGCTCGGCGCCCTCACCCTGCACCTCCACGGCAAAGTAGCCGCGGTCTGGAATGGTGCCACCGTTCACCAGCGCCATCCGCAGGCCCCCAGGCCGGGGCTGCACTTCGCCTGCCTCCTCGTCCCACACCAGGCGCGGCCGCAGATCGCTGAAGCGCTCATCACCGTAGCGCCCATCGAGCATGGCCAGCACGTTCTCCAGCTGCGCGCGCGAGAGGCTGTGGAAGGGATCGGCCCGGCGAACCACGCGCAGCAGCTCGCCCACTGGCCAGGCCTGCCAGCCGGCCATGGCCACAACCTGCTGGGCCAGCACGTCCAGGCAGTGCGCGGGGATGTGCGTAGCCTCAATGCTGCGCTCCCGCACGCCGCGCGCGCAGGCCGCGGCGTCCAGCAGATCAGCCGGGAAACGTGCGATGATGCGGCCCCGGCTGGCAGCTCCCACGGCATGCCCAGCCCGCCCCAACCGCTGCATGGCGCGGTTCACGCTCTTGGGCGACGCCAGCTGCAGCACAAAGTCCACTGCTCCGATGTCAATGCCCAGCTCCAGGCTGGAGGTGGCGATGAGCAGCGGGAGGCGCCCAGCTTTGAGGTCCTGCTCGATCTGAAAGCGCCGCTCGCGGGCGATCGAGCCATGGTGAGCCATGGCTATCGGTGCCTCGGCCAGCTGGTTCACCAGCTCAGCCAGCCGCTCGCAACTGTGCCGCGCATTGCAGAATACCAGCATGGAGCGGTGCTTGGGCAGCTCCTCCAGCACCAGCTCCGCCGCGCGCTGCATGAACTCGCCCTGCTCCGAGCTGTCGGCAAAGGGATAGACCACGTCCAGCTCAATGGCCTTGGGCTCCTGAGCGCGCACGATGGACACGGGACGCGGCGTGCCATCCTCATCCCAGCCGCCGAGCAGGCGTGCCACAGCCTCCCGCGGCCGCTGGGTGGCCGAGAGGCCAATGCGTACGAACCGCGAACGCGACTCCGGGGCGAGATCGCGCCCAACCACCTCCTCCAGGCGCTCGAGCGACAGCGCCAGGTGCGTGCCGCGCTTCGATCCGGCGAGAGCGTGGATCTCGTCCACAATCACGTAGCGCACACTGTTGAAGATGGGTGCGCCTTTGCGCGACGTCAGCAGCAGGTACAGCGACTCTGGCGTGGTGATGAGGATGTCCGGCGGCCGCCGCAGCTGGCGCGCTC
>DATKQD010000097.1:0-3324 GCA_035532895.1 Chloroflexota bacterium
CTTCGGCCCGGAGAGGCACAATGATCGCACGATCACGGTACCTTGACAATACGGCTACAATGCTGGAAACAGCGGACGGAGAGTGCGGTCGTTCATGGCTGAGTCAAGGAGCGGAGACCCGCGGCCCACAGCTGCGCAGCGGGGTGTGCTGCACCAGAACCGGGACTTCTTCGATCAGTTCTTCACACGGGTGGTGCGGCGCCGGTTCGAGCTGGCGTCTGACGAGTCATCCGCGCGGCAGATGAGCATCATCGTCGGCTCCTGCAACGCCGCTCGTTGCCAGCTCACGGCCAACAACCACCTGCTGGTGCTCACCGCCGCCCGGATGGCGACTACCCAACCGGAGATAGCGGTGGCCTGTCTGCCGCCCGAAGGGGCCAGCCGGGAAGCCCTGCGCAGCGCATTACGCTATCAGCCGCCGGCCGGCTGGCTCGACTCGTCCAGCCAAGAGCTGGTGGGTGACCTCACCACCTGGCTGGGCGCAACCATTGCCTCATTCCTGGAGTGGTCGGCTAGCGTCCCTTCCTGAGGGCAACGCGCGGAGACCAACGCGCGACTCGGCCAGCCAGCCTTCCAGCTCGGCTGCTGGCAAAGGTTTGCCCATGTAGTAACCCTGCCCCTGGTCGCAGCCCAGGGCAGCCAAACGGTCCCACACCTCCCGGCTCTCCACTCCCTCAGCCACCGTGATGCGACCCAGATTGTGCGCCAGGTCGATGACCGAGCGCACGATAGTGTCGGCGCTCTCTTCGCGCAGGATGTCCATGACGAACGACTTATCGATCTTCAGCTCTCGCGCCGGCAGGTCTCGCAGGTACGAGAGTGATGAGTAGCCAGTGCCGAAGTCATCGATGCTGAAAGCGATGCCCGCTTCGTGCAGCCGCTTCACCACAGCCATCGTCTGGCGCGGGTCGGCCATGATCATGGTCTCGGTGATCTCCACCCTCAGCCAATCCGCCGGAGCCTCCCAGTGCCGGAGCAGAGCCAGGATGTTGTCGCATAGCTGCGGGTCTCGCAGGTCACGCATGGACAGGTTCACAGCGATGGGCAGCGCGAGGCCGCGGTCGTGCCACGTCCGCGACTGGCGCAGCGCAGTGCGCAGCACCCACTGGCTGAGGGGCTGGATGAGGCCATGCTGCTCCGCCAGCGGGACGAACTGGTCCGGCGCAATGAGGCCGCGAGTCGGGTGTGGCCAGCGCACCAGCGCTTCCAGCCCCACGATCTGTCCGCTGGCGAACGACACTTTGGGCTGGTAGAAGAGCGCCAGTGCGTCCTGCTCAATGGCCTGGCGCAGCTCGCCGGTGACGATGAGGCGCGTACTCAAGGCATCGCTCTCCGGCGCGGCGTAGATGGCGAAGCTGGAGTGCTGGCGTTTGGAGGTGTACATGGCGATGTCCGCCCGCTGCAGCAGCACTGAGAGGTCGTCGCCATGTTCGGGGTACAGGGCTATGCCGATGCTGGCGCTCAGCTCAACGGCCTGGCCGTGCAGGGAGAACGGCATCTCCAGCGCCGTCAGCATTTTGGCGGCAACAGCGCTGGCCCCCTGCTCGTCCACTCCCTGCAGCACCACCGCGAACTCATCACCACCCAGCCGGCCCACCGTGTCGGTTTCGCGCAGCAGGCCCTGCAGCCGCGGCCCCACCTGCCGCAGCACCTCGTCGCCCTCGTGGTGGCCGAAGTTGTCGTTCACGTCCTTAAAACCGTCGAGGTCGATGAACATCACCGCCAGCGAGGTGCCGCCGCGCTGCGCCTGGAGCATGGCCTGGCTGAGTCGGTCCTGCAGCAGGACCCGGTTGGGCAGCCCGGTGAGCGCATCATGCAGGGCCTGGTGCGCCAGCGCCTCCTGCGACTTGCGGATCTCGGTGAGGTCCGTGAACATGGCCACGGATCCCAGCGGCTGGCCATCCGCATCGCGCAGCGATCGGGCGGACATTAGGGCGAACACGCTGGTGCCATCCTTCCGCGGAATCTCCAGCTCGATTTGCAGCGTAGCCGAGCTCCCAGCGCCGCTGCGCTCCAGGCCGGCCACTATGCGGTCGTGGTCGGCCGGCTTGGTGAACTCCATCACCGGATGACCAACCTGCTCTTCGGCGGTGAAGCCGTTGAGCTCGCCCATTTTCTCGTTCACATAGACGATGGCGCCGCGGGGGTCTACCACGCAGATGCCTTCGTTGGCGGTTTCGACAATCGTCCGGTAGCGCTCCTCGCTCGCCTGCAGAGCCTCCATCAGCTGCCGCCGCGCTGTGACGTCCGAATACACCATCACCGCACCAGTGATCTGGTTGTCGACCCCGCGCAGTGGCGCGGCGGAGGTTTGCACCCACAAGTCGCCCGGGGGGGCCGGCCGCTTGAGCACATAGTTCAAATCCTCGACAGCTTCGCCAGCGATGGCGCGCACCAGTGGCAGCTCGCCCTGGGCCAACGGCTCGCCCGAGCCGGCGTGCACCAGTGCGTAGCTGGGATCGCCTATCAGGAGGTTGGTGCTGGCGTGCTGGCCGCGAATGCGCCGCGAGGCGGCATTGCGCAGGCGCACGTTCATCGCCTTATCCACCACCAGCACGCCGCTGGGCATCTGGTCGATGATGGTCGTCAGCTCATCCATGTGCTCCTGCGCCAGCGCTCGGGCGCTCTGCACCTCGGCATGCAGCTGCCCCGCGCGGAGCGACGGTGCAACCTGAGCAGCCAGCAGCGTGAGCGCCCGAACATGCGTCCGCCGGAAGACGTCTTCTCCCGGAGCCACGCACAGCAGCACGCCGATGGTTTCGCCCTGGATGTCCAAGGGCACGGCCACAGCGCTCAAATCATGTGTGGAGGCACCTTCAGACAGCCGAGCTGCATAGCGCTGGTAGTTGCGAACGAGGATGGGCTTGTGATTGGCGAAGGCCTGGCCGATCACGCCGCTGCCAGGTGGGGTGGGCGTTGAGGGCGCTTTCACCGTGCTGGTGAGCTCGACCAGCGACTGGGCACCAGCGTCCCACAGCCAAATGCTGGCGCCGCTGGCGCCCACCAGTTTGCAGGCGTGCCGAATGGCCAGCTGGGCCAGCTTCCCTGGGTCCAGCACCTCCGCGCTCTTCAATGCCAGCATGTGGAGCGAGCGGAAGGGGCGGCTCCGATCCTGGGCGACCGCCAGCCGTTGCTGGCTGCGCCGGGTAGCGGCCACGCCCTGCAGGCCCACGATGGCCAGGTCCAGCAGCGCCCCCAACAGCTCCGCGTCGGCGCGCAAGGTCGGCTGCAGAACACGAATGGAGCCGATCACTCGCCCGTGGCGGGCGAGCGGGTAATCCACGTGAGTAATTGCCAGGCGCCTGGGCCCGCAAGCGCTGCCGA
>DATKQD010000098.1:0-4854 GCA_035532895.1 Chloroflexota bacterium
CTGCTAGCCGGCTCGTCTCGCTGGGGTTACCAGTTAGAGTGGTTGGGGGCGGGGGAACGCTGAGCGGCAGCGGTGGGTACACGAAAGGGCGCCGGTTTGCGACCGGTGCCGATCATCGGTACGTAGCGTTCGGCTGTGCCACGGCCCAGAACCAGCGCGGCCACCTGACGGCCCAAACGCACGGCGTAATTGGTACCACGGTCCTCGGGGTAGATCTGGGTGGTGTTGATGAGGTACAGGTGGCGGATGGGTGTGGTCAGCGCTGGCTGCAGGCGGGCATAGTCCACGCTCACGATGGGTTGAGCCTGGCTGTCCTTGAAGAGCCAGGCACCGGAGATCCAATCCGGCGTGAAGGCGTGCTGAAGGCTTGCCAGGTGGGGCAGGTAGGCGTGCAGAAAGCCCTCGACATCTTGCGAAAAGAGCGGATCGTCAGGCGGCATGTAGCGTGAGAGGTACACCAGGTGCCGGCCGTTGTAGCGTTCGGGAGGCATAAAGTTGGTGTGCTCCACCACCGCGGTAAAGGGCAGCTCCGGCGCGCTGATGTTCATCCAGTAGATGTCCGTCAGCCGCCGATCCAGGCTGAGCAGTAGGCACGAGGCCCCTTCATAGCGGATCGCCCGCAACCGGCTGGCGTAGCCTTCTGGCAGGTTCGGCACCAGACGCAGGGCATCGCGATTGTGCAGCGCCAGGATCACGCGGTCGAACTCGTACGGCTCGTCACCCAGGCTCACGCTCAAGCCGCCCCCCAGCCGGGGGCTGACCGTCGAAACAGGGCAGCTGGTGCGGATATTCGCGCCGGCCGCGCGCAGCGCCTCGGCGAGTGCATCGATCAGGACTTGAAAGCTCAGGTTGAAGTAACCCAGCTGCTCTTGCCCGCCCTGGCGTGAGGCGCCGCGCGCGGCGATCTTGCCCCAGAACCAGACCATGGAAGCTTCCCTGCTCCAGTCTGAGAATTTCGCCTGCAGCATGGGACCCCATACCACATCGAAGGCGCGGCGCCCCACTGCGCGGCGGAGCCAGCTCCAGGCGCTCACCCCTTCGAACAGTCTGCTGCGATTAACGCGCATCAGCAGCAGCGTCACCAGGCCGAAGCGCAGCTTGTCGATCGGGCTGAGCCAGGGCAGGCGCAAGAGGCCGCTGGGCGTGCCAAACGGGACAACTCGACCGGCGTGGTACAGCCCCATCTTGGGCTGCAGCCACAGCAAGCGGCGTTCGATGCCCAGCTGCCGCGCCAGGTCCAGCATGTCCAGGTCGGACCTGAACAGGTGGTGATAGAAGCGCTCCAAGGGGGCGCCCTCAATGGTGACCGTTCCGGCCTGCCCACCCAGGGACGGCGCCGCTTCGAACACGCTGACCTGGTGGCCGGCGTGGGCAATCTCCAACGCGGCGGTCAGCCCTCCGATGCCGCCGCCGATGACCGCGACGTTCAGCGGCCGGCGCCTCGACGCGTCAGCCGGGCGAGCCCGAGCATGCGAGGCGCTCAGCTCACCGGCGGGAAGACCAGCAGCCGGCCGTTGAGCGTATCGGCCACCACCACCTGGCCCCCGCTGGTGACGGCTATGCCGGTTGGGGCCGAAAGAGAGGACGCATCGCTGCCGACGCCGCCCCAGGCCTTGAGCAAAGTCCCCGCGGGGCTGAACGCCAGCACGCGCCCGCGCAGCGGATCACTGGCGATGACCACGCCGTTTGGGGCGATGGCGAGGAAGGGTTGGCCGTACGTGGACTGCACTGCCGGCCAGCTGCCCACGGATATCTGGCTGATGAAGGCGCCGGCCGCGCTGAACTTCTGGATGCGCCGGTTCCACGTGTCGGCCACGTACACATTGCCCTGGGCATCGGTGGCGATGCCGACAGGCTCCTCAAATTGCCCGGGGCCGCTGCCGGGTTGCCCCCACATGGTCTCGAATGCACCGCCCGCGGAATACTTCTGCACGCGCTTATTGCCCGTGTCGGTAACGTACAGGTCACCGCTGGGACCAACAGCTATGCCGCGCGGGCCAAAGAACTTGCCTGGCGAGGCGCTGCCGGTGGCGGCGGCATACGTGCCGAAGGCGTTCAAAAATTTCCCGGCGGCGTCGAACTCCTCAACGCGGTGGTTCCAGAGGTCGGTTACCCAGACATTGCCTGCCTTGTCGATGGCCACGCCGGAGGGATTGTCGAACTGGCCGGGTGCCGTGCCTTTGCTGCCCCAGGCCAGCACGAATTTGCCGTTGGGGTCGAATTTCTCAACACGGTTGTTGGCCTGATCGGCCACATACAGTGAACCATCGGGTGCAATCCCGATGCCGCGTGGCTGGTTGAGTTGGCCGTTGCCGGAGCCCGGGGCGCCGATCTGGTGGCTGCTGGCTATGCGCGTGGTCTGCGCGGCGAAGGGATCCGGGCCCTGGCTGGCGGCTGGCGCGCTGGCTGCCGCCTGCTGCTGCTGAATGAAGGTGAGGTTGCTGGCGCTGCTGGCCGCCAGGTCCTTGCGGATCCAGACGTCAAAGTCGTAGGTGCCCAGCGACGAAGGAGTTTCCCGCAGGGTGAGCCAGTTCCACAGCGTTTTGCGCATAGCCGGGTCGGTGACGGACTGTACCGCCTTGGGTAGCGTGAGGCCGCGGTAATCCTCTGGGAACCACCACCGCAGCACGTACTGGTTGCCCACGTAGTCGCTGAGCAGTGGCCGATCCTTCGCGTCATTCTCGGGGGACGTGATGACCACGGGCGCTGTGGGTGCGCTGGTGAGCGCGTCGGTGTAGCTGAGGTTCTTGTAATCGCGCAGGTACCAGGCGAAGGGCCAGGTCGAGTTGTTGTCCACCAGCACCTGCAGGCCGGTGCCCCCGGTGAGCCGGTTCGCCAGCTGGTTGATCTGCGCCACGGCCGTCTTGACCTGCGGGCTGGTCTGCGTGTAGATGAGCATGTCCTTGGGGACATCGCCACGGTAGTAATTGAGCGGCCAATCCGCGTGCAGGGCAAACAGTGCGAGCAGGGCGGCGCTGATGCCCACTGCCCAACGCCAGTTGGTCCAGGGCCGGCGCCCCAAAACCTCGCCCAGGAACATGCCCGCCAGGAGCGCGAAAGGCAGGGCGATGTGGATCACCAGCCAAGGCATTTTTTCGCCGGCCCAGCTGTAAATGATGAAGCCGAGAATTGCCCAGTAGGTGAGGAAAGTGGCGAACAGCCGGCCCTGGGTGACACCGAAGTACAGCGCGGCCACACCCAGTGCCAGGGTGGCGGCGGCCAGCACCAGCGTGCCATAGCGGGCGCCGCTGGTGAGCGCCACGAGCTGTGCGCCCAGCAACACGGCCGCCGCGAAGGCCACGAACCAACGCCGGAAGACATACCAGCCCATGGCGGCGATGCCGAACAGCACAGGAATCTGTTCGTAAGCGGGCAGCAGCAGCGCATAGTAATAGCCGGGCTGGTCACCACGACGCACGCCCTGCTGCGCCAGCCAGTACTGCAGCGAGGCGGTGAAGGCGTCGATCAAGCCGTGCCGGTTTGTGAGAAGCGTGGTGAACAGCAGCACCGTCACTACGGCGAAGCAAAGTACGCCGATAGCCCACACGCGGCCGGGAATGGCCGCGATGCTTGCGCTGATGGCGCCGGGGGTGCCGGACTTGCCGCCGCGCCCTGAGATTGCCCCCTCCGGGCCGTTGGGCAAGGCTGCTTCGGAGCGGGGGCGCCAGCCGGCTGCTTCCAGCGTGAGCACCCCCAGCACAAACGTGCCGAAGATGAAGAGCGTGATGAAGGTGGACTCCTTTGTCGCGAAGGCCAGTGCTGTGCTGAGAAACAGCAGGTATATCCATCTCGGCCGCCGCGTGTGCAGCCAGCCGAACAGGCCCACGACCATGAGCAGCGTGAAGCAGGTGACGTAGATGTCCTCCCGCTCGAAGCGCGAGAAGTACAAGAAGGATGGCGAAATCGCCAGCAGGATGGCGGCGAAGAGCGCCCCCAGCTTCCCCAAATAGGGCCGCAGGAACCACACCGCGCCCACGATGATCGTGCCGCAGATGACGGGTGCCAGGCGAGCCGTGGTGTTGTTGACGCCGAACAGGAAGTACATCAGCGCCGTGGCATGGTAGGTCAGGGGGCCGTGCAGCAGTGGGTTGTACTGGTAACCGGCGCCCTTGTACAGCAGCCAGCTGTAGAAGGCTTCCATGCTCTCGTCGTGGTGCATGGCCCGCGCGCCCAAATTCCAGATGCGCATCAGGAAAGCGGCGGCGATCACGGCCCACCACAGCGCCTGCTCCAGTGTTGGCAACGGCAGCCGGCGCCCGCCATCCCAGCCGCCTTCTACCGCCTCCGTCGCTTGGCGGCCGAGCGCCGGGCCGGATGCCCGCGCCGTGGGAGGGTCAAGCGTGCTGCGCACTGGCTATTCCAAAGGCGCGCGGCCCGTTGCTGGGGGTGCTGTTGATGTGGTACACGGTTGTGCCTGCATCCTGAAAGGCCACCGTCCCGAACCTCTCAAAGAGGGTGAAGGCGCGGTTGCCGTACTTCTGCCGCTCCAACGGCCCGACTACGACGTACGATACGTTATACCGTCGCAGCAGGTTTTTCACCTCATCCGGATTGGTACTGGTGTACAGCCGCGCCAGGTCGGCGATGCGAACAGGCTGCTGCACCCACGCGCCCCGCCATTGCAGCTCGTGTCCCGCCCAGCCGAGGATGCTCTCCAACCCGGTGAAAGTGCCGAAGCGGGCAAAGTTACTGTATTCGTCGCCCGTGGCCTCCGCCAGCACGGCATCGCCCCGCACGTGGTTGTTCAGCCAGGTGATGGCCGCGTAGTCGCTGGGGTCGCTCACCCGCATGAAGGCGCTGCCATCGAGTGTCCAGGCCGGCCGGAACTCGCCGGCCTTGGAGTAGAACGACGCG
>DATKQD010000099.1:0-2816 GCA_035532895.1 Chloroflexota bacterium
CTCAGTAGTGGAGGAGGGGCTGGCATCCACCCAGCCTTCGATGGTGGCTGCGCCAGTGACTCCGGCGTCGCCGTTCGGGATCAGGACCTGGCCGTTGATGCCGTTGAAGCGCATAGCCAGCGTGCCGACCGGTGCTCCGGCAACGCCCAGCTGAACGCCGCCCTGGATGCTGCCATTGCGCCCGCTCTTGACATCGTGCGCGGTGCTGCCGGCAGTTTCGGCGAGCGGATAGTAGTCCTGCAGACCAGCCGTGCCCAGGATGACAGCCGCATAGCCGCCGCTGGGGGGTGCCAATGTCAAGCTCGGGGAGCCAGTGTTGGCGGCGGGTGTCGTTGGCGCCAGCTGGGGGGTGTTTTTGGGCGTGGGGCTGGCGGTTGGTCGGGGAGTGGCCGTGGCCTTGGGCGCAGGGCTGGGCGCAGCCGAGCGCTTGGCGCCGGCGAGGCCGGCTTGCTCATGCTGGGCGATGGTTGCCGCCGGGAGCGCTGTGTCGTACACGGCCACCTCATCCACGGACCCGTTCAGGAAATTTCCACCGTTGCCGCCGCCGATCATCAAGGGCTGGCCGCCATCATCGATCAGGTGGCCACTGGCGGGCGTGGATGCGCGAAGACGGCCATCAATGAACAGCGCGAGGGTGGAACTGCCGTTATAGGACAGTGCGAAGGAGTGCCAGCCGCCTCCCGGCGCGGCCGTGTCGATGGTGTAACTCTGGTGAGCGCTGTTGGTGAAGCGGGCCTCCAACTGCCCGCTGGCAAGCTGGTCGATGTAGAAATCGGCAGTCACATAGTTGCGCCAGCCGAACAGGTGCTGCGTGTGTCCCGAGCCACGCACCGCCACCCAACCTTCGATGGTCACGGCCCCACTGACTCCGGCGTCGCCGTGCGGGATGGTGGCCTCGCCCGAGGTGCCATTGAAGCTCATGGCTGGCTCGCTGCCGCCATCCACCGCGCCGGGCACGCCCAGGCTGACGCCGCCAGAGAGGGAGCCGTTGCGGCCACCCCTGGCATCGTGCACAGTAGGGCCACTGCGTTCGTCCAGCTGATAGTAGTCCTGCAGGCCGGGGGTAGCGAGAATAGCGGCGCTGTAATCCGCGGCGCGGGCTGTTGCCGCTGCCCGCGGGACGATGCTGCCGCCGATCGACGCAAGCAGCATGCTTACCAGCATCCAGAGGGCGACGGGCACCGCCCGCCGCTTTGCGCGCGCCAGCGACAGTGGCCGCAAATGAACAGGCTGCAGTCCCAAAAGCTCTCTCCCAGTGTTGGGCCGGACCCGGCCCTGATCACCGGGCTATTACAGCGGTTGAGACAGGGCCCACCTACGCCTGTAGCCTTTTCCTCCTAAGTCCCCTGGCCCGGTTACGCTGCGAAGGCAGGCACCGCTTACCCGCTTGGGACACCCAGCTGCCCGGGCGGCAAACCGCAACCTGGACTGCCGAAACTTCCCGCCGTAGTCTGCGGCTGGATGCAGCTGAAGCTGCCGAAACATGCCTCCTCAGGGAGGTGCTGCACCACTAGGCTGTGCTGCTGGGACTGCTCACTGACCCAGGGCTGGCGTGGGTCGGACCGGGCGAGCTGAAGCGAGGTGCAGCAGAGGATGGTTAAGCAACCTGGATCTCGATGGTGGCGATTTCCGCGTTGGGTGCGCTGGCTCCTACCGCTGGCTCTGTGCGCGGTGCTGCTGCCGGCCTTCCGCCCGGCGGCGGCGGCCACCAGCACCGACTGGCCCATGTTCCTGCACGATCCGCAGCGCACCGCCAACCAGCCGCAAACTGCCATCTCAACCGCCAACGCTGCCCAGCTCACCAAGCTCTGGTCATTCCAGACGGGTGGTATTGTGGGCAGCTCGCCGATCGTGGTGGGCAATGATCTGTACGTTGGTGCCTGGGATGGCTACGAATACTCCCTGAATGCAACGACAGGCGCCCTGAACTGGAAAACGTATCTGGGGGTGGATACGCCACCCACACAGAGCGGCTGCTTCCCATCTTCGGCGGGCGTGAGCTCCGCGCCAGCGGTGCAGAACGGGGTGCTGTACCTGGGCGGGGGTGACAACTACTTCTACGCACTCGATGCAGCCAGCGGCGCAGTGTTGTGGAAAGTGTTCAGCGGCAGCACTAGCCAGGGCTACTACAACTGGTCCAGTCCATTGTTGTACAACGGCTACTCCTACGTGGGCACGGCCAGCTTTGGCGATTGCCCGCTCGTGCCGGGCCAGGTGCTGATGATCAGCCTCAGCACTCATCAGATCGCCAACACGTTCGCAGTGGTTACTCCCGGCCAGTTTCCAGACGGAGGCGGCGGCGTGTGGACTTCGCCCAGCTTAGATCCCGCTACAAACACCCTCTACGTCAGCACTGGTACCCACACCGCCTACGGCACGCTCACCCAGCAGCCCTACTCGCAGGCCGTGCTGGCGCTGGATGCGACCAGCCTCACGCTGAAGGATTCCTGGCAGATTCCCCTGGCCATGGACCAGGCCAGCAAGGATGCGGATTGGGGCGTCACGCCCATTCTGTTCGATGACCAGAACGGCCGGCACATGGTGGCCGCGATCAACAAGGATGGCTACGCCTACGGCTTCGACCGCACCAAGCTGAGCGCCGGCCCCGTGTGGCAGGACCAGTTCGCCCAGGGCGGCGAGTGCCCCACCTGTGGCGACGGCAGCGCCGCCTCCAGCGCCTTCGGCCAGGGCACGCTGTACATGGCCGGCGGCATCACCACCATCAACGGTACGCAGTACAACGGCTCCGTGCGCGCCATCGACCCGGCGACCGGCCAGTTCCTCTGGCAGCACGGCACCCCCGATACCGTCGTCGC
>DATKQD010000100.1:0-7759 GCA_035532895.1 Chloroflexota bacterium
GAGGCCGACGCCTATCAGGCTGAGGCAGAGGCTCGCTTTCCTTATGCCGAGTTGCGCGCCAAGCTTCTGGCGCGCCAAAAGGGCCGCTAGGTACTCCGCCTCGCAGCCGACGAGAACGTCCACGGCGACATCCTGCGTGGCATTCGTCGTCGGCTAGCCGACCTGGACCTGGTGCGAGCGCAAGATGCCGGACACCGAAGCGAGGCCGATCCCACGGTGCTGGAATGGGCCGCGCGCGAGGGCCGCGTGCTTGTAACGCACGACGTGAATACGATGATCCGTTTTGCCTGGGAGCGTGTAGGAAAGGGTCTGGCTATGCCGGGCGTCATCGTCATCCCGGATAGCGTCCCCCTCGGCCGGGCGATTGACGAGCTCGAAGTGCTCGCGAGTGTCTTGGAGGAGCGCGAGTTGGAAGGTCGGGTCGTCTTCGTCGGCGCTTCGCAGTAGCAAGCATCAAGCACGGCCCGCCAGCGCCAGCAGGCTGACTGGCTAAGTGGTTCCGGCCACTCATGAAGATGGTTTGGCCCGAGAGATGATGTCGTGAGTCGCGGCCGCGACTGGGGTCGGCCCAGGTGGCCACAATCCCCCCGTATGCGGCTCCGGGCCCGCCTGGCCCCCTGCATAGAGGTCGCGCAACGCTCCGCTCAGGGTCCTACGGGCGGGGCAGCTTGACCCGCCTGGCTGCCTCCGTGCCGGGCATGTGCGCTGGTTGGAACCGCCGGCAGGGGCGCCAGCTGGTGCCCTGTGACAGCGCCCAGCACGCCTCCTTTTCAGTGCTATACTCCGGCCTGGTAACTTCATTAGAGCCCCAAGTTTTCTGCTGGCCCTAAGGACGTACCTATTTTCAATTAACGGAGGGCCAGCTTCTTTGGTGAGCTACGCCGATAAAACCCTAACCTGCCGCGATTGCGGCCAAACTTTCACCTTCACGGTGAGCGAGCAGCAGTTCTTTGCTGAGCGTGGATTCATGAACGAGCCGTCGCGCTGTCCCGAGTGTCGCGCTACGCGCCGCGCGCGAGCGGGCGATCGCCCTGGGGCCAGCCCCAGCGGCCGTCGCGAGATGACGGAGGTCGTCTGCAGCAGCTGCGGGCAGACCACGCAGGTACCGTTCAAGCCCACCGAGGGGCGACCGGTGTACTGCAGCGACTGCTACACGCGCGAGCGCTTGGCATCGCGTTCAACCAGCTACCGCTAAACCACCCACCGCACACAATCAAGGGAAGGAGGGCGCACTCTCTGCAAGGAGAGTGCGCCCTCTCTTGATCTCCGGCGCGAGGGCCGCACAAAGCTCGATATGGCGCGACTCAGTGAGCTGATTCCCCGACCGCTGCTCGCGGATGCCGCCCTGGGCACCGAGCTGATCCGGCGCGGTGCCGGATCCGCGGGTCCGCCCGAGCTGCTCAACCTCACCCACCCTGAGCGCGTCCTGGCCGTGCACGCGGCGTACGTGGCTGCTGGAGCACAGCTGCTCTTCACCAACACCTTCGCCGCGGCCAGCGCCGCTGATGCACCTGGAAGTTTGGCCGGAAGCATGCCGCCGGGGCCAGACTGGAGCTCCTCCGGAGCACCTAGCGAGACAGGCGTCGACGGTTCCGGAGAACTGGCCAGGGGGCCCGCGTGGGCTTTCGGCCACCGTTCTCCCGCCACCCTTCAGGAAATGAACGCCGCGGCCGTGCGCCTGGCACGCGCGGCCGGTGGACCCGCGACCCTGGTTGCGGGCAGTATCGCGGTCGCCGCGGCTCGAACGCCTGCCAGTTACGCCGCCCAGGCCGAGGCTCTCGCCGGCGCCGACTTCCTGGCTCTGGAAACGGCGACCTCGCTGCCCATGCTTCGCCGGGCGCTGGAAGGCGTGCGCCAGGGCAGCCAGCTGCCACTGCTGTGTCTCCTGAGTTTTGACCAGCAGGGTCAGCTGGATGGGATGTCCGCCGCCGCCGTGGCGCATGCTCTGTGGGATGTTGGCTGCGACGCCTTTGGCTGCGGCTGCGGGTTTGGCCCCGGCCATGCGCTGCCCCTGCTGGCGGCGCTGCGCGCGGCCACGCCACAAGCTCTCATCGCGGCGAAGCCGAATGCTGGCTTGCCGGTGAAGGCGGCGGCTGACCTGCACTGGCCAGTGGCCAGCGAAGAGTTCGGTCGCTTTGCTAGCGCTGCCCTGCGCCTGGGCGTTCGTATCGTCGGCGGTTGCTGCGGGACCCGCGCCGCGCACGTCGCCGCCATGCGCGGAGCATTCAGCGCGAGCGACCAAGGCCAGGCCCCAAACAGGTAGGATTCGATTTAATGGCTGAGCTGTTCCGCTATTCCAATCCCAGCCGCGTTTTCTGGGGGCAGGGCTGTGTGGAGCAGCTCACGGCGGAGCTCGATCGCTTGTCCATTCAGAAGCCGTTCCTCATCAGTACGCGCTCTTTGGCCGCGAACAGCAGCGTCATGCAGCCGCTGGCCGCCTGTGCAGGCCGGCCCTGGCGGGGGACGTTCGCCGGCATTGCCCAGCACGCGCCCGAGGCGGATGTAGCACGAGCCACGGAGGCGGTGCGCGCTTCCGGCGCGGACGGCATCGTCAGCCTGGGCGGCGGCAGCCCCATCGACGCAGCCAAGATCGTGGCACTGGACGCCGGTGGGCTGCCTCACCTGGCCCTGCCCACCACGCTTTCGGTGGCAGAGCTCTCGCCTGCCGCGGGCGTAACGAACGACGCGGGCCAGAAAGTTGGCCAACGGGGCGAGGAACTGGTGCCCAGGGTCGTGTTTTACGATGCTGGCCTGGCGCTCAATACACCGCTGGATTTGTGGCTTTCCACGGGCATCCGGGCGCTGGATCACGCGGTCGAGGGGATTCTGGCGCCTGGCGAGCACCCCTTTTCGGACACCCTGGCGCTGGAGGCGATTCGGCGGCTGTTCGACTCACTGCCGCGGGCCAGGGCCGAGCCGACGAATCCCGGCATCCGTACGGAGAATCAGCTGGCAGCCTGGTTCTCTTTCACCCTGCCGCTGCCCAGCGCCGGTGGGTTGAGCCACGCGCTGGGCAAGCAAATTGGCTCGCCCTACGGCATTCCGCACGGGGTCACCTCGTGCCTGCTGCTGCCCCATGTGATGCGTTACCTTGCCCCCACTCACAGCGAGCGGCTGCGCTTAGTGGGCAGTGCCATGGGGGTGCCCTCGCGCCTGAGTGGCCAGGAAGCGGCGCATGCCGCGGCAGACGCGGTGGCCGCCCTCATCGACCGGCTGGGCCAGCCGCGGCACCTGGCGGCATACCGCCTCACGCCGGAACAGCTTCGCGCCGCCGCCCAGCCCATCGCCAGCGCTAGTCGCTCGCTTGAGGACCTCGTCGACATCTACCAGGCGGCCTGGTGAGTTTTTCCTCGCCTCAACGGCCGCGGCCCGCTTAGCAGCACCATGTCTACCGCCGAACGCGTCATCGCCGGCCGTTATCGTCTTGGGCGCCGGCTTGGCGTGGGCGGCATGGCCGTGGTGTACCTGGCATTCGATCCGCAGCTTTCGCGCGAAGTGGCCATCAAGCTGCCGCGCGTGGATGACGTGGAGCCCGCGGACCTGGAGCGCTTTCGATCCGAGCTCCGCGCGGTTGGCCGGCTGAATCACCCCAACATCGTGACCGTCTATGACGGTGGCGAGGCCGACGGCCAGCCTTTCCTGGTGATGCAGGCCGTGCTGGGCGAGACGCTGGCCGAGCTCATTGAGCGCGAGGCGCCCATACCCGCGCCACGCGCCGCCGAGATCGGCCGCCAGGTTGCAGACGCACTCGCCTACGCGCACAGCCTGGGCATCGTGCACCGCGACGTGAAGCCGCGCAACGTGCTGCTGGATGAGCGCGGGCAAGTGAAGGTGACCGACTTCGGCATTGCCCGCGGATCGGGCGAGGCAACACGAACGCGCGCGGGCACAGTCATGGGCACGCCCTCGTACATCGCGCCTGAGGTGACGGCAGGACAGCCTGCCACTGTGCTTTCAGATGTGTACGCCGTGGGCGTGCTGCTCTACTGCCTGCTCACCGGCCACACGCCCTTTGAGTCGGAAAATCCCATCGCTGAGGCGGTGCGCAGCCAGCAGGAGGATGCGCTGCCGCCTTCGTACCTGGCACCGGTTCCTGCCTGGCTGGACGCGGTGGTGCTGCGGGCGCTGGCGCGCGAGCCAGCGCGGCGCGTGCCCAGTGCTGCCGCGCTGGCTCGCGATCTGGCTCTGGGCCATGCGGCACCGGAGCTTGTCCAACCGGCCCTTATCCCCGGAACCGATGCGACTCGCGCCTTTGCCTTACCACGGATGGAGAGCACGCAAGCTCCGCCGGTGCCGCCGGCCGAGCGCCAGCGCGTGCATGTGCTGCGCGGGCTGGGCCTGGCCGTGGCGTTGGGCGCGCTGGCTGGCGCTGCGCTCTTCGCCTTCCAGAGCCTGCCGCGGCTGCGCAGCGTGGTGGCTGCCTCGCCCACGCCGGCGGCCACCCAAACAACGCCAGCGCCCCACGGCAATTTGCTGGCCAGTGCTGGCCTCACGGCTGAGGGCAACCAGCCGCCCAGCAGCTGGCACGAGCAGCGCTTTCAAGGGTTGATGGACCCCAGCCGCGGCTACTTCTGGAGCTCCGTTGGCGGTCCGGCCGAGGTGGGCCTGAAAGCTGCGCCCAGCGGCATGGACGCGGCCTGGATGGGCCCGGCTGTGCCGGTGCAGCCAGCCTGGAAGCTCGAGTTCACGGCGCAGGTCAAGGTTGCCGACGTTCCGGCCGGTGGCCCTGGCGCGGCGTTGCACGTGGCCTGCGCTGGCGCCGGCGGTCGTCAGCTCGGTGTCGCGCGGAGCGCGCCGCTCACTGGCAGTACCGGCTGGACGAGTGTGCAGCTTGCGTTCAACGTTCCCGCCAGCGCCGACAGCTGCACGCCGCAGCTGTGGCTGGGCGATGCTGGTAAGCCCACCACTGGCACGGTCGAGTTCCGCCAGGTCGCGCTTCAAGCAGCCTGATTCCGTTCGTTCTCAGCGCCGGCCGAGGAGCCGTACCATTGATCTCAACCGCGATGAACCGGGTTCACGCTGCCAACTACTGAGATCCACCTGGTGCCCTGAGGTGTTGCCTGTGCCCGAAGCGCCCACTCCTGTCGCCCCGGCCGATCAGCTCGTGTTGAGGGCTGCCATCGGCACGTATCCACACACCAAGCCGCTGAAGAATGGCAGCGTCACATCGCCACGGATCCGCCTTGACTTCGTAGAGCTGCCGAACGTTAACCGTGCCTTCCGGCCCATGATCAACGATGTCGCCTACGACGTTTCAGAGATGGCCATCGTCACCCTGCTGCTGGGGCACTCGCGCCAGCGCCCGGTGCGCGGCATTCCCGCGGTGCTGCGCAAGATCTCCCCCTTCGCCGCGGTGACGTGCCGAAGCGAAGCCAACCTGCACGCGGCGCATGATCTGGAGGGCCGGACCCTGGCCGTGCGCGCCTACGCGCAAACCACGGGCGTGTGGCTGCGGGGCATCCTGCGCGAAGAGTACGGTGTGGCGCTGGACAAGATTCGCTGGGTCACACTGGAGCCAGCTCATCTCGATGGGTTTGAGGACCCTGCCAACTGCCGGCGCGCGCCCGCCGGCACCACGCTGTTGGATCTGCTCCGCGGAGGCGAAGCGGACGCGGCGGTCGGCCTGGAGGGCGCCGAGGGCGAGCCGGGGCTCCAGCCCCTGTTCGCTGATGCCGCCGAGCTGCAGGCGGCCTGGATCGCTCGAACCGGCATCCAGCCCATCAACCACGTGCTCACGGTTACCTCCGACCTGGATGCCCGCCACCCCTGGCTGCGCAATGAGCTGTACCGGCTGTTCACAGCCGCGCGCGAGGCATCTGAGGCGGGCTCCGCCAGCGCGCCAACCTTCGGCCTGGCTCCCAACAAGTCAGCCGTCGAGAAAGTAGCGGGCTACGCCTGCCAGCAGGGCATCATTCCCCGCGTGTATCCTGCCGAGGAGCTGTTCCCAGCCTGATTCGGCGCCGCTAAGCCGACGCGGCGGCTCGGGCGCGCCACAGGCCGGCGCCGAAAGCCGCGGCCGCGGCGATGGCCAGGCCAGCGATCGCGAAATCGGGGTGCGGACCGCCCTGGCCCGTTTTGGGGAGCTGCGTCACCACCGTCTGGCTGCCGCCGGCCCCCACCGTGACGCCGGTTTGCCCGTTGGCGGTTTGGCCCGGCACCGGCTCCGCGTAAGCGACTGCCACTGACGTAGGCTGCTGGCCAAGCTTGATGGTTTGGGTCACGCTGGCCGAGGCCACGTTCAGGAATGAGAGGGTGTTGTCGCCCGAGTTGGTGACGAGCAGCAAGGTGCGGGTCTTGTTCCAGGCCAGCCCCGCTGGCCCCTGGCCAACGGGAATGTGGCTGATGAGGCGTCGCGAGGCGATATCTACCAGCGATACGTCGTTCGAGCCGGAGTTGGCGGTGTACAGTGTCTTGCCGTCGGGGCTGGCGGCCAGGGCTGTTGGCCCCACCCCCACGGCGATGGTGGCCGTTAGCGTGCGGCTCGCGGTGTCGATCACCGAAACAGCGTTGCCGTCCTTGTCGGCTACGTAGGCCGTTCGGCCGCTCGCATCCAGCAGGATGGCGCTCGGTCCCCGTTCGGCCACAACGTCGCCCAGGTCCTTGCCCGAGTTGAGATCGATGAAGGACACCGTTCCCGCGCCAGCGTTGGCCACCAGCAGCGTCTGGCCATCCGGCAGCAGCGCGGTGGCGCTGGGCTGCGCGCCCGCCTTCACCGTTTTGAGCACGCTCATGGTGCCCGTGTCCACCACGGTCACATCGTTCGAGCCGGAGTTCGCCACAAAAGCCAGTTTGTTATCTGGGCTGAGACTCACGCTCACCGGGGCCTTGCCCACGCCAACGGAGCCGGCTGTCGAGTAATCGTTGCGGCTGATGATGAGCAGCTTGCCAGGGTCGCGCTCGGCGGCGTAGATGTACTTACCGTCGCTGGGAATGGCCAGCCCCATGGGGGTGGCGTCCGTTTGGATGACATCCACCGCGGCCAAGCTCTCCACGTCGATAATGGTCAGCTCACTGCCGCCCGTGTCGGCCACATAGGCCGAGCCGATGCCGTTGGCGAAGGTGGCAGCGGTGCTGAACATGAGCAGCGCGCTGGCCAGCGCCAGTGCCCGCGCAGCCCGTGTTAGAGGCATCGCATCCCTCCGGCTCGCTCAGGTGTCTGCCTCCCGCGTGCAGTCGAGCGGCCAGCACCAATGCTACCTGCGCGCGCACTGCCATGCACGGCCGCTAGGACCTCTGCCTGCCCAGGGCAGGCGGTGCCTCCGCGTCGCGCAGCTTTGACGTTGCTGTTTCGGTTGGCCACTGTCACGACGCGGGCGCTGGCGGCTGGCCACCCTGACCCTCGCCGGTCCCAGGGGGAGAGGGATTGCTGCTTCGCAGGCGGTTGGCCGCGGTGATAGGTTTGGGCGCAGGGTTGACAGCTAGAGAGGATCGCGCGCGGATGGCGCAGTGTGTATCCGGTGAGGTTCGTGGCCCTGGTGGCCCCCAGCGCGAAAGCAGGTTGGTGCTTGGCAATGAGTGAGGTAAGAGCGCTCAGCCCGCAGCTCGTTCACGCCCGGGCACTGGTGCAGCAGGCTCGCTGGGAGGAGGCCGCGGCGCGTCTTCGCCCCCTTGCGCGCGACAGCGCCAGCGCCGAGCTTGAGGAAGCGCTGGAGCTCCTGGCTGACGTACTCCTCACGCTTGGCGGCGACGGCCCGCAGGAGGCGTACGAGACCCTGCAGGCAGTGCTGACTGCCAGCCCTCAGCTCCACCGGGCGCGGCT
>DATKQD010000101.1:0-11137 GCA_035532895.1 Chloroflexota bacterium
ATTCACAAGCTCGAGGAGTTCCTGGCTGTGCAGCTCGGTGGCCCGGGGATCGATGAGGATCAGCTCCGGGCGTCGCGCCAGCACCTCGGTGGTCAGGCCCTCCAAGCCATGAACTCGGGCTTCCTGCACGCCAAACTCATCGATGCTTAACAGACGCGCTTGCCCGTCCAAGGAATCGAAAATGATCACCATGCGACCGCTGTCCAGTCGCGGTCTGAAAGTTCGGCCGGAAGCCTGCCGCGGCGGCCGGGGTGGGGTTCCTCCGGAGCGTCGATTGAGCTCACCAACTGTGGCGACAGGGAATAGGGTGAGGGCCGCCGATGGCTTCTCGGCCAAACCTTTAGGTCTAAGAGCGAGCGAGCGAAGCGTAGAGCCACTCCTGGCATTGTGCTTGCGAGGAAGCAGCTTGTAAACCGCGCGCCCTAAGGTACTAACGCGGCGTCGGCGAGAAGTACCGCCCAGGGGCGCTATTGCGCGGTGTGCACCTCGAGCAGCTGCTTTCTGCCCACTCGCCGCTGATGCACGCTCTCGATACGCAGCTCGCCCAGCCGCGACTCCGTGGTGAGGTAGCGCTGCGCCAGCAACCCTACCGGTTGTGAGGTGACGGCGATCGTGACGCTCACCGCCAGCCCCAGGGCCAGCTTGCGACCGGGCGAGCGTACAAATTCACTCAGCCACAGGCCAACCGTGCCCAGCAAAACGCCCACCGCCACATTCGTGCCGCAACGTTGCGCAATTGCCAGCGACCGCTCACCGGATCGCAGACGTTGCATGGCTTCCTCCGCGGCGGACTGCACTGCTCCCTGGTCCGTGGTGCCGTACACCCGGAAACCCCAGCCGCTGGAGCGGGCAATGAGTCGAACGCGCGGGTCGCGCTCTTGAAGGATGGCCATAGTGGCGTGCTCCAGCGCGTGGTTCCTCCGCACGCTGCCGTCCGGCCACAGGCGGGGCAACAGCCTCTTACCCGGCAATGGCTGGGCGCTCACGGCGCATGGCGAGAACCTCCATTACTTGCTCGGCTAGCCGGTCCGGGTCGTGCTTCAGCGCATCCGTCCGGCTGACCATGTCGGCCGAAATGAGCCGCAGATTCGGGTCTACTTCCAGCTGCTGCGAGCGCGGCGGGCTGGTCACGCTGAATTTGCGGGGCAGCTCAGTGTTGGGGTTGCTGTTAGCCAGCACGTACCGGAATAGCCCTCGGCAGCCATGCCGGTACAGGGCGCGGATGTGGTCATCCACCTCAAACCCATCGGTCTCACCTTTCTGTGTAGCCACGTTGCACACGTACACCTTGCGCGCGCTGGAGGCGCGGATCGCCTCCTGAATGTCCTCGATCAGCAGGTTGGGCAGCAGGCTGGTATAGAGGCTGCCTGGCCCGATAACGATGAGGTCCGCGTCCAAAATGGCCGACACAGCCTCGCCATAGGCAGGAATGCCTTCCGGCTGCAGGTACACGCGATCGATTTCGCGCCCGCTTTCGGGGATGTTAGATTCGCCATGCACCATCATTTCGTCCGCCATGACAGCCGAGAGCGTGACGTTTTCCAGCGTGGCCGGCAGAATCTGCCCGCGCACAGCCAGCACCCGGCTGGACTCTCGCAGCGCATGATCGAAGCTGCCGGTAATGTCGTTCAAGGCGGCAATGAACAGGTTGCCCAGGCTGTGCCCTTCCAGATTGCCGCCCTGGGCGAAGCGGTACTGGAACAGATCGCGCACCAGCGGCTCCGCGTCAGCCAGCGCCACGATGCAGTTGCGAATGTCGCCCGGCGCGGGGATGTGGAAGGCCTTGCGCAGCCGGCCCGAAGAACCACCATCGTCCGCGACGGTCACAATGGCGGTGAGGTTAGAGCTGTACTCCTTGAGGCCGTGCAGCAGCGTGGCCAGGCCGTGGCCGCCACCAAGGGCCACAATTTTGGGGCCGCGGCTGAGCTGCTTGCGCTGCAGCACCAGCTCGGCGATGCCGCGGCCCTCCGCGAAGGGCGACAGCAGCGAGCGGTTGAACAGCAGGATAGAGGCGGTGATCACGCAACTGCTGACGGCGATCAGCAGCACGCCACGCAGCCACTGCGGGCCGATGAACTCGAGGAAGAGGTAGTAGACCACCAAGCCCGACGCGCCGGGGAAGCTCACCTCGCGGTAGAGCTGCACCAGCAGCAGCGCCACCCCCAGGCCACACAGCAGCACCCCTGCCAGCAGCAGCAGCAGCCAGCGCTTCACCCGCAGCCCGGGGTGAAGCCACTTGATCAGCTCCGTTCGGCGTATCCTGGGACGCGCGTCCCAGCCCGCAAGCG
The DNA here is from genome assembly GCA_035532895.1 of Chloroflexota bacterium. Taxonomy (GTDB): domain Bacteria; phylum Chloroflexota; class JAJPGV01; order JAJPGV01; family JAJPGV01; genus DATKQD01. The sequence continues at coordinate 2,289 of DATKQD010000101.1, forward strand.
TCTTTTCATGCCACCTGGGTCTCCACCAGGCCAGCTATGCCTTCCTCAATCGATACCGCTGGCTCCCAGCCCAGCACGTCGCGTGCCCTCTCAACCGAGGCCCGCTTGAAGCGCTCATCAAAGCCACGTGGCGCGCGGTGCACAACTGGCCCACCCAGCAGCTCCGCCAGGCGATTAATGGATACCTCGCGTCCGCTGCCAACGTTTACCGCCTCGCCCATCTTTACCCCTGGCGCGTCCGCGGCCCGCAGGTTAGCGCGGACAACGTCGCTCACGTGGGTAAAATCGCGCGTTTGCTCGCCATCGCCATCCACCGTGAGCGGCTGCCCCAGGCGGCGCTGCTCCAGGAAAATGCCGATCACCAGCCGGTAGGCGCCCTCCATTACCTGGCGCGGACCGTAGACGTTGAAGTAGCGCAGGCACACCGTCTCCAGCTGAAAAAGGCGTGAGAAGTTGCGGCAGTAGAGCTCGCTCATGAGCTTCTGGCAGGCATAGGTATTGAGCGGATTGGGAGGCATGTCTTCCGTGAGCGGCAGCACAGGCTGATCGCCATACACGGAGGACGATGATGAGTACACCACCCGCCGGACGCCGGCCTCACGGGCGGCCCGCAGCAGGTTGAGCGTGGCCGTGACGTTGGCCGCATGGGTGCCTAGCGGATCGTCTAACGAGCGTTGAATGCGCGCCAGCGCCGCCGTGTGGAAGATCACCTCGCTGCCCCGCAGCAAACCGCCCAGGTCTGAACAGGTCGCCAGGTCTACCTCCTGAAGATCGGCCCTCGGGTTCAGATACTCTCGCTTACCCGTGGAGAGGTCATCCAGAATCAGCACCTGATCGCCGCGCTCCAGCAGCGCGTCCACGATCTGGCTGCCGATGAAGCCCGCGCCGCCAGTGACGACGGCCTTCATCGGGCTGCTGCCGGGGCCGGATAGATCGGGCCGAGCGCACCGCCGCGCTGATCCTCAGCCACGGCCAGTATCGCTTCGTCGAGACGGTTCCCTGGGGCAAAGCCGATCGTCTGCTCGAGGCGCGAGCAATCAGGCACCCGGCGGCGCATGTCCTCGTAGGAGCCACCATAGGCCGTCTCATACGGCACATGGACGATGGTCGAAGTGCTGCCCGTGAGCTCCAGCACCCGCCGCGCCAGCTTGTTAATAGAGATCTCCTCCGGCTGCCCAATGTTGTAGATGCGCCCGTAGGCGTGCTCCGCGTCTGCCAACTCAATCAGCGCGCGCACGGTGTCCGCGATGTAGGTAAAGCAGCGAGTCTGCTCGCCATCGCCAAAGACGGTGAGGGGCTGGCTCGCCAGCGCCTGAGCCACAAGCGTAGGCAGTACCATGCCGTAGCGGCCGGTCTGCCGTGGCCCAACCGTATTGAACAGGCGCACCACCACGGCCCGCAGACGGCCCTCCCGATGTGCCGCTAGGGCCAAACCTTCGTCCGCCATTTTGGCGATGGCATACCACCAGCGGGCCACCTCGCCCGCGCCGATAAGCCGGTCGGACTCCTCTGAAAGCGCCGCGGCCGGATTCTTGCCATAGACCTCGGAGGTGGAGGCGAGCAGCACGCGGCCGCCCCAACCGGCCACAGCCGCGAGGACGTTGTCAGTGCCGCGCAAGTTCACCTCGAGCGATTCCAGGGGCCGCTCCAGAATAGTGCGCACCCCTACCGCGGCGGCCAAATGAAACACCATCTCCGGCCGGCCGTCCTGCTCGGTGGCCTGGGCCAGGGCGGCCCGCAGCGCAGCGGCATCGCGCACATCACCCTCGATGAAGTGGCACCGAGGGTCTTGCTTCAACGCATCCACGTGCTGGGACGAACCGGTGGACAGATTGTCATAGATGGTCACCGCGCGGCCGCGCGCCAGGAGCTCACGGCACAGGTGATAGCCCACGAAACCAGCTCCACCCGTGACGAAAATGCTCAACGCCTGCCGCCGTGGAACCAGGCCGTGGGAGCGGCGGCTCTGGCTGAGGGTTGCGGCTGGAACATGCTGCACCATCATACGCTGAAGTGCCCCGAATTGGGCGGCTCGGTCCCTATGCGGCTAACATAGGGCGGTGATCAGAGGGCGACGATAAGCCAGCTCCAGGCTCTGGCGGAGCGCATCAGCAGCCACTCGGCCCGTATTGGCGTGGTTGGGCTGGGCTACGTAGGCCTGCCGCTGGCAGTGGAGTTTGCCAAGGCCGGCTTCGCCGTGACCGGGATTGACAGCGACAGCCAGCGCGCCGAGCGCGTGCTCGGCGGCGAGAGCCACATTTTGGACGTCCCCTCAGCCACGCTCGCAGCGCTGACCGCGTCCGGCAGACTCACCGCCACGGCCGACTATGAGGTCGTTCCAGAGCTGGACGTCATCTTCATCTGCGTGCCTACCCCGCATGACAGCGCCAAGTCGCCCGACCTGTCGTTCATTCGCGCCGCGTCGCACGAGATTGGCCAGCGACTGCGCGCCGGCCAGCTCATCATCCTGGAAAGCACCACCTACCCCGGCACCACCGAAGAAGTGATGCTGCCATTGCTGGAACAGTCCGGCCTCAAGCCGGGCGAAGACTTCGCCGTCGCGTTTTCGCCCGAGCGCGTGGACCCGGGCAACAAGCAGTTCGATACCAGCACCACCCCCAAGGTGGTAGGCGGCCTTACGCCAGAGTGCGCGCGTCTCACCAAGCTGGTGTTCGAGCAGATCATCGATGGGGGCAACGGCCATTCGGTGCACCTGGTCAGCTCGCCTCGAGCCGCGGAGATGACCAAGCTGCTGGAGAACTGCTTTCGCAGCGTCAACATCGCCCTGGTGAACGAGCTGGCCCTGCTCAGCGACCGTATGGGCATCAACATCTGGGAAGTGATTGACGCGGCGGCTACCAAGCCCTTCGGCTACATGGCCTTTTACCCCGGCCCTGGCGTCGGCGGCCATTGCATTCCGGTGGACCCGTACTACCTGAGCTGGAAGGCCCGCGAGTTCGACTTCTACACCAAGTTCATCGAGCTGGCGGCAGAGACGAACCTTTCCATGCCGTTCCACGTGGTCGCCAAAGTTGCCGAGGCGCTGAACAATCGCGAGAAGAGCCTTCGGGATTCGCGCGTGCTGGTGCTTGGCGCGGCCTTCAAGCGCGATGTGAACGACGCACGCAACTCACCCGCGCTGCGGGTGATCGAGCTGCTGATGAAGGATGGCGCCTGCGTGGACTACCATGATCCCTACATCCCCAGTGTGAAGGTGGGCGTGGGCGTGTTCAGTCGCCGGAGCCACGACCTCGTGCTGCAGTCCGTGGAGCTGACGGACGAGGTGCTGCGCGCGGCGGATTGTGTGGTCATTGCTGTGGCGCACAGTGACTTTGCGTTCGACCACATCGTGCAGCTAGCCAACCTGGTGGTGGATACAGTGAACGCCACCAAGCACGTGACCGAGCAGCGTGACAAGATCGTGCTCATCTGAGGCAGCGCGCGCCGCTGGCGCGCTGTCTCCGGAGAGTAGGCGAGCGCTCTCGCGCGAGATGAGGCACCGCCGCCCATGAAGGACTTCTACGTCGTCTTCTTGCTGGTGTTCCTGGGCGCGCTGGCTGGCGCGGCGCTTCTCACGCCGGCGGTGCGGTGGCTGGCGGTGCGCTGGGGAGCCATGGACGAGCCCAACCATCGTAAGATTCATTCGTCACCCATCCCTCGCCTGGGCGGCCTGGCCATTTGGCTGGCGCTGTGGGCCAGTGCCTTGCTGGTGGTGCGGGTTACTCGGCCGGGAAAGGTCATCTCTCCGACCAGCGCCCTGCCAGACCTCTCCGCCATCTTTGCCGCCGCGACGGTCATCCTGCTGCTGGGCGTGGCGGACGACCGCCGCGGCCGCATGGGCCCATGGACCAAGCTCACGGGGCAGTTCGTGGCCTGCACCATCCTGGTGGCCTTCGGTATTCGCTTCAACCTTTTCCACATACTCTGGTTAGACTTGCCGCTCACCTACTTATGGGTGCTGGGCCTCACCAATGCTTTGAACCTGCTGGATAACATGGATGGCTTGTCGGCAGGTGTAGCTAGCATCGCCGCCGGCTTCTTCTTCCTGCTGGCGGTGTTCAACGGCCAGATACTGGTAGCCTTGCTGGCCATCGCCCTGGTGGGCAGCTGCCTCGGCTTTTTGCTCTACAACTACAACCCGGCCAGCATCTTCATGGGCGACAGCGGGGCGCTGTCCCTTGGCTTCATCTTGGCCGTGATCAGCATGAAGCTTGATGTCGGCAATTCGTCCAATTTGAGCTTCGTCATTGCCGCCTTGGTTTTAGCGCTGCCGATCTTCGATACCAGCTTCGTCACTTGGCGCCGTCTGCGCGAAGGCCGCCGGGTCTCCCAGGGCGCCATGGATCACACCAGCCACCGGCTGCTGACTCTGGGGCTGGAGCAGCGGCAAGCAGTGTGGATTCTCTACGCGGCGTCGTTCGTGGCCGGGCTGATCGCTCTGTTGATATCCCAGGGCAACATGACCACGGTGCTCGCGGTGCTCATTCCGTTTGCGCTGAGCATCCTGCTGGCCGGCGTCTACCTGGCCCGCGTTCCTACCTGAGCCGACCTGAAGCGGCGTGGGTGCGATGGGCGAGTAACTCGCGGTACAGGGCGCGCATGTTCGCTATCAGCCGGCTCACGTCGTATTCGGGATACACCGAGCGCTGGCCGGCCTCGGCCAAGCGCCGGGCTTCCGCGGGCTCGTCCAGGAGCCGCAGCAGTCCCTCGGCGAAGGCTGCTGGGTCCCGGCTCGGCAGCACGATGCCGGTTTCCCCGTTGCGCACCAGGTCCACCACGCCGCCCGCGGCGGTGGAGATGACGGGCCGCCCCGCGGCCATGGCCTCGATGAGCGCCACGGGCGAACCCTCGTTGATCGAGGTGAGCGTCACCACATCCAGCGCGGCGAAGATGGCCGGCCGGTCCGCCTCGAAGCCGGTGAAGATCACGCTGGCGCCGGCAGCGGCCGCGTAACGCTCCAGCTCTTCGCGCCGTTGGCCATCACCCACCACCACGAACGACACGCTCGCACGCTGGCGCTGCACGTGCGCTGCCACGTCGATGAACAGCTCGTGGCCCTTAATCGGCACCAGCCGGCCCACGATGCCTACCGTCCGGTTGCCCGCGGGCACACCCCATTTCTCGCGCAGCATCGCGGGCGGGGCGGCGTTACGCGTGAGGGCCTCCAATGGCAGCCCCAGCTTCAGTACGCTGATCTTCCGCGGCGGCGCGATGCCATAGCGCAGCAGCTCCTGCCGCTGCTCCGCATTCAGGGCCAAGATGCGATTCGTCGCTCGGGCTAGCGCGCGCTCCAGGGCAATGAACACCCGCGTTTTGCGCGGCCCGAAGTAGCCGTGGAACACATTGCCATGGAACGTATGCAGCACCAGTGGCGTACCGCACAGCCTGGCGGCCACGCGCCCCACCACCCCCGCTTTGGCCGTGTGCGTATGGATGATGTCCGGCCGCTCGCGCCGTACCAGCCGCACCAGTTTGAGCAGCGCTACCGCATCGCTGGCGGCATCGATCTCGCGGCCCAGCTCAGGGATGCGTGTCACTTGCACCCCCAGCTCGGCCGCGAGGTCGAGCATGTTGCCTTCGCTGGCGGATTCTGTGCCGCTCACCAGCACCGTCTCGAAGTCCGGCCGCAGCCCGTGTGCCAAGTGGATGACGTGCTGCGCCGGCCCACCCACATTCAGCCGCGCGATGACGCGGACGATCTTAGGGATGCCGGTCGCTCAGCAGGCGAGGCTCAGCCGACATCGGGGCGATCAGGTTGGTGGCAGCTCCGCCTCGTCGATCAGCATCACCGGAATGCCCTCTCGAATGGGGTACCGGCGGTGGCACGTATCGCATACCAGGCGGTCGGCCTCCAGGTGCACCGGCGTTTTACAAAGAGGACAGGCGAGAATCTCCAGTAACTTCGCATCGATCATGTGATGGAATCTACTGGCCGCCCCCGCTGCTGTCAAATGCACCGGGCACGGCACCGTCCAGCGCTGTGGCGGCCGGTGAGGTCGCCGGCAGTCTTGGCATTTGGCGGCGGAGCCTGGTGGCCAGCGCCCCAAGCAGCGTCATGAGCGCCAGGCTGAGCAGGCTGATGATGCGGGTGTACTCGATGTACGCCACGGCGACCGAGCTGTCCACCTTGAATAATCCCAGCAACGCCACGGCCGCCAGCTCGAAGCTGCCGGCGTAGCCCGGCCCGGCCGGCACGATGGCCACCAGCGCCAGCACGCCCGTGAGCAGGGCGCCCTCGCGCCAGCCCAGTGGGATGCTCAGCGCGCGAAAGGAGGCCACGTATGAGCTGACAGTAAGCAGCCACACCAGGAAGGCAAGCCCCACGATGGCGGCGCCACGCCGCGCGTCCCTCACCGCCCCAAAGCCATCAAGCAGCCGCAGGAAGAGACGCCCACCCGGCTCGAGCAGCCGCCGGCTGACTACCCAGCTCGGCAGGCTCAGCCGCTCGCGCTGCCGCGCCAGCCAGTACACCACCACCAGCGCGCACACGCAGAGGATGGCCGCCACCACATCGGCCGAGGTCACCCAGCCCGGCAGGTTAAACAGCGGCAGCATGGCGCTGACCAGCAGCACTACCGCGAATAGATCAGAGAGGCGTTCCACCACCAGGGTACCCAGCGCTCGGGCGCGACTTACGGGCGAGGTGTAGCCCACCGCGTACACCCGCACCAGGTCGCCCAGACGCGCGGGAATGACGAAAGCGCTCACGCTGCCCAGGCTGTAGGCCATAAGCGAGTCCGGAAAGGCCAGGGGATCGTCATCTTCGAAGCACAGCAGCCAGCGCCAAGAACGCGCCGCCACGCTGGCCATGAACGCCAGCAGGGCGGGTATAGCCAGCTCGCGATTGGCCCCTGCCAGGATGCTGCCCACGCGGCCGAGGTTGATGCCCCGCAGCACCGCCCACAGGAAGATGGAGCTCAGCAGCAGCCCCGCCAACCAGCGCACCAGGAGCTTGGCCGGCACGCGCCGTGCCCAGCTCTTTCCCATTCAATCCAACATAGCAGCTTTTACCTACGCTACGATTCGCCCATGCAGGTCGTCAGCATGTCCAGCCGCTTCATGCCCTACGCCGGCCGCCGGCCCACGCGCGAGGTGATGGTGGGCAACGTAGGCGTGGGGGGCGATAACCCCATCCGCGTGCAGTCCATGACCACCACCCTCACCAAGGACGTGGACGCTACCGTGGAGCAGGCCATTCGCCTGGTTGACGCGGGTTGCGAAATCGTTCGCGTGACGACGCCCACGGTGCAGGATGCGAAAGCGCTCGGCGACATCCGGTCGCGGCTGCGGCGCAAGGGCATCAACGTGCCGCTCGTGGCGGACATCCACTTTTCGCCTGCCGCCGCGCTGGAAGCCGCCGACCACGCGGACAAGGTGCGGGTGAACCCCGGCAACTATGCCGACTCCCGCAAGTTCGCTGTGCGCGAGTATACGGACGAGGAGTACCTGGCCGAGTTGCGGCGCATTGAGGAACGCTTTGCGCCGCTGGTGCTGAAGTGCAAGGCGCGGCACGTCTCTATGCGCATCGGCACGAACCACGGCTCGCTGTCCGACCGCATCATGAACCGCTATGGTGATACGCCGGAAGGGATGTGCGAATCCGCCCTGGAATTCGTCCGCATCTGCGAGAAGCACGGTTACCAGGACGTCATTCTGTCCATGAAAGCCTCCAACCCCAAGGTGATGATCGCGGCGTACCGGTTGCTGGCCGCGCGGATGGATGAGTTGAACATGGCCTATCCCTTCCACCTGGGCGTCACCGAAGCGGGCAACGGCCAGGACGCGCGCATCAAGTCGGCCATCGGCATCGGCAGCCTGCTGGCAGATGGCATTGGCGACACCATTCGCGTGTCACTGGCCGAGGAGCCCGAGGCTGAGGTTCCGGTGGCGCGGGAGATTGTCCGGCGCTTCGGCGTGGGCAGTGGCGAAGCGCTGCCGCCACCGCCCGGCGATGCCTTCCACTATCACCGGCGCGTCACCAGTACGCTGCAAGGCGTGGGCGGCCGTTCGGTGGTGGCCGTGGTGGGCGCCAGCGCGGTGGCGGATATGGCCGAGCCTGTGGCCGGGGCGCTGGTGGCTCGCGGCGGCACTGCCGCCGAGCTGATCCGTCGCGGCCGCGAGCTGGCGGCCGTTCGCACCAGCAGCGCACCCATCCATCTGGCCATCGAAAATGCCGACGTGATCGAAGCTTCCGTAGGCCTGGGCTCACTGCTGTGCGACGGCATCGGCGACAGCGTGCAGGTGGCCGCCGGTTCGCCGGAAGCGGCCGATGCGCTAGCCATGAATATCCTGCAGGCGTCGGGCACGCGGCTCAGCCGTACGGACTACGTGGCCTGTCCCGGTTGTGGCCGTACCCTGTTCGACCTGCAAACCACCACGGATCGCATCAAGTCAACCACGGCCCACCTGCCTGGCGTGCGCGTCGCCGTAATGGGCTGCATCGTCAACGGCCCCGGCGAAATGGCCGACGCCGACTTCGGCTACGTGGGCTCGTCTCCCGGCAAGGTGAACCTCTACGTGGGCAAGGAGCTGGTTTCCCGCAACGTGCCGACGGATGAAGCCGACCAGCGGCTGATTGAGCTCATCAAAGAGCACGGCCGCTGGGTTGAGCCAGCAGCCGTGCAGGCCGGCTGACCGCGAGAGCCGAAGCTCAGGCGACGGCACATAGTCAAGGCACGTCTGCACTCAGGCTGGGTGCGGTGCGACCCGAGCCTTCTTGCCCGTCACGCCCAGCAGGTACATTTCCTGGAAACGGCACTCATCTCTGACCCAGGCATCGAACTCGTCGGCTGCCTGTCCGCGTTCGCCCTCGGAAATGAGGCCTTTTTCGACCATTTCAGGTCCGTGAA
>DATKQD010000102.1:0-4552 GCA_035532895.1 Chloroflexota bacterium
CCACTATGGGTAGACACAGTCCAGCAGCTTCCAAGCATGCCGGTTCGCGCATGACACGGCCGGGCAAGTTTCCCGGCCGCGGCAGCTTGCCCGCGAGCGCGGCGGCTGCCATCCTTTCGCTCATGGCCGCTGGGCCAGCGCTAGCCGCGAGCGCAAGCACCAGCAACACGCAGTCCGCGACGACGGTCACCAGCAACAGCGCTTCCGCGAGCAGCGGTAAGGCCTCCGCGCAGGGCCTATCCTCAACCACCAGCATCATCAACAGCGGCGGCACCTCAAGCACCTCCTCCGGAGGCACCTCGGGTACTTCGTCCATCGGCAGCGGCAGCACCAGCTCCAGCTCCAGCACTGCTACCCAGACCACAACCAGCAGCAACACCGTGAACAACACCGGCATGGCCAGCGCAACGACGGGTCCGGCGACAGCCGTGGGGCAAACCGGAAGCAATGGAACGACCGTGGCAGCGGGGACGGTGGCCGCGACGGGCGGTGCCAATACGGCCACCCCGGTCAGCAAGGGCTCTGGCGGCACGGCACACGCCACCAACAATCAAGCGGGGGCCACCATCACCAGCGACACCGCGAAAGCCTCCACCGGCAAGGCTGCCAGCCAGGGAGCGGCCGTGGTGACCACCATTGCCAACACCTCCGGCCGCGGCGGCGTACATTCGGGCGCGGCGGCGCTGGGCGGCCATAGCGCAGCCACCCAAACGCTGACCAATCGCAACAGCATCATCAACACCGGCCACTCTTCCGCCAGCACCGGGGCAGCGATGGCCGAAGGCCAAGCGGGCTCTAACGGAACCGCGGTCACGGCTACCAGCGTGAGCGCCACGGGCGGCGCGGGCAGTGGTGGTGGCAGCGCCAGAGCCAGCAACGTGCAGGCTGGGCTGACGCTCACCACGGATGGTGCGCTGGCAAGCAGCGGCAGCGCAACCAGCCAAGGTCTGTTGGCCATCACCGGCATTGCCAACAGCGCCCTGGGCAGCGTGTCCACCGGCGCCGCCAGCGTCGGCGGAACAACAACCGCGACGCAAACGATCGGTAACAGCAACACCGTGACCAATTCGGGCGACTCATCCGCTATGACCGGCCTGGCCGAGGCAATCGGCCAGGCAGGCGACAACATGACCCTGTTGGGGGTGGGTACCGTTTCAGCAACCGGCGGAGCCGGTACCACTGGCTCCTCATCCAGCGTGGGTACGGCCGGGAGCCTCGGCAGCACGGGGGGCCTGGGCACCCTGGGGAACCTGGGCAGTGCTGCGCCTACCGGCACCACCGGATCAGCCGGAGCGTGGGCAGTCCCGGCGCCGATGGACCTGCCCGAGGTTCTGGACGGAACGCCTACAACGTCCGGCATGAGCACCACCAGCAGTGTGATTGGGGGTGGCAGCGGCTCGGCCACGCAGAGCGTGAGCAACAGCAACGCCATCACCAACTTCGGTACGTCATCCGTGGCGAGTGGCCCAGTGATATCCTGGGGCCAGGTAGGCAGCAACCTAACGGAGTTAACTATCGTCGGCCTCAACGCGGTTGGTGGGGCCAACGGCGGTGTCGCGGCGGCAAATAACGGCCAGCTGGGGAGCAGCACCACTTGGGACTGGGCATCGGCCTACAGTGGCGGCGCCACCAGCCAGGGCGACAGCGCCATCACCAGCATTGGCAACAGGTCGCCTGGCGTAGTCACCGCGGGCAGCACACCCAGCGGTTCAGGCGGCAAATCCTGAGCAGCGCCACATAGCAGTTCGCGTGACCTGATCGTCTCACGTTGATCCGATCATCTCGCGCGTGATCTCACCGTCGGCGTGAGGCCCGGAATTGGAGTTTCTGCTCCACTTCCGGGCCTCACCGGCAGATGCCCGCACCGCTCACCATCTCCTGGCATCTCTCCCTATCCTGCGTCCTGTCCCGGTGCTTGGAAGGTTCACATCACCAAAAGAGAAGAGATGAACACACCACGAGCGAGAACGGATCCGTGGCTCACGGCCGCGTCGAAGACGTGTACCTTGCCGAGGGTGACATCACTTCGGCGGCTGTGCTTTTTGATGAGCCGGTGTTCGGCTGGTCGGTCGAGCCTGGCTCGGCCAGCTTCCAGGCGCCTGGCATCCTCGCGGACGACGAACGGGCCACGCGATGCTTGTTGGGGTGGGCGATGGGGGGCTCGAACCCTCGACCTCAGCGATGTCAACGCTGCGCTCTAACCAGCTGAGCTAACCGCCCTCTGCTGCCGGTACCGCTGTGTATCGTAACGCAAGGCGGCCTTGTGGCCGGTGGCGGGCCGCCGCAACCTTGTACTCTTAGCGGAGCACTGATGAGCGGTTCCCACTCTAACGAACCCCTGGCGCGCATGCGCCACAGCACTGCGCACGTGATGGCACAGGCCGTGCAACACCTGCTGCCGGGCGCCAGGTTCGCCTTTGGCCCGGACACTGAGGACGGCTTCTATTACGACATGGAGCTGCCTCGCCCCATTGGGCCCGACGATCTGGCCGCCATTGAGGCGGAGATGCGCACCAGCATTGCCACCGGCGCCGACTTCGTGCAGGAGGACTGGCCCAAGGACCAGGCCATCGCCTGGTTCCGCGAGCACGACCAGCCCTTCAAGGTGGAGTGGATCGGCCAGCTGCCGGATGCCACCGTGAGTATGTATCGCCATGGCGATTTCACGGACCTGTGCGCCGGCCCCCACGTGCACAACACCGCCGACATTGGCCCCTTCAAGCTGCTGAACATTGCCGGCGCATACTGGCGGGGCGACGAGAAGCGCGAGCAGCTCACCCGCGTGTACGGCACGGTCTGGCCCACCCAGGCCGAGCTGGACGCCTACCTGGAGCGCGTGGAGGATGCTAAGCGGCGCGACCACCGCCGCATTGGCCGCGAGCTGGATCTGTTCATGTTCAGCGAGCACGTGGGCCCTGGGCTGCCGTTCTGGCTGCCCCGGGGCGCGGCCGTACGCCGCGAGCTAGAGCGTTACATGACCGACGTGGAGCTGCGCCGCGGCTACCAGCATGTGGTGACGCCCGACATCGCCAAGGTGGAGCTGTACAAGACCTCCGGCCACTGGGACCACTATCGCGATGCCATGTTCCCAGTCATGCGCGCCGGCGAGGAGGAGCTGGTGCTGCGGCCCATGAATTGCCCGCACCACATCCTGGTGTTTCAGCACAGCCAGCACAGCTACCGCGACCTGCCGCTGCGCATCGCCGAGTTCGGCAACATGTGGCGCTATGAGAAGTCCGGCGAGCTGAGCGGCCTCTCCCGCGTGCGCTGCGTAGACCTGAACGATGCGCACATCTTCTGCACGCCGGACCAGATCTTGGATGAGATCAAAGGCGTGGTGCAGCTGATCGAGGACGTGTACGCCACGCTCGGCATCACCGAGCACTGGTATCGCCTCTCGCTGTGGGACCCCAACGACAAAGCCAAATACGTAGACAACCCAGCCATGTGGGAGCGAGGCGAGCGCTACTTGCGCCAGGCGCTGGACGAGCTCGGCCTGGAGTACGTCGTGGCACCCGGCGAGGCCGCTTTCTACGGCCCGAAGATCGACATCCAGCTGCGCGACCCGATGGGCCACAGCGAAAGCATTTCCACCATTCAGGTGGACTTTCACCTGCCCAATCAATTTGGCCTGGAGTACGTTGGCGAGGATGCGCAGCCTCACCAGCCGGTGATGATCCACCGCGGCATCATTGGTGGGCTGGTGCGGATCATGGCCTTTCTCATTGAGAAGTACGCGGGCGCCTTTCCCGTGTGGCTGGCTCCCGTGCAGGCGCAGCTCATCCCCATCACAGAAAAGAACACGCCTTACCTGCGCACCCTGCACGAGCAGCTGCTGGAGGCCGGTGTGCGAGCCACGCTGGACGGCCGCAACGAGAAGATGCAGCGCAAGATCGCCGAGGCTCAGGCGGAGAAGGTGCCCTACATGGTGCTGGCGGGCGGGCGCGATGAGGAAGCTGGCACCGTGAGTGTGCGCCTGCGCAGTGGCGAGCAGCTGCCGCCCATGCCGCCGGCCGAATTCCTGGCTCGCCTGCTGGACGATATTCACCACCATCGCTGATCGCTCCGTGGCCGCGCCACCACGCCAGCACGGGGCAGCGGCGCTGGCCGCGGACGGGCTGGCGCTGCTGCCGCTGCTGGTGGTGGCCTTTGGCTTGCGAGCGGCACGTCTGGAGTACCAGAGCCTGTGGTACGACGAAGGCTCCAGCCTCTTTTTGAGCCGCCAGTCGCTGTCCGCCATCACCGCGGGCACCGCCAACGACATTCACCCGCCGCTGTACTACTACCTGCTGCACTTCTGGATGCTGGCCGCGGGACGCACGGAGTTCGCGGTCCGCGGGCTTTCGCTGCTGCAAGGCGTATTGGTGGTGGCGCTGGTATTGGCGCTGGGGCGCCGCCTGTTCGATGTGCGCTCCGGTCTCCTGGCAGCGGGCGCGGCGGCTATTTCCCCCCTGCTGGTGTACTACTCGCAGGAGACCCGCATGTACATGCAGGTCACGCTGTTTGGGCTGCTGGCAACCTATCTGCTCGCACGAGCCACCGCCTCGCCCAT
>DATKQD010000103.1:0-17896 GCA_035532895.1 Chloroflexota bacterium
CATCGGCCGCTTTGAACTGTGCGCCGACACCACGCCCGCCGTAGTCGTGCGCCACTCGCAGGCCCGCGCTTCGGAGCCTCCCGGCCAGGCGCACCGCGTCGTCACGCTGCTCGCCGGTTACGGCCACCACGTATACGTCCAGATGGCTGGCCTGGACCTCCGTGTGTGTCTGCTTGTAGAGGGCCACAATGCGCTCGATGCCCGTGCCAAAGCCCACGGCCGGCGTAGCTGGGCCGCCGAGCTCCTCCACCAGGCCATCGTAGCGCCCACCACCACCCAGCGTAGACGTCCCCCCAGCGTTTGCCGGCCAGATCTCAAACGCGGTACGCGTGTAGTAGTCGAACCCGCGCACCAGGCGAAAGTTCACGGCGTAGGCCAGCCCGCGCACCTCCAGGCTGTGGCGCAGCGAAGCGAAGTGCTGGGCGCAGTCTGCGCACAGGTGGTCGGCGCTGTGGGGAGCCTGGTCGGCGATGGGCTGGCAGCCGGGTACCTTGCAATCCAGCAGGCGCAGCGGGTTCTTCGCGAAGCGCACGCGATCGTCATCACACACCTCGTGCAGATGCTGCGCGTAGTAGTCCTTCAGGCGGGCGATGTAGGCCGGCCGGCAGGCCGCGTCACCAATGCTGTTGATGTGGAGCGAAAGGCCGCTCAAGCCCAGCCGGCTGAGGAAGCTCGACAGCACTTCGATCACCTCGGCATCGAGCGAGGCGTCGGCTTCACCAAATACCTCAACGCCAAACTGGTGGTGCTGCCGGTAACGGCCAGCCTGCGGGCGCTCGTAGCGAAAGTTCGGCGCCAGGTAGTAGAGCTTCTGCGGCCGGGGCGTTTTGAAGAGCCCGTGCTCGATGTAGGCGCGCACTACGCCCGCCGTGCCCTCAGGCCGCAACGTGAGGCTGGCGCCGCCTTTATCCTCGAAGGTGTACATCTCCTTCTCGACGATGTCCGTGCCCTCGCCGACGCCACGCTGGTACACATTCGTGTCCTCGAACATGGGCGTGTCGATACGAGCGTAGCCATAGGCACTGGCAACGGCGGCAGCCGCCGCGCGCACGGCTGTCCAAGCGGGCTGCTCGCTCGGCAGCACATCCTGGGTGCCCCTGGGAGCCCTGAATTTCAAGCATCAAGTATACGTCCGGCGCTAGGCGTTGAACGCTCACGTGCTTAACCCGTGCTTAAATCGAAGTGATGGAACTGCCCTGGCACGACGATGATATGAGCGAGATTCTGACGGGATCGCACACAGTGGCGGTGGTTGGGCTCTCGAATGACCGCTTCCGCCCCAGCCATGGAGTGGCGCGCTACCTCCAGGAGGAGGGATACCAGATTATTCCGGTCAACCCTAAGGAGCAGGAGATCCTGGGCGAGCGTTGCTACCCGGATCTGGCCAGCATACCGGGCAGCGTGGATGTGGTGGACGTGTTCCGCAAGTCCGATTTCGTCCCGGAGATCGTGGACCAGGCGATCCGCATAGGCGCGCGGGCGGTGTGGCTGCAGCTTGGCGTGTGGAACGTGGAAGCAGGCGAACGGGCGCGCAAGGCCGGGCTGAAGGTGGTGATGAACCGCTGCATGGCTACCGAACTGCAAAAGCGGAGCGGCGTCGCCGAAGGATAGGCCTGAGGCTCGGTGCCCGAGGCACTCGAGCTCGCGCTAACCGGCAGCCGGGTTGGCCACTTCCCCACCGCCGTAGGCAAGCTGCGCCTGGCGATACTGCTCCAGATTGCCAATGTCGCGCCACTCTCCCGGCAGGACGTAGCCGTACAGGGGCACCTGCCGGTACAGCCACTCAATATAGTAACCAGGCGCATCCATATTTCCACCGCCCTGCCGGTACTGCTCCACCAGCGCCACGTGTTCGCGTGATAGAGCGTACAGGGCCGTGGCGGCCAGAGTGCTGGCCGGTTGAGCTGGCTTCTCATGGAACCCGACCACGCGATCCAACGCGTCCAATTCCACCACGGCGTACTGGGTCATGATGCTGAGATTGCCGGTGTCGTACAACCCCACACAGGTGCCGCGGCGGTGGAAGAAGTCCACCAGCCCTTGCAGCCGGCAGTCGAAGAGGTTGTCGCCAGCCGCGATCAGCAGGTCGTCGTCGATGTGCTGGCGCTGGAGCACCAGTCGAATGTCGCCGATGGCACCCAGCTTGTTCGTGTCGTCGGTCGTGTCGTCGTCCACAATCTGGAGAGCTTTCGGGCCAGCGTGACCAGCGGCCCAATCCACAAACTGCGACGCGAAGCGGTGGTTGGTTACTACGCTGACCCGGCGCACCTCGGGCATGGCCGCGAGCTGGTCGTAGATGTAGTCGATGAGCGGCTTGCGGCCAACAGGCAGCAGCGGCTTGGCGCGCTCCCGCGTGAGCGAACCTAAGCGCGTGGCATACCCCGCGGCCAAAATTAAGGCTTCCATGTCAGTACGTCACCACGTCATCACCGTCTGCTCAGCCAGCGCAAGCCGGCCTACATCGGAACACGGCTGCCCGCAAGAGCGATGCCGTACGCGCTGGGATGCTTAAGGGTGGCGGCGGTTATTGCTCACCCAGCCGCTTGTTGTCCACCAGCCACTTAGCGAAACCCAGGCGCTCCTTACTGAGAGGCGTGCCGCCCAACAGCGGCGGCCGGTTGACAGGGATGGGGTCGCCGCGCTCCAGGCGGGTGACGATGTAGCGCACGCGCTCCTCGTCCAGCTTATCGATCGCATCGATGATCGAGTCCGCCTCCACCACGCAACCTGGCAGCTCGGGGTGCCAGGCCCGACGCACCCACTCTCCATCGGAATGCTGGACTGCTTCTACAGCCAGAACATACGGCACAGCCAGATGCTCTTCTAGCGTCACGCCCTGATCTTAGCAAGAACCCGGAGGCGCCGACTGCAGGCCGGGCCGAGCGAGCGGACTGCAGCCAGCCGTCCCGAATCATCAGCGCGTGGGGGTGTCGCTGGTTTTGACCCCGCGGGCACCGGCGCGGGAGAGCAGCGCGGGCAGCTGGTCCCGGGCCGGCCGCCTCTCCCTGCACGGCCGGATAGCATGGAGCAGGTGCGCGCGAAACGGGCGGTGCGGGTGCTGAGTCCAGCAGACCTGGCTGTACTGCTGATCGCTCTTCTGGCGACCGGGTTGCGCCTCTACCACCTGGGTGCGCAGGGGCTGGACTGGGACGAAGGCTTCGGCATCGGCTCGGCCTACGCCGGGTTTGGCGCCATCATTCATACGGCGCTAACGGTCGAGCCGCACCCACCCCTTTTCTACTCTTTCCTGCGGGTGTGGTACCACCTGGCGGGGACCAGCGAGTTTGCCCTACGCCTGCCCAGCGTCATGAGCAGCACGCTGGTGGTGCCGCTGCTGTTCGCCCTCTGCCGCCGGCTGTTCTTGCCTGGCTTCGGCGGGCGCTCGCGCCGGACCCAGGGTGGGCCGTGGGTAGGCGTGTTGTCGGGGCTGCTGTGGGCTCTCAGCGCTGAGCAGGTGTGGTACGCGCAGGAGGAACGCATGTATGCGCCGGCCGCGCTGCTCTGTCTCGCGGCGGTGTATTTGGCGCTGCGGGCGTTACAGGCGCCCAGCACCCCTGTGCTGGTGTGCTGGTCCGGGGTGGTGCTCGTGGCGCTCTACCTGCACTACTGGAGCACCTTCATCTTTGTGCTGCTGAACGCCTTTGTGCTGGGCAGCTGCCTGCTGCGCCGCTCACGGTTGACCGCGCGTGCATGGCTGCTGGCGCAGATAGCGCCTGTCCTACTCTTCTTCCCCTGGCTGGCGGCTGCCTATCGCTCCACGCGTTTCTCGCTGCACGTGGTGGATGTGCCGGGCGAGCTGACGACGGCGCTCCGCCTGTACACGGTAGGGCCATCGTTCCCGCGGTTCGCGCTTGCCGGCAGCCTGTTTTTCGCCGGGCTGCTGGCCGTGGGTCTGGCCACGAGCTGGCTGGTGGCACTGCGCGGGCGATCCGGCACAGTCCGCGGGAGGGCAGCCCGCGCAGCTGGGGCGGCGGTGCCGGCTGCTGCCCTCCTCACCCTGTACGCGGCCGGTCCGCTGGTGCTGGGCCTCATGGCGTCCGAGGTGCGGTCGGTCTTCGCCGCGCGCTACCTCATGATCAGCGCGCCGGCCTTCTGCGTGCTGTTTGCCCTCGGAGTGGCCGCGCTGTGGCGGCAGTTGCCAGCGCTGGGCCTGTTGTCGCTCGCCCTGGCGGCGGTCATTGATGGCGCCGCGCTCTGGAACCACTACTTCAATCCGGCTTACCTGAAGGACCCCTTTCCCGGCGCGGTGCAGTACGTCGACCAGCACCTCCGGCCGGGGGACGCGGTGATCCTGGACAGCTGGGACCAACAAGGGCAGTTCTGGTACTACCACGTCTTGCGCGCGGGCAATCCGGCTCCCAGCTTTCAGTTTCCCCTCGCCGGACCAGATGCTGCCAGCGCCACGCCGCGCGAGCTGGGCAACATCATGAGCCAGCATGGCGGCGTCTGGGTGCTCAACTGGGACCTGGCGCCGATTGATGCTCGCCGCGCCGTGCAGACCCAGCTCGCCACGCACGATTTTCAAGCGCTCAGCCAGGCCGTTGGCAGCAACAGCATCGAGTACTACGCCGCGGCGGGCGCGCCAGCTCGGACCGTGCCCATTGGCGGCATCTGCGCCGGCAACCTCCAGCTGCGCGACGAGCAAGTGTTCCATACCAGGCTGGCGCCTGGCGCGGTGCTTCCCGCCGCGGCTGATTGGACAGCCCTGCGCAGCGGCCTGCCTGAGTACATGGTCTCGTGGCGCCTTATGGACGCGGCAGGCAACGTGGTGTGGCAGCGGGATACCGACCCCAATGCCGGATTCTCGCCGACCAGTGCCTGGACCGCCGGACAGCAGGTGACCGATCACCTCGGCATCCCCCTGCCGGTTGACCTGCAGCCGGCCTCGTACGAGCTGGGACTCGTGCTGTACGACAAGGCATCCGGGCATGCCTGCCAGCTTTCTGGCCAGAGCGGTCCACTTGTGCCGCTCCAGCAGGTGCAGGTGACCACGGCCATGCCAGAGCGCGCGCTCGCGCCACTGCCCACGCTGCGGCCCGCGGCCGTGCGCAACCAGGGCCTGGAGCTGATTGGCTGGGACGTGTCACCCGGCCCGGTGCAGGCCGGAGCCACGCTCCTTGTTCAGCTGCGCTGGCAGGCTGCCGGGGCGATGAGCGCGGACCTGGCACCGCTGCTACAGCTCCGCGCAGCCTCGGGCGCCACAGTCGCGCAGGCCACGGTGCTGCCCGGCGGAGCGCGCTATCCCACCAGCCGCTGGCCAAGAGGCCGGGTGGTGCAGAGCGATGTTACGCTGCACGTGCCCGCTGGCGCAGCGGCCGGCGGCTATTCGTTGCGGCTCGAGCTGCCCGGCACGCCACCGGTGGTGTTTGCTGGCTTCCCGCCGCTGTTGGTGCAGGCGCCAGCCCGGAGCTTTGCGATGCCCACCATCGCCAGCCGGCTGAATGCCAGGTTCAACGGCCAGGTGCTGCTCCTGGGGAGCAGTTTGCCCGCGGCGGTGAGCAATGGCAGCCTCACGCCCGGGCAAACCCTGGCGCTCACCGTCTACTGGCAGGACCTCCGCCCGCTGGCTGCCAGCTTGAAGGTGTTCTTACACCTCGAAACGCCCGCTGGCCAGATCATTGCCCAGGATGACGGGTATCCCGCCGGGGGAACACTGCCCACCCTGACCTGGATACCCACGCAGATCATCACCGATGCACACCGGCTGCTCATTCCCGCTGGTGCGCATGCGGGCTCCGCTGTCCTCACCGCCGGCTTGTACGACCCCTCCAACGGTACCCGCCTTACGCTGGCCGGCAGCTCAACCGGCGCGGCCGTTTTGGCCCGCCCGCGCATCGGCTGAACCCAGCCGGCGGGCCGCGCCCCGGTGCTACCCTGGGATCGCCTCCAGCCCACATCGCGACAGCCTGAGACTTCGATCCGGAACGTTCGATTCAGCATCGATACTTATGGAAAGCACGCAACACCTTCTCGGAGATGCGCTCCATCACGCCACGGTGGTGGTGGGCGACCTGCGCGCAGCCGCGCGCAATTACGCCGAGCTGCTGGGCATTTTTCAGTGGCAGGTGTTCCACGCCAGCGCGGAAAACATCGGCGAAACCGCCGCTTATGGCTCGACCACGCCCTTCACCTATGCCACCGCGGTGGGCGCCAACCAGCACGGGGTAACCTTCCGACTCGTCCAACCGGTGGACGGCTTCAGCAGCTTCACCGAGCTCCTTCTGACACGCGGACCCAGCATCCACAGCATCTGCACTGGCGTGCTCTCGCCTGGGCAGATGGCCGCGCTGCGGTTGGCTCCCGCTTGCCGCGACCTGGCGGACCTGCAGGCCGAAACGGTGGATGGCGTGGTCCGCCGGGTGTATCTGGATACGCGGGCAGCACTGGGCGGCTTTGCCGTGGAGCTGCTGGTGCCGCTGACGGCAGATTGGGATACGGCCCCCAAGCCGGATGAGCTGTGGGACCTCCAAACCGAGGTACAACCGCCGGAAGAGGCGCAGGTGCTGCACCAGGTGCCCAAGATCGGCCATTTCGGCGTAGCTGTGCTGCAGCTCACGGCACGGCTGCCGGGCTTCGCGCGGTTGCTGGGCCTGTCGCACTGGAGTGGAGTGCATTTCTCGTCGCTGCCGAATGGCGCGCTGGAGCAGTCCACACTGAACGGCCAGGAGGTGCGGCACAGCTTCCTCCTGGCCACCGCGGCCGCCAGCAACTTCGGCTTCGAAGTGCTGCAGGCCCTCGCCGGGCCTACGCACTACCGCGAGGGGTTCATTGACCGGGTGGGCGAGGGCATTCACCACCTGCTGCTCCTGCCAGGCCTCACGGAGCAGCAGTGGCTGCAGTTGCGCAACTGGATGACGGGCTTGGGAGTGCCGGTCGCTATGAGCGGCCGTGTGCGCGGTGGCTCGGCTGAGTTCTTCTACCTTGATACGCGCGAGCGCCTCGGCTTTCTGATCGAATGCATCGTCCGTTACCCGGGCAAGCCCGCGGCGCCGCCTCCGTTGCCGAGCCAGGGCCGCTTCACCTTTGACTTTCCTGATCTTCCAGGCCAGTCTCGTGACGGGCAGGGGTGACTGGACGTTGGCACGGGAGATGGGTCATGGATGACTTCGCGGGCAAAGTAGCCCTGGTCACGGGCGGGGCGAGTGGCATTGGGCGTGCGCTGAGCGAACGCTTCGTGCGCGAGGGCATGAAGGTGGTGATCGCGGACGTCGAGCAGGGCGCGCTGGATAGCCTGGTGGCGGAACTGCGGTCAGCCGGGGGTGATGTGCTGGGTGTGGCGACCGATGTTTCGAGGGAGGATTCGGTGCGGGGGCTGGCGGAGCGCGCCCTGCGGGTTTACGGCAAGGTGCACCTGCTGTGCAACAACGCCGGCGTACTGGGCGGGCGACCAGGACCGATCTGGGAATCGACCATCAACGATTGGCAGTGGATTCTGGGCGTGAATGTCTGGGGCGTGATCCACGGCCTGCGGACGTTTCTGCCGATCATGCTCGCGCAGGAGGAAGAGGGTTGGGTGGTGAACACCGCCTCCATGGGCGGGCTAGTGCCGGGCAGCAGCCCCTATGGCGTATCCAAGCACGCGGTGGTAGCCATCAGCGAGAGCCTGTACAGCGGGTTGAAGGTGCGCAACGCCAATGTGGGCTGCTCGGTACTATGCCCCATCTTCATCAAAACCCGTATCGCCCAGGCCAGTCGCAACCGGCCCGCCGAGCTGCTCGATGCGCCGCCGGCCAGCTCGCCAGGGACGACGCGCGAACGCGGCCCGCTGGCGGGTCGCCTGGAGAATGGGCAGCCGCCGTCGGATATGGCGGACGCCGTGATGGCCGGCCTGCGAGCCGAGCAGTTCTACATTTTTCCCGGCAACGAAGTGGACGCCATCGTGCGCGAGCGCATGGAACACATCCTCGCTCGTACGAATCCGGACCCCGAACCGTTTCGGCTCTTGCAATGAGCGTGCAATGAGCCTGGACACGGCTGGGCTGCTGGCAGGAAGGCTCGCCCTGGTGACCGGCGCGGGCCACGGCATCGGTCGGGCCACGGCCCTGCTTTTCGCCCGACAGGGCGCGGCCGTGGGCGTGGTGGACGTTGTGGGTTCGGCGGCCGAGGAGGTCGCGCAGGAGATTGCGGCGCGCGGCGGACGTGCCCTGCCGGTGCAGGCTGACGTCGCCGCCGAGGGCGATGTGGAGCGCGCGGTGAGCACCGTGGCTCGCGAACTGGGCGGCCTGGACGTCCTGGTGAATAACGCGGGCATTCCGGGCGGCCCCGCTACCGCGCTGGACCAGATGAGTCTGGAGCGGTGGGACCGCACCATGGGCGTGAACCTGCGAGCGCATCTGCTGTTCTGCCGGCAGGCCTTCCCGCTGCTGGCCGAGCACGGCGGCGCGGTGGTGAACAACGCCTCCTCCGCGGCGGTGGTGGGCTTCCCCTTCACAGCGGACTACGCCACCAGCAAGGCGGGCGTGGTGATGCTCACCCGCCAGCTCGCGGCGGAATGGGGCCCGCACAACATCCGTGTGAATTCGGTTGCGCCCGGGCTTATCGATACGGGCTTTGGCCGTGCCCGCGGCGACGAACCGCGCCAGCCGCTGAGCGCCGCAACGCAAGCTCAGCGAGCCAAGCACATCCCGCTGGGTCGCTCCGGCCAAGCGGACGATGTGGCCCGCGTCATCCTGTTCCTCGCTTCAGATATGGCTGCCTATGTGACCGGCGAGAACATCCTGGTCGATGGTGGGCTGATCCAGATGTTCTATCCCGCGATCCTGAACCGCTCCTGAGCACCGCGGAGCGGCAACGATACAAGAATTACAATGGCGTGCGCGTTCGGCACACCATGGTCGCGACGATAGGCGTGAACCTCGCGGCGCCCCGTACGCCGTTCGACGAGGAGGAGCGTTCAATTTGAACTGTGGGCCTGACAAAGCGGCAGAACGCTTGCAGCATCTAGAAGTTCGGACGGAAAGCCATTGGCGGCCCTCAGCCGATCCCCTGTCGCCACAGTTGGCGAGCTCAATCGACGCTCCGGAGGAGCCCCACCCCGGCCGCCGCGGCAGGTTTCCGGCCGAACTTCTAGCCAACCTGGGTTTTGGCGAGGCGCTCGTCTCGCGCCCGAATTGCAGCGCTGAAGGCTGGCCGGAGGAGCAGCTGGCGCAGCGCGCAGCCTGCTACCGGGCGACGCGCGCAGTGCGGGAGCCGCGCCCGTCTAAGCCGCGGCGAGTCTGAAGGAGCGGAGCAAACGATGGCCTGGGCATCGATCAATGGCGCGGATATTTACTACGAGCTGCACCAGCCGAGCGACGGTGATGAAGCACCCCTGGAGACCATCGTGTTTGCCCACGGAGCCGGTGGCAGCCACCTCTCGTGGTGGCAGCAGGTGCCCTACTTCAGCCGGGCTTACCGCTGCCTGACGTTCGACCAACGCGGGTTTGGCAAGTCCAGCGCCGGCGGTGAAGCGGGCCTTGATAGCCTCACCGAGGACCTTGCCGCGCTGTTGGACCATCTGCACGTTGAGCAGGCCTATCTGGTCGGCCAATCGCTGGGCGGCCGGCCCTGCATGGGGTTGACGGTCGGGGAACCTGGCCGCGTGAAGGCACTGATCATGGCTGACACCATCCTCGGCATGGCGGAGTCTGAGGCTGCCCTGCGGGAGCATCACGCCACGAGCGCGGAAGTGACACTTGAAAATGGCGCCTACAGCCCCGGCTTGCGGGCCGAGCAGCCGCTGCTGGCGTTTCTCTATGACGAGATCCGTGCCCTCAACCCACCGCGGAGGACACCCCGAGCGGACGGCGTGGCGGGCCGCGAGACGCGCTTTACTGGCACGCCTGAGCGGCTGGCCGCACTGGCGGTGCCAGTGCTCTTTGTGGCTGGCGCCCAAGATGCGCTGGTGCCACCGGCCATAATCCAAGCCGCGGCCAAGCTCATTCCTCACGCGCGCTACGAAGAGGTAGCGGGCTGCGGCCACAGTGTGTACTTTGAGAACGCGCCCGCCTTCAACGGGCTGCTTGAGCACTTCCTTGGCGCGGTGGAGCGGGGTGTGTGGGACGTGAGCCAGATGAACCTCACGCCAGCGGCGCAGAGCCAGTGGGATCGCTTGCAGGCGGCGGGCATGCAGCCTTTTGCCCTCACCTGCAGCTGCGGCAAGAGCTTCGTCTCGCCGGGCAGCGCCGACGGGATGCTCGAGGAGCTGTGGCTGGCCGAGCACTACGGCCGCGAGGGCCACGCCGTCCGCTCCTTCGAGGGCTGAGCGTCCGCCGGCAGCAGCACCGCTCCTTCCCTCAAACGCGGGCCTACTGCCTCAAACCTCAGGGAAAGGGAATGCGCCCGATCTGGCTGACCTCGTCCGACCGCCCGCGGGCGAATGGACAGGGAACCGGGGTGAGGGCCGTGTCCATCACTTCCGCAGGGCGTAGCGGTTAGTGCGACCCCAACAGTTGGCTCAGAGTGCAGAAATTGGGTGCCGCGGGCGGAGCTGGCGCCAACGCAACCAGCCTTGACAGCGGCGGTAACGTTACCCCGTGCAGCCCGAAGGGAGCTGTACGCAAGACATGTTTGGGAGAGCGGGATGGATAGCACTAACCGACTGGCGCCCAGGGTGGAGGGTGTCGCGTTGAGCCGGGCACTGGGGCGCCGGCAGTTCCTGCGGCTGACCGCGGGCGCAGGCGCGGCGGCCGGCATTTCGGCGCTGCTGGCAGCCTGCGGCTCGGGTGCGGCGAGCCCCAGCACCTCAAGTGCTGGCGCGCCGGCATCGAGTGCCTCGGCTGCCAGCCCGGCGGCCTCGGCTGCCAGCACGAGGGCTTCGGCGGCAGCCAGCGCGCCGGCCGGCGCCAAGGTCGCCGCGGTGCAACTGCCGACTTTCCAGGCTCCCGCTCAAATGCCCAAGCCGGACCTTCCCGGGTCGACAGACGGCGTCATTGAGCCAGGCTACATCAATGTGCCAAAGACCGCCTTCCAATCGGTGAAGCAAACGCCCGGGGACGGCAGCAGCGTCAGCATCTTCCTGAACCTGGCCGGCGCTCCGCCACCCGCGGTCGGCCAGAACCTAGCCTGGCAGGCCTGGAACAAAGCGATGAACGTGAAGCTGAACTTCCAGTTCTATGCCTTCGCCGACCTGGCGGCAAAGTTCGGCACGCTCATTGCCGGCAACGAGCTGCCGGACATTGTCAGCACGCTGGTGCGGCAGGACATCCCGCTCACGCCGGAGCTGTTCGATGCCAAAGCCGCAGACCTCACACCTTACCTGGCCGGCGACGCTATCAAGGACTATCCCAACCTGGCGGCTCTGCCGCGGCGCTCCTGGTGGGGCGTCATCTACAACAACAAGATTTACGGCGTCCCGATCCCAACTCCTGAAGGCCAATTCTTCTGGTGGCCCATGATTCACCAGGAGCTGCTGGACGCGGCCAGCATCGCGCAACCGAAGACGACGGACGACTACAAGAAGATGATGGTGGCGCTGACCAAGCCTCAGCAAAACCAGTGGGGATCGCTCACGCAGGGCGGCTACCAGTACTCCTACGACATGAACACCGGAAACGGCTGGTACCCATCGATGTTCGGCGGCCCGAACAACTGGGCGGTCGACTCCAGCGGCAAATTCACCAACGTCTTCGAAACCGATGCCTACAAGCAGGCACTGGCGTTCGACGCCGGTCTTTTCAAGGCTGGCATCTTCGAACCGGATTCGGCGACGCTGAACGTGATCACCGCGGGCCAGGCGTTCATCGCCCGCAAGGGCACGTTCGTGGTCACCGGCTTCAATCCCGCCTGGTGGGTGCTGCCGGGCACGGCCGCCGCGAGCCTCAAGCCTACGCCCAACGTCAACCTGCTCACGCCGCCCGCGGCCCCTGGCTTCAAACCACAGTACTACAACGGGCGGGCAGCCTTCGGCATCGCCTTCCTGAAGAAGGCGCCCGAAGCGCGCATCAAGATGCTGCTGCGAGTGCTGGATTACATCGCCGCGCCGTTCGGGAGCGAGGAGTTCCTCCTCGTCAACTACGGTGCAAAGGGGAGGGATTGGAACCCCGATCCTCATGGCAACCCGCTGCTGACCCCGACCGGCCAGAAGGATATGGCCGGCATCACGCCATCGGCGGTGAGCTTCCTGTCCACCCTGATGGGCCGCTACCAGGTCCTCTACAGTGCCGAGGACCCGAACTACGCCAAGCGGACGCAAGGTTTCCAGAAGATCCTCGCCCCCATCAGCGTGGAGGACGCCTCGTTGGGCTTGTACTCAGCCACGCAGGCCAGCAAGGGCGTGCAGGTCATCCAGAAATTCGGCGACGCGGTGACAGATATGGTGACTGGCCGCCGGCCGCTGACTGATCTGGCCGGGCTCGTCCAGGACTGGAAGACTGGTGGCGGCGACGCCATCCGCGCCGAGTACGAGAAGGCGTACGCCGCGGCGCACTGATCGGCACTGACAGGTTGGTGCTATCCCTCTCCCGCGGCGGGAGGGGGATGGCGCCGCTGAGTTGGATGTGTGCAGCGAGTCGGCAACATCCAGTTCGCGGGGCGGCGGAGCGGTGCTTCGCCTTGAGGCTCAGGCTGTACGGTTGATTGGGCCGCTAGCGCGGATAGAGACAACCTAGCATTGACCGAAGGATATGCGGTATAAACATACGCGCGCGTTTAGTATTTTGCGCCAAGAGGTGGCCCAGACGGGCCGGAGAGGGATAGACATGGGAGGCTCACCCAACTCAGCCGGCATTGGCCGGCGCCAGTTCGTCCGTTTGGCCGGGAGCGGCATCGCCGTGAGCGCCTTGGGATTGCCGTTGCTGCTGGACGCTTGCGGCTCCAGCGCCGCGCCGGCCGCCTCGACCAGCCCAGCCAGCTCGGCGGCTGCTGCAGGCAGCTCAGCGGCTGCTGGAGGCAGCTCAGCGGCTGCTGGAGGCAGCGCGGCGGCCTCAACCGGAAGCTCTGCATCAGCCGCGGCAGGCGCCCCGGCGACCGTAAAGGTCTCGAGCGACACCATCCTGCACGGCACCTCGGTAGAGGGAATAAGCCTGCCGCTTTACGCGCCCTTCAATGGCTCGAAGCCTGACCTGCCCGGCAACGCCGATGGCCTCGATGCGGCCTGGTACAAGTTCCCCAAGGACAACCTGGTGCAGACCGTCACCGCGCCGCCTGGCGACGGCAGTCACGTCACGTCTTTAGCCTTCCTCACACTGCAGGCTCCGCCACCAATGAATCAGAACGTGGCCTGGCAGGCGGTCAACAAGGCCCTCAACGTCACGTTGGACATCAACAATGTCCCGGCGGCCGACTATGTTCTGAAGCTGAACACGGTCCTGGCCAGCTCCAGTTTGCCCGACTTCATCTACAACCCCACGTTCGTCAACTCGCAGGGCAGCATTCCCAACCTGGAGCAGTTCGTGCAGGCCAAATGTGCCGACCTCACGCCGTATCTCAGTGGCGACGCGGCCAAGGCATATCCCAACCTGACGCACTACTCGCATTACACCTGGCGCTCCGGCGTCGTCGGCGGGAAGATTTACGCCATACCGGTGGCGCGCCCACCGGTGGACGCCTTGATGATGTACCGCAAGGACCTGTTCGATAAGGCGGGCGTGACAATCACTGGGGCGCCCAAGGACGCGGCCGACTTCAGGAAGATGCTGGAGGCCGTGAACAATCCCAAGGGAAACCAGTGGGCGTTGTCCGGCGTTCGCCCCGGAGCCGCGTTTGGTCTCACCTCGCGCAGCGCCTTCTCGGCGATGTTCAAGACGCCCAATAACTGGAGCCTGGACGCCAGCGGCAAATTGACCAAGGATTACGAGACCGATCAGTACAAGGCCGGCCTTGCCTGGCTGGCTGAAACCTGGAAGGCTGGTCTCTGGCATCCCAACACGCCGTCTGGTGGCCCGGGCACCACCAACAACGACTTCATGGCCGCTCGCTACGCCGTGAACCCGTCGGCGGTGTGGGGCCAGTACGTCCAACTGTGGGACATCGAGTCCACCATCCAGCCGAATGGGCGCATCTATCCCATGCATCCGTTTTCGGTTGACGGCAGCAAGCCGGTGTACCTGGCCGGTACGGGCAACTTTGGCTACACGCACGTCGCCAAGCAGTCCTCCGAGGCCCGCCTCAAGATGCTCCTCGGCGTCGCCAACTTCTTCGCCGCGCCCTTCGGCAGCAAGGAGTGGTTGCTCAACTTCTATGGCGTGGAAGGCCCGGACTTTACCTACGACAAGACTGGCTCGCCGCACTTCACCACCAAAGGCCGAGCGGAGCTCTCCATCGTATGGCGGTACATCACGTCACCGCCATACGCGCTGTTCGATCCGGTACGAGCAAAGGAGTTCGCCGATGTGTGCCACGCGGCCGAAGTCGCCTACATGGCCAACCTGGTCTTGGACCCCACCATCGGCCTATTCTCAGCGACGGGCTTCAGCAAGGGCATTGTGGCCGAGACAGCCCTGCTCTCTGGAGCAACTGACATCGTCCTTGGTCGTCGCCCCATATCCGATTGGGCCGGGCTGCTGAATACCTGGCGCTCGGCCGCGGGCGATACGATGCGCAAGGAGTATCTCACCGCGATCGACAAGGCCTACAAGTCGTAGCTCAGAGCGGGTTGAGGTAGCCTCGCCTGGGGTGGAAGCACGCCACCCAGCTCCTTTGACGAGGAGTAACGAGCGACCTCGCACCGCAAAGCGGTGACAGGGCCTCCGTTTTCGGAGGCCCTGTCACCGGACGGCGGAGCGCTGCTTGGCTTTAAGTTCAGGCTGGACAGTTGACGGGGCCGCTAGCGCCGCGGTGCGCTCGTTTGTCGGCGTACATTGCTTGGTCGGCCGCTTGCAGCAGCGAAGCAGGATCGGTCCCGTCGATGGGGAACCGGGCTGCGCCGACGCTGACCGATATGGCCAGCGGCTGGGTGTGCACAAGGACAGGCTCGTTCAGTTCGTCGTGCAGCTTCTTCAGCAACCGCTGAACGCCATGCTCGACGTTGCCGCCCTCAATGACCATACCGAACTCGTCGCCCCCGAGGCGGGCCACAGTATCCGAGGCGCGAACCGTGTGCGCCAGGCGGCCGGCCAGCTCAGCCAGCGCCTGGTCGCCCACCGAGTGGCCCAGTTCGTCGTTGATGCGCTTAAAGCCGTCCAGGTCCAGTACGAGAACCGCCATGGGATGGCCTGTGCGCTGCGCCCGTCGTGTGGCTTGATCGAGCCGGTCCTGAAAAAGCCGCCGGTTGGGGAGGCCCGTGAGCGCGTCGTGCAGGGCATCATAGGTTAGCTGCGCTTCGTATTCCCGTCGTGCCGTGACGTCGTGCACTACCCACAGCAGCGCCTCGGGACGGTCTGGCCCCATCACCGCGCTGACCAACGCCTCCAAGCAGCGACGCGTGCCGTCCGGCTGAGCCAGGCTGGCGGTCAGAGTAGCGGTGGAGGGGGGCGCCGCGAGCGAATATCGAAATGTGCGAGCCAGCATGGCAGGGCTAGCTGCGGGAAACAGATCGGCGCAAGGCTGGCCCACGAGCTCGCCCTCGCGCAGGTCAAATGTTCGGCAGAAGGCCGTGTTCGCAACGCAGAAGCGCCCGTCGGCACGGCTGAGTGCCAGCGGCACTTCGGCCATCTGGAAAATCGCCTGCCACAGCTCTTCCTGCTGCCAGGCCGGCCGCGCGCCAACCGGCCACTCCACCGGCGCCTTCAGTTGCACTGCTTGATTACCTCGTTCCCGGGCAGGATGCGCGCGCACAACTCATAACGCGGCATGTGCCTCGTGTGTGTTGCGCTGAACCGCCGAGCACCGCAACACACACGCCAGTGCAGGCGTACGCCGCGCCCCTTTCCGTTTCCGTTGGCTCCAACGGGGACACTCAAGCTTCGGCTGCTCGCAACGGTAGCCTGAATCCGCCAACGGTCGTTCGCCATCCTGGCTATGCCCGGCTGCGCCGAATGGGCTAGGGCCGGGATCGGGCAGGAGCAGCGGTTGAGGTGGGCCGGCTACGAGCGAACGTTGGCGAAAAATTCGGCGCGAGTTTGCGATGAGTCGCGAAAGGTGCCGCGGAGGGCAGAGGTCACCATGGTTGAGCCGGACTTTTTGATGCCGCGCATGGTCATGCACAGGTGCTCGGCCTCCATCACCACGCCGCAGCCCGTGGGCTGCAGCACGTCGCAGAACGTATCCGCGATGAGGCCGGTGAGCCGCTCCTGCACCTGTGGCCGCCGGCTGAGCCGGTCCACCAGGCGGGCAATCTTGCTGAGGCCAACAATCTTGCCCGCCGGAAGGTAGCCGAAGTGCGCCACACCATGAAAAGGCAGCAGGTGGTGCTCGCACATGGAGTAGAAGGGAATATCGCGCACGATGACCATTTCCCGGTGGCCCTCGGTAAACACAGCCGAGAGGGTTTCCGCGGGATCGGCGTGCAAGCCCTCGAACAGCTCCTGATACATGCGCGCCACGCGCGAGGGCGTCATCAGCAGCCCTTCGCGATCCGGATCTTCGCCGACAGCGAGCAATATCTCCCGCATCGCGCGTTCGATGCGCTCCAGATCGGGGCCGGACATGGGCGCGGCGGGCTGGGGCTCATCGTCGTCATCGCCGGCAGGCAGGGCCGTTCGCGCCAGCCGGTTATTTTCGTTGTGGTTTCCCAGCCGCTTTTCCAAAACGTTCAGCTCCCCAGGTCTCGTGAGATGCCGGCGCGCTGGCCGGGCGTTTCCTCCACCTCCACGGTGAGCCGGCTCCAGCCATCCGTGCCGCCAATGCGGGTGCTCAGCTCGTGCCACACGTATTCAGCCAACAGCTCAGCCGTGGTGTTGCGAATAGGGAGTCGCACCACATCCGCCACCGGGAAGGCCCAGCGATCGTCCCGCCAGCGAAGCTCCAGCTGGCCATTTTGCTCAGCTGTTTGGAGCTCGGGGCTGGCGGCCGCGATAAGCACGCGATGGTCCAGTTCGTTAGCCAGCTCGCGGACGATGCGCTTCAGCCAGCCAAACTCGGCCACATAGCCCAGGCTGTCGACGGCGCCTCGCAACTCGGCATAGACCCGATAATTGTGGCCGTGTAATGGCTCGCGTCCATCGGGGAAGACGCAGAAGTGCGCCGCGCAAAACTTGAAATCCGCCTTGGAGAGGCGGATGTAGCTCACGGCCTCAGCCACAATCGCTTCCGCCGACGGTGCTTGACCATCGCCCCCGCGGCTCCCATGGCGCTCCCCGATTGGGGGGCGGAGGCGCCATCGAAGGCCAGTCGCGGCCGAGGCAGGATGTAACGTGCACTGTGAGAGCCCACAAAATCCTACACTGAGATGGTCTCACGGTTGGCGTCTTCCTTGCTGAGCCCAACCGGCGAGCAGCTCGCGGCGAAACTCTGCTGAAGGAGGATGCTCCCCGCCCTGTTGGTTGCCCTTGCGCCACCGAAACGCACTCAACTTCTCTGCTTCGAGGTGTGAAGATGTCCCGGAAGCTTCTGCTATTGGTGCTGCCCCTGCTGCTGGCCGCGTGTTCCACTGCTGGCACGGCTGCCTTGCAAAGCCCCACCACTGCCCCAGCGTCCTCTTCGGCGGCCAGTGGCTCGGCTAAAGTGGCCGGCTCATCCACGGCTTCGGCCTCGGCACTGGCCAGCTCAGCCGCCGCGACCGCAACCCCGACCTCGCCCGTTTCCAGCTCCGCCGGAGCCGTCCCCACGGTGGACAAGCTCACCGAGCAGGCGTTCCAGGAAGTTGGGCCGGCGGTGGTCAAGATCACGCATCCGCTGCCAGGCGGCAGCGGCATCGCGCTGGGCAGCGGGACCATCATCGATCACAAGGGTGACATCCTGACGAACAATCACGTGGCCCAGGGCGCCACCAGTTATCAGGTGACACTGGCTAACAACCGGACGGTCACTGGCAAGCTGGTAGGCCTGGATCCACTAGACGACCTGGCGGTGATTCACATTGATGTGCCCAACCTGCCGG
>DATKQD010000104.1:0-25577 GCA_035532895.1 Chloroflexota bacterium
CGGCGGCCGCCAGGACGATCGTCGTCCATGCCCTGTTCATCCCGAGGCTTCCATCGGTACGTTCGGTTCGGACGGCGGCCAGCGCCACTCGGCCACGGCACCGGCGGTGATGCCGCTGACCGCTCCCACCATCAGCGCCAGCTGGCCGGCACCGAGTGCTGCGCCGAGGACCGCCCCCACACCCCCCACCACTGCGGCGATACCCGACGGTCGGTTGGCGATGGTGGGTATGAGCAGCACGAGGAACACGAGGGGGACGGTGAACCCGAGCGGGATGCTCGGTGGTACGGCCGCCCCGATGAATACGCCGACGATCGTGCTGACCTGCCACGCACTCCACAACACGAGCGCTCCTCCGAGGAAATACGGAAGGCGGCGGCGCGGATCGTCGTGTCGACCCCAACGGGTGATGGAGATGGCGTAGGCCTGGTCCGTGAGCAGGTAGGCGACCAGCAGCCTGATGCGCAGCCTCTCCCGGGCCAGGTGCGGCGCGAGCGATGCCGAGTACAGCATGAGCCGGAGGTTGATCGTCCAGGCCGCCACCGCGGCCACGACCGCCGATCCTCCAGAGCTGAGCGTAACCAGGGCCGCCAGCTGTGAGGCGCCGGCAAAGACGATCGTTGAGAACCCGATGGCGACAGCTCCTCCGAGGTGGTGGGCCACGGGCGTAGCCCCGGCCACCAACCCGAACGGCACGACGCCCACGAGCATCGGCGCGATCGCACGCGCACCGGCGCCCATTTCCTCCCACCACCCGGCGTGGACGGATGAATCGTCGGTCACACCGGCATCCTGCCCGAGCCCGGAACGATCTTCCCCGCTTTACGTTCGTGCACTACGTTCGGCGCCGGGCCTGGCGGGTCCCCCACCGGCCTATCCGGGCGTGGTCCCGGCGAGCGAGTGAGGATTGATTCGTTGCCGAACAGCGAAAGTGAGAACCCCGTAGTCCCTTCACCGTCAGCAACGACTGGCCGACCCAGGACCAACCAGGACTGGTGGCCCGACCAGCTCGACCTTCAGGTGCTTCATCAACACTCAGCGCGGGCCAATCCAATGGGGGACGGCTTCGACTATGCCTCGGAGTTCGCCAGCCTCGACTTGGCGGCGGTGAAGCAGGACATCGTCGAGGTGATGACGACGTCCCAGGAATGGTGGCCGGCGGATTACGGCCACTACGGGCCCCTTTTCATCCGGATGGCCTGGCACAGCGCCGGTACCTATCGGATCGCGGACGGAAGGGGCGGCGGCGGGACCGGGGCTCAGCGCTTCGCGCCGCTCAACAGCTGGCCAGACAACGGCAACCTGGACAAGGCGCGGCGGCTGCTGTGGCCGGTGAAGCAGAAATACGGCCGCAAGCTTTCGTGGGGCGACCTGATCATCTTCGCCGGCAACTGCGCGCTCGAGTCGATGGGCTTGGAGACATTCGGCTTCGGTGGGGGTCGGGAGGACATCTGGGAGCCCGAGGAGATCTTCTGGGGCTCCGAGGACACGTGGTTGGGTGACGAGCGCTACAGCGGCGACAGGCAACTTGAAAAGCCTCTCGGCGCCGTTCAGATGGGCTTGATCTATGTCAACCCGCAGGGGCCCAATGGGAACCCGGATCCGCTCGCCGCGGCAAAGGACATACGCGAGACGTTCCGCCGCATGGCCATGAACGACGAAGAGACCGTTGCCCTCATCGCCGGCGGCCACACGGTCGGTAAGACTCACGGTGCGCACACCGAAGATCACCTCGGCCCAGAACCGGAGGGCGCGCCCCTGGAGGCGCAACTGCTCGGCTGGCGGAACAGTGCCGGCAGCGGCAAGGGCGCCGACACCATCACGAGTGGACTGGAGGGCGCCTGGACTAACGAGCCCACGAAGTGGGACAACGGCTTCTTCCAGAACCTGCACAAATATGAGTGGCAGCTGACCAAGAGCCCCGCCGGTGCACACCAGTGGACCCCGACGGACCCCGCGGCCGCGACGACGGTGCCCGATGCGCACGATCGCTCGAAGCGGCACGCCCCCATGATGCTGACAACGGATCTCGCGCTGAGGATGGACCCTATCTACGGGCCGATTTCAAAGCGTTTCCATGACCATCCGGAGCAGCTCAACGAAGCCTTCGGCAAAGCCTGGTACAAGCTGCTGCACCGCGACATGGGTCCGACTTCGCGCTACCTCGGCCCCTGGGTTCCGGAGCCGCAGCTCTGGCAGGATCCCGTTCCCGCGGCCAATCACGAACTGATCGGAACGCAGGACGTGGCCGCCCTCAAGCGCGACATCCTTGCTTCCGGGCTGTCCACCTCACAGCTCGTCGCCACCGCGTGGGCGTCGGCGGCCACTTTCCGTGGCACCGATAAGCGTGGCGGAGCCAATGGGGCACGCATCCGCCTCGCGCCACAGAAGGACTGGAAGGTGAACACACCGGCCGATCTGACAAAGGTGCTGCAGGCGCTGGAGCGGATCCAAACGACGTTCAACGGTGCCCAGACCGGGCGGAAGAGGGTTTCCCTGGCTGACCTGATCGTCCTGGGCGGGTGCGCCGCCGTTGAGCAGGCGGCAACGAACGCTGGGCACAACGTTACCGTTCCGTTCGCCCCAGGGCGAACGGATGCCTCACAGGAGCAGACCGACGTGGAGTCGTTCGCGGTGCTCGAACCGACCTACGATGGCTTCCGTAACTACGTCGGAGCGGGCGAGGAGTTGTCGCCGGAGACCCTGTTGCTGGACCGGGCCAACTTCTTGATGCTGACGCCGCCAGAGATGACAGTCCTGGTCGGCGGCATGCGGGCGCTCAATGCCAACACCGGGCAGTCCCAGCACGGCGTGCTGACCAAGCGGCCTGGGACGTTGACCAACGATTTCTTCGTGAATTTGCTCGACATGGGAACTGAGTGGAAGGCGTCTGGCCAATCTGATGTCTACGAGGGCCGCGATCGAGCGACGGGTCAGCTCAAGTGGACCGCGACGGCTGTCGACCTCGTGTTTGGCGCAAACTCCGAGCTTCGGGCGCTGTCTGAGGTGTACGGCTGCGACGACGCGAGCGAGCACTTGGTGCGTGACTTTGTTTCCGCCTGGGACAAGGTCATGAACCTCGATCGCTTCGATCTCGCGCGATAGAGACATCCGGGCCTGGGGCCGATTCACGGCGAATCGGCCCCCAGGCCATACCCGGATCCGGCCGGGCAAGGAGACGTGAGGGCCTCCCCGAACGCTTCGGGGAGGCCTGACACGGCTGGGCTCTGGGCCCGCAACCGCGCTTCAGCTCTCGTTGGTGCGGCGCTGCCAGACTTCGCGCTGCCGCCGGACCCTCGCTGGGCGGGCGATCGGCATCCATACCGCGGCACCTCACTGAGTTGATCGCCCTGGCTCCGTTAGCCAGATTCCTCTGAGACGCTGCCCTGGCGCGGATTCGGGTTAACGTTAACGTAAGCTTAGGGTGTGACTGGTGTTAGCCGTCACGCTCGCCAGACCTTGGCTTCGCTGGCGCTGCGCGACTTTCGCGTCTTGTGGATTGGGTTCCTGGGCACCTGGATGGCCATGCAGATGCAGCAGGTAGCCCGCGGCTACCTGGCCTATAAATTAAGCGGCAACGCTTTGTCTCTCGGGCTGGTGACGTTGTCCATGGGGCTGCCCCGGATTGTGCTGTCGCCAATTGGCGGCGTCATGGCCGACCGGTTCTCAAAACGATCGGTGCTTATGGGGACACAAGCCGTGCTCGGCGTTTCCACCGCCGTGGCGGGAGTGATGGTGGCGCTCAACGTCATGACCGTCCCGTGGCTCATGGTGTTTGGTTTCGTGCAGGGAGCCGCCTTCTCATTCAACCTGCCGGCGCGCCAGGCCTATCTGCCGCAGCTTACCGGCAAAGGGGCAATGCTGAGCAATGCCATTGCGCTGAACAGCGCGGGCATGAATCTCACCAGGGTTGTGGGACCTGCTCTCGCCGGCCTGCTTATCGCCGTGCCGCGAATAGATGTTGCCGGCGTGTACGCGCTCACCGCCGTTTGCTTTCTGTGCGTATGGGTGACGACGTACCAGGTGCAGAATCGGGGCGTTTCGGCTATGAGCAGGCGCAGCATGGGCCAAAGCTTGTCCGACGGCTTCCGCTACATCGGCGCCAGGCCGCAT
The DNA here is from genome assembly GCA_035532895.1 of Chloroflexota bacterium. Taxonomy (GTDB): domain Bacteria; phylum Chloroflexota; class JAJPGV01; order JAJPGV01; family JAJPGV01; genus DATKQD01. The sequence goes on from DATKQD010000104.1 coordinate 4,114, forward strand.
TTACTGGTCCTCATGAGCCTGGGCTTTGTGCCGCTGGCAATTGGGATGGTGTACATCAACCTCATGCCGGTGGTGGCGCTCGGCAAGCTCAACATCGGCTCTCAGGGGTTGGGCCTGTTGCTGACAGTGAGCGCCTGCGGCTCGCTGGTGGGCACCTTGGTGATTGCCTATATCGCCGCCTTCCCTCGCAAAGCAGCGCTGCAGCTGGCGCTGGGTGTCACCTTCGGCCTCGCCTTGCTGGGTTTTGCCTTCAGTCTGAGTCATCAATGGCTGGCACCAGGATTCCTGTTTCTGTTTCTCACCGGCATGGCGGCCGATTCCTACATGGCGCTCAACAGCACGCTCATCCTCTCCAACACCGACGAGGCCATTTATGGTCGCGTCATGGGCGTATATATGATGTCCCAGTCGATCCGCCCGATTACTGTGCTGCCAATGAGTGCGCTGGCAGATGCCATTGGGGCGTTGTTTACGCTGAGCTTGTCCGGTGGATTTGTGGCGGTTTTTGTAGGCGCCGTCGCCACGCTCTATCCGGGCTACCGCCGCATTGGCATGGAAGCGGAATTACAGCCCAGGGGGGCGCGGACAGAGCCGGCCTGAAGTGCTGTCTGCCACGGCCCGGAGTGTCGCTGTTCAGCCGGGCGACCGTCCTTGGCCGGCGAGTTGTGGACAACATCAGCGCCTTGCCCATCCCGTCGCGCGTATCGGGAAGAGAAAGGAAGCCAGGACCTTGCCATGACAGGCAGGGCGGCCGGACAGCCCCGACCGAGCTTCCCGTTCATCCCTGCCCACCGCGGCCACCTCGCCGGCTGGCGGGCGCGGTCTAGAATGGCCCCAAGCGTAACTGCATATCGTGATAGCGCGAAAGCGCGGGAGGCTGCTGCATGGGGAAGATGACCGGTTCCAAGGCGTTCGCGGATATGGTGGAGGCTTATGGCCTGAGCCACGTGTTCAACATGCCCACAATGATGATGCCGGCTATGGCCGAGCTCGATCGGCGGGGCATTGTGCCCATCACTCCGCACAGCGAGAAGGCGGCGGCCTACATGGCCGATGGCTTTGCGCGCATCACGCACCGGCCCGGCATCTGCATGGCCCAGAATGTGGGCGCGGCCAACCTGGCCGCCGGCCTGAAGGATGCCGACCTGGCCTGCTCACCCGTTGTGGCCATCTCCGGGGGCGCGGATCCTGCCGCGCGCTACCGCAACGCCTACCAGGAAACGGAAGACCTGGGCATGTTCGATGCCGTGACGCGCTTCAACGCCTATTTGGATCGACCCGAGCGTTTACCGGGCCTGCTGCGCCAGTTGGTGCGCGCCGCCGTGGCTGGACATCCCGGCCCGGTGCACCTGCGCGTGCCCGGCAACACCGGCCAGCTGCTCAACGGTGAGTGCGAGTTCGACGATCTCTTCGCCGATACGGCCTGCGCCGTGGTGCCGCCTTACCGGCCAGTCCCGGAAGAGGATCGGCTGCGCCAGGCAGCGCAACTGCTGGCCGCGGCCCAGCGCCCGGTTATTGTGGCTGGCGGTGGTGTGACCTGGTCCGGCGCGGCAGCGGAGCTGGTGGCGCTGGCCGAGAAGCTGGATATTCCGGTGGCCACCGCCCTCAACGCTAAAGCCGCCATTCCCGATGGACACCCGCTCGCGGTGGGCGTGCCCGGCACCTATGCGCGCGCTTGCGCCAACGATGTGCTGCGCCAGGCCGACCTGGTGTTCTACGTGGGCAGCCGCACCGGCAGCCAGGTGTCACACTTTTGGCGCATCCCAGCGCCCGACGTGGATGTCATCCAGCTGGACATCGATCCCCTGGAGATTGGCCGCAACTACCCTTGCAAGGTGGGTCTCATGGGCGACGTTCAGGCTAGCCTGCAGCGCTTGCTGGCCCTCACCCAGCCCCAGGCGCCGCGCGATGGGTGGCGCGCCACCTATCGCAAGCTGGTGGACGACTGGAAGGATGCCACGGCCGCGCAGCTCCGGTCCGACGCGGTACCCATTCGGCCCGAGCGCATCTGCTACGAGATCGGCCAGGCGCTGCCGGCCAACGGCATCGTCGTATCCGACACCGGCCATTCGGGCATGTGGACCGGCGGCATGCTGGAGCTCACCAAACCCGGGCAGAGCTACATTCGCTGCGCGGGATCGCTGGGTTGGGGGTTCCCGGGGTCGATCGGCGTCAAGTGCGGTGCACCGAACCGGCCGGTGGTCTGCTTCACCGGCGATGGCGGCTTTTTGTACCACCTCACGGAGCTGGAAACAGCCGCCCGCTACGGCCTCAACGTGGTGGTAGTGGTAAACGACAATCACTCGCTGAACCAGGAGACGCGAGGCATCGCGTCGGCCTACGGCGCCAACCGGCCCAAGACGTCCGACGACATGTGGATTTTCAAAGAGTTGGACTACGCCCACATCGCCCAGACCATGGGCTGCAATGGCGTTCGGGTGGACCGGCCGAACGCGCTCGCGGCCGAACTGAGCAAGGCGCTGAGTGGCGACAGACCTACCGTGATCGATGTCGTTTCCGACATCGAAGCGCTGGCGCCTACTTCCAGGGAGTAGCTGGCGGTGGCCCGATGGGGTTACGCCAGATCGGGTCACTGCCTTTATCGGCTGAAGCGGGCGATCTCCTCCGGGCTGTAACGATAGGCGCGGAAGATGGTGTTGTTCTGTTGGCCCTGAGGCAGATCGGCCGGCCCGAATAGCGGATTGACGTATTCCCACACCACCTCGCCCTCAGCGGTCACTTCGAACAGGCGGCCGAAAACGCCCTCGTTGATCAGGGTGTTGCCGTTCGGCAGGCGCTGGGCATTGGAGATGCGCGGGCTGTAGAAGTTGTAGGGCCGCGGTTCCTGGTATTTCCAGACGATCTCCTTGCTGGCGCGATCAACCTCAATGATGCGTGAAAAGGGGAAGCTTTCGTCCAGGCGGTGCGCGCCATTGTCAAAGATGAGCAGGTGGCCGTTGGCCAGCAATTCCGGCGCGTGCTGGCCCGACAGTGGCGGCGCACCCAGCTTCCAGATGATGTCGCCGCTGGTGCGCTCGATCTCAACCACGGTGGAGATGTTGCGGAAACTCACCACGAGGTTGCCATTGGGCAGCTCGATCACCGCGTTGGCGTGGGTCCACTCGTGGCGCTCATCCTGGAGCGCGGTAATGGCATCTTCCTCCGGAATGAGGTGCTCCCAACTGCGCCACTCCCACACCACCTGGCCCTGTGTGGTGAGCTCTACTACGGTGTCCGCCCACATCTCGTGTCCGTCTACCTCGGTTCCGGGGCGCCCGCCATGCACCCGCGCAGCCATGCTTGGCGGCAGTATGGCCGCGCCCAGCAGCACGATGTTGCCATTGCTGAGCAGCCGCGCATCGTGGTGATGCGTCGGATAGCGAAGCTCCCACAGCACCCGGCCATCCCACGTTGCCTCGAGCACCACGCCTCCACCGAAGGGCGCCTTGCTGATGAAGGTGTCGCCAGGAATTTTGCCGCCGTACAGCAGCGTGCCGCGCTCCGTGAGGGCGCCGTGGAGGCCTGGCGGGTAGGGCATCTCCCAGGTGTGCACCGGGTGCCCCTCCAGGTCCACGAGTAGTACCGTGCCGGTGCCGTATTGGGGCGTGAACAGCGTGAACCCGTCGAACGCGCGCTCCCGATCGAGCGCGCGGAGGCCGACACCTCGCCGGCGTATGGGATTCTGATCGACCGTGCTCTCAGCCATGCAGGCATTGAACCATGCCTTTAGCGATTGGCAACGCGGCCGCGTCGCCCGCGCTCAGCGGCTGGAGGCGCGTTTGTACTGGCGGACAGCCAGGGGGATGAACACAGCCAGCAGGCCGGCGATCCACAGCACGGTGTACAGCGCGGCGTGCTGCAGCGGCCAGTCCGAAGGGGCCGGCATGAGCGGACTGGTGTTCCCGAACAGCTCGCGCGCTGCCTGGGTGAGCGACGACACCGGGTTCCAGTTGGCAATAATGCGCAGCGGCTCGGGGAAGCCGTTGGTGGGCACAAAGGTATTGGCGATGAAGGTCAGTGGGAAGATCACCACGAAGGAGGCGTTGTTCACCACCTCCGGGCTGGGCACCATCAGCCCCACCAGTGCCATGATCCACGACATCGAGTAGGCGAAGGCGAGCAGCAGCAGGAAGCCCGCCAGCGCATCGAGCGGCGAGGAGCGGATGCGCCAGCCGACCACCAGCCCGGTGAGGGACATGATCACGATGGTGATGATGTTGATGATCACATCGCTGCCGGTGCGACCCACCAGTACCGCCGATCTCGACATAGGCAGCGACCGGAAGCGGTCGATGATGCCCTTCTGCATGTCATCCGCCAGGCCCGCGCCGGTGATGGTGGCGCCGAAGATCACTGTTTGCGCGAAGATGCCCGGGATCAAGAACTCGCGGTAGCTCACGCCCGGCACGTGGATAGCACTGCCGAACACGTAGGCGAACAGCAGGATGAACATGATCGGCGAGAGTGTGGTGAACACCAGCAGGTCCGGCACCCGCTTGATCTTGATGACGTTGCGCCGTGCGATGACGAACCCATCGCGCAGGGTGTGGAGTACGCCCATGCTGTGCTCTACTGCTCCCGCTCGCCGACCGCCGCGGCCGTGGCCAGCTCTTGCCCGGCAGGCTGCTCCTCTTCCGCGCCATGTCCGGTGAGGGTGAGGAACACATCGTCCAGCGTGGGTCGGCGCAGCGCCACATCCATGAGCCCAATGCCCAACGCATCCAGGCCGCGCAGCGCCTCCATCAGCTTGGTGGCTCCGCCATGCACCGGCGCGGTGAGCCGGCGGGTGTGTACGTCGATCGCTACCGGGCCATCCGCGAGGCTGGCCAGCAACTCCCGCGCGGCGTCCATCCCGTCCTGATCCGCCAGCACCATCTCCAACCGTTCCCCACCGACTTGCGCTTTCAGCTCGTCCGCCGTGCCGCGGGCAATGGCGCGGCCGTGGTCTATCACCACGATGTCGTCGGCGAGGCGGTCGGCTTCCTCCAGGTACTGCGTCGTGAGCAGCAGCGTGGTGCCGGCCTTAACCAGCCCCACAATCACGTCCCACATGTCGCTGCGGCTGCCGGGGTCGAGGCCGGTGGTTGGTTCGTCCAGGAACAGCACGGGTGGGCGTGCTATCAGGGCGCCGGCCAGGTCCAAACGGCGCCGCATGCCGCCGGAATACGTCTTCACCGGCCGGTCGGCGGCGTCGTCCAGGTCGAACTGAGCCAGCAACTCACGGGCGCGGCGGCGTGCTTCGCGGCGGTGGAGGCCGTACAACCGGCCCACCATATCCAGATTTTCGAAGCCGGTGAGGTAGTCGTCCACGGCGGCAAACTGGCCGGAGAGGCCGATGCAGCGGCGCACGCCGTGTGGGTCGCGCCGCACGTCGATCCCCGCCACTTCGGCAGTACCGGAGTCAGCTTCCAGCAAGGTGGTGAGGATGCGCACCGCCGTTGTTTTGCCCGCGCCATTGGGCCCCAGCAGCGCGAGAATGGTCCCTCCCGGCACCGATAGGTCCAGCCCGTCCAATGCGCGCACCTTGCCGTACGTCTTCACCAGCGCACTGGCTCGAATCACGTCACTCATGGCCGGCCGCGGCTGGCGGCGATGCCGAACAAGCTCGGGGAGTGGCTCGCCTTCCGATGGGGTTGGCGCACCCGGTTCCGCGAAACGTGCGTGGCGAGGAGGCTAGCGGTGGCCAACGCGGGCCACATTGTGCACAGTCAGCGGCAAGGAACGCGTGACCGCAAGCCCGAGTACGCCATCTCGATGGATCGTAACAGAGGTTCTCTCGAATGCGGGCGAATCGCTGCCCGCGGGAGTGTTGCTCAGGTGAGGCGGCGGAGCCGCGCCACCAGGTCCTGGCGGTTGGTGGCGCCGCCAATGAGGCGCCACTGTTCGACGCCCTGACTGTCCAGCCCAATGAAGGTAGGCGTGGCCTGCAGCTGGCATTGGCGGGCGACCTTGTGCCCCTCGGGCGTGCTGATGTCGATGCGGATGAAGCGCGCACGTACGCCGGGCTCGTGGTCCAGACCATCCACCACTGGTTTCACCACCATGCAGGCGATGCAGAAGTTGGAGTACAGCTCCACCAGCACCGGATAGCCCTTGCCCAGCTCCTGCTCCAGCGTATGCGGCGGGCTGAGGGTTGGCTCGCCGGGCCGGAGGAAGAGGTAGAGGGCATACAGGATGCCCACCGCGGCCAGCCAGGCGATCCAACGGGCAGGCGTGGGATCGCGCGATACATAAGCGGCACCGGCCAGCAGGGCCAGGCTGCCCACCAGCACGTAGGAGTACTGGTTGGTGAGGCGCCGCGGGTTCATGCAGGCGTGTAGTCGCGACAGGTGGCGCAGCGCCGCGGCGCGTCATAGCTGCCGTGCGCCACGCAATGGATGCGAGGCAGCGCACCATCCTGCGTGAGCACCACGTTGCCCAGGTTCATGTGGGCACAGCGGGGCCGCGCATGCTGCGCTGGGTAGGCGCAGACCTTTAGGCAGGCGGCCAGCGCTCCCGCCGGCGGCCCAAAGGCGTGGCCGGTGAGGCGGCACAGGGCCCCGTTGCCGCCGCTCGGCGTGCGCAGCGCGTCCAGCCAAGGGCAGGCCCGCGGTGGGGCGGCCTCGAGTGCCTCGGGCGCGGCGGGTAAGCTCACTCGCGAGCTTTTTCGGTCACCGTGACGGTATCCATCTTGTCGCCCACGGCGATTTGCTTGGCCGCGGCCATGCCCTTGAGCACGAAGCCAAAGAGGTTGTACTTCTTGTCCAGCTTGTGCCGGTCATCCGTGGTGCAAATGAAGAACTGGCTGCCGTTGGTGTTGGGGCCGGAGTTGGCCATGGCGACGGCGCCCTCAATATATTCGCCCTTCACTGGCTCATCGTTGAACCGGTAGCCGGGGCCACCGCGGCCGGTGCCTTCGGGGCAGCCCCCCTGGATGACAAAGTCCGCTACTACGCGATGAAAGGTCAGCCCGGTGTAGTAGCCGGAGCGCGCCAGGTGCACAAAGTTGTTCACGGTATTGGGTGCCAATTGCGGATCCAGCTCCATGAGGATGTCGCCCTTGGGCGTGCCGATGGTCACGTCGTACAGCTTGTCCGTGTCAATCTCCATCTCTGGAGCCGTTTTTGCCATGCCCCGATGATAGACCCTAGCCCAGGGGCGCCCCCTGCTGGCGGTGATTCGCAGGAGCGTAGGACAAGAGGTGCCGCGGCACCACGATCGCTTGGTTGAGCGAGGCAGGAGGGCCGCGTAGCGTTGAGCCTGGCGCGGCCATCTGAGCTGGAGAACCGGGTGTACGATCTGGCAGTGAACCTTGTCCTCGCTGGCAGCGAATCCGAGGCGTGATGTTCGAATCGCGCTGGGACGATGCCCAGGCCGCCCGGCTGGACCAGTTGGACCTGCTCGTCTACCGGTCAAACCTGCTCGGGCAGGATGAGCGCATCGTCAATCGCGGCGGTGGGAACACCTCCACCAAGCGCACCAGCCGCGACTTTCGCGGGCGTGAGGTACGGGTGCTCAGCGTGAAGGGCAGCGGCGCCGATCTCAAGAGCGTGTCGCGCGGCGGCTTCCCAGACGTGCGACTCGATGATGTGACCGCGACGCGGGCATTCGAGGCTATGACTGACGAGGACATGGTGGATTACCTCGGCCACGCCATGTTGGAGCCGGCGGCTCCTCGGCCCTCCATTGAGACGCTGCTGCATGGCTACCTGCCCTGGCAGGACGTGGACCACGTTCATGCCGACGCCATCGTCGCGTTCTGCATGGCCGAACGGGGCGAAGAGATCACCCGCCAGGTGTTCGGGAGCGAGGTGGTGTGGGTGCCCTACATTCGCCCCGGCTTCCTCATGGCGCGCTGGTGCGCGGAGGCAGTGGAAAGGCAGGAGGGCTGCCGGGCAGTGTTCCTGGGTAAGCACGGCCTGGTGACGTGGGCGGAGAGCGCCAAGCAGAGCTACCTGCACACGCTGGAGTTCATCAACCGCGCGGCGGCCTACATCGATGAGCAGGCCGCCGGCAAGCGCGTCTTTGGCGGCCTGGGCCGGCCATTGCCGGATGACGCGCAGCGCCTTGGCCAGGCGCAGGCGCTGCTGCCAGCCCTGCGTGGCCGGTTGAGCCGTGCGCAGCGTGTGATCCTGCGCTACACCGCCACGGACGAGGTGTTGACGTTCGTGAATTCGCTCGAGAGCGCGCAAACCGCGGCGCGCGGGCTGGCCTGCCCCGATCACGTCCTGTACACCAAGGTGAAGCCGCTGTTCCTGACCCTGCCGGAGGCCGCCGAGCCCAACGGCACGGCAACCGCCTTGGACGCTGCCTTGGCCGGCTACGACCTCGCCTACCAGCGCTTCTTCGCCGAACAGACAGCGGCCACCTATGGCGCCGTCGATGCCGCGGCGGCACCCAAGCCTTTCGAAGGCCTGCCAAAAGTGATCCTCGTGCCCGACCTGGGCATGATCACCGCCGGGAAAGATAGTCGCGCCGCCGGGATCGCCGCCGAAAACTACCTCCGTGCCATACAGATCATGCGCGGCGCCAGCGTGCTGGACCGCTTCGCATCATTGACGGACAAAGAGGCGTATGACTTTGAGTATTGGCCGCTGGAGCTGTACAAGCTCACCCTCCTGCCGCCCGCGAAGGAGCTGGCGGGCCGAGTTGGCTTCATCACTGGGGCAGCGGGCACCATCGGTCGCGCTCTCGCCCGCCGCTTTTCTGAGGAGGGCGCCCATCTGATACTGGCGGATCTGGACCTGGTCGGAGCCAAGGCGCTGGCCGACGAGCTGCCCGGCCCAGCACTGGCCGTGCGTTGCGACGTCACTGACGCGACCAGCGTGGCCGAGGCGCTCGACGATGGAGTGCTGGCCTTCGGCGGGCTGGATGTGGTGGTGTCGAACGCCGGCACAGCCATTTCGCGGGCGGTGGATGAGCTCACGCCTGAGGAATGGCGTTCCACCGTGGACGTGCTGCTGAATGGCTATTTCCTGGTCACGCGGGCCGCGCTGCGGATCATGAAACGGCAGGTGGTGGAGGGCAGCCGGACCCTGGGTGGTTCGATCATCTACATGGGTTCGAAGGCAGGCCTGGCCCCGGCCAAGAACGCCGCCGCGTACGCCAGCGCCAAGGCGGCTGAGCTGCACCTGGCCCGCTGCGTGGCCGAGGAGGCTGGACCGTATGGTATTCGTGTGAATACGATCGCGCCGGACGCCATTTTTGAGGGTAGCGGCATTTGGCGTGGGCAGTGGGGCCAGGCGCGCGCCGCGGCGTACGGCGTGGGGCTGGATGAGCTGCAGGAGATCTATCGAGAACGCAGCACCCTGAAGCAGACGGTCAGTGCCGCCGATGTGGCCGAAGCGGCGCTGTTCTTTGCCTCGGATCGATCGGCCAAAACCACCGGGGGCATCCTCACCGTGGATGCCGGCCTAGCGAACGGATACGTGAGGTGACATGGCGACGAAGGTGAAGACGGATTCCGCGCTCGAAGCCCGCATCGCCGCGGGTAAGTTCGCTGTGACAGCGGAGATCGGCCCACCCAAGAGCGCCGACGCCCAGGTGGTGCGGCGCAAGGCTGCCGAGCTGGCCGGCCTGGTGGATGGCGCGAATGTCACGGATAACCAAACCGCTACGGTGCGCATGTCCAGCATCGCCGGCGCCGTCATTGCCAGAGAGGCGGGTATCGACCCCATCATTCAGGTGACCTGCCGCGATCGCAACCGCATCGGCATCCAGAGCGATGTGCTGGGCGCGGCCGGCTTGGGCCTGCACAACGTGTTGTGCATGACTGGCGACCCCGCGAAAGTCGGCAACCATCCGGACGCGAAGGACGTGTTCGACCTCAACACCGGCCAGCTCATCAGCATGTTCCGCGATATGCGCGACCAAAAGCGCTTCCTGAACGGCGAGGAAATGCGCGTGCCGCCGCGCTTCTTCATCGGCGGTACGGCCAGCCCCATGGGCGCCACGGCGGAGCGAGAGTGGGGCCGTCTGGCCGAAAAGATCGCGGCCGGCGTGGACTTCGTGCAGTCGCAATTCGTCTATGATCCGGCGGATTTCCGCGCCTTCATGACACGCTTCGTGGGCGAAGGGCTGGCCGAGCACACGGCCTTTCTGGCCGGCGTAGGTCCGCTGCGCAGCCTGAGCCAGGCGCAGCACATGAGCGGCATTCCGGGCGTCGTCATCCCCGAGCAGGTGATGCAACGCCTGGCCGGCGCGGGTGACCCGCAACGCGAGGGCATGGACATCTGCCTCGAAGTGATCGCCGAGCTGCGGCACATCCCCGGCGTATCCGGGGTGCACATCATGGCCGTGGGCCAGGAGGACGTTGTGCCGGACCTCATCAAAGCCGCCAAGCTGCGGGACGAGTGAGCACCCGGTGAGCGAAGCGTCTTTCGCCCAGTTGACGATTGAGGCTTTCTGCGGCCGGCTCGCTTCCGGTGAGTCCACACCGGGAGGCGGAGCGGCCGCCGGCCTCATGGCCCGCCTCGCCGCCGATCTGGTGCAGATGGTGTGCCATCACACTATTGGCCGGCCGCGCTATGCGGCGGTAGAGGAACGCGTGACCGCCATACGGGACCAAGCGGCGCGGCTGGGGGCAGAGGCGACGCGCCTGATGGACGCGGACTCGGCCGCCTTTCGCGACGTGTCCGCGGCTTATAAGCTGCCCAAGGACGCCGAGGGCCGTGCCCAGCGCGTGAGCGACGCCTGCAAGGTGGCCACGGAAGTGCCCCTGGCGGTGATCCGCGCGGCCGCACAACTTTCCGCGCTGGCCGACGAGGTGGCGAGCATCGGCAACCGCTCCCTGGGCACCGATGCGCGCACGGCGAAGGTGGCGGCGCTGGCCGCCGCCGATGCCTCGCACGGGAACGTCAAGGCCAATCGCGCCTCCATTCTGGATACCGCCTGGGCAGATCGAGTGGCCGGCGAGGCGGAGCAGCTGCTCGCGGGAATGCGGGCGGCGCCCGGCTGAGCTTGGACCTGCCGGAGCGGCAGCGCGTGTCGTCCGGATCGCCGTTTGAGCCGGCCATCGGGTTCAGCCGCGCGCTGCGGGTGGGCGACCGGGTGATGGTATCCGGCACCGCGCCGGTGTGGCCCGACGGCTCGTGCGATCCCAACGCCGGCGCCCAGGCGCGGCGGTGCTTCGAGATCATCCTTGAGGCGCTGGCCCGGGCTGGCGCGGCCAAGCAGCATGTTGTTCGCACCCGCATGTTTCTCATCAGCGCTGCCGATGCGGACGCGGTCGGCGCGGCACATAGCGAGGTGCTGGGCGACGTGCGGCCGGCGGCCACCATGGTGGTTGTCGCCGCGCTGCTGGATCCGCGCTGGAAGGTGGAGATCGAGGCCGAAGCCCTGCTCTCGCCCTGACGGCGATGGTGCCGGTGCAATGGCTGAGCCTGCAGGCAGGGCAGCGCCCGTGAAGCGCCTGATTGCGATCCTGGGGCCCACGGCCACCGGCAAGAGCGCCCTCGCACTGGCGTTTGCCAAGAGGCTGGCGGGCGCGGCGATCATCTCAGCGGATTCGCGCCAGGTGTACCGCGGGCTGGATCTCGGCACCGCTAAGCCCAGCCTGGCGGAACGTGCGCGCGTGCCGCACGAGCTCATCGACGTCGCGAACCCGGACCAGCCGTTCTCCCTGGCACAGTACCAGAAGCTGGCTTACGCGGCTATTGAAGGCGTGGAAAAGCCCTTCCTCGTGGGCGGCAGCGGCCTGTACGCGCAGGCTGTGCTCGATGGTTTTGATTTGCCGGCGGCACCGCCGGATGCCGAGCTACGCCGCGCCCAGCCCGGCGCGGAGGAGCTGCTGAGCAGGTTGCGCGTGCTCGATCCCCTTGCCGCGGAGACGATTGATGCCGGCAACCGCTACCGGTTGCTGCGTGCCGTGGAGCGGGCTGGCCGGCCCCTCGGCCGTGCGCCCCGATACGACAGCCTGCGCCTGGGCCTCAGCGCCCCGCGGGAGGTGCTGTACCGGCGAGCTGATGAGCGCGTCGATGCCATGCTGGCAGCGGGCTGGCTCGAGGAGGTGCGCACGCTGCTGGAGCACTACTCGCCCGAGCTGCCGGCGCTAAGCGGCCTCGGCTACCGAGAACTAGCGGAGCATCTTGCCGGCCGCTCCTCACTGGCCGAGGCCGTGGCGCTCACCAAGCGGAGGACGCGCCAGTTCATCAAGCGCCAGCTCACCTGGTTCCGGCGAGATCCGCTTATCGAGTGGTTCGATATCACGCAAGCGGGCTGGATCGCGCAGGCCGTAGAACTGGTCGGCGAGTTCTGGCGCCTGCCCCAACCCTGAGCACCCCGGCCTGCACTCGCCGCCTGGTTATAGCCGTCGAGGACCGTAAGGACGGCTTTTGGGGATACACGAGCGCACTTCCGGACGATCCTGTCCGTGGCCGCGGCGGCCGCCGCCAGCCAGGGGGCCGTTGGGCTACAGGGCTTCGGTCACCGCTCAGGGAACGGCGTAGGCGCGGAAGGGGCCGGCCAGCCGCGGGGCTATCTTGCCTTCGATCTCCACGCGCTCGGCGGTGTAATGCTCGCGAGTAATGGTGCCTCGGCGCCGGAAGAGCTCGCGCAAGCGGCCGTCCGAGAGGGGAAGCCGCAGCTTCAGCTCGACATAATCCTTTACGAGCGTTTCCTGAATGCGGGCCAGCAGCCGGTCCAGTCCCTGGCCGGTGGCGGCCGACAGCGCCACAGGGTTGGGATACAGGCTATAGTCCACGGTCCGATTGGGCGGCAGCTGGTCGATTTTGTTCAAGGCGGTGACGACCGGCCGCTCTTCCAGGCCAATCTCAGCCAGTGTTTCCCGCACCCAGAAGAGGCGGTCAGCGGCCAGCTCTTCGGCGGCATCGACCACTTGCAGCAGCAGGTCCGCCTCACGCAGCTCCTCCAGGGTGGCGCGGAAGGCGGCCAGCAGCGTGGCAGGCAGCTTGCGGATGAAGCCCACGGTGTCCGAGAGGAGAATCTCCTGCCCGGATGGCAGCTTGGCCTTGCGGATGGTGGGGTCCAGTGTGGCGAAGGGGGCGTTCATGACCAGTGTGTTGGCGTTGGTGAGCGCATTCAGGAGGGTGGACTTGCCGGCGTTGGTATAACCCACCAGCGCCACCAGGGGGAAGCCCAGCTCGGCGCGCTCCTGGCGGTGCACCCGGCGTTGGCGCCGCACGTCCTCAATTTCATCCTGCAGGTCCGTGATGCGCTTGCGGATGCGCCGCCGTTCGCGCTCCAGCTCCTGCTCACCTGGTCCGCCCCGCGTGCCGATGCCACCACCGGTGCGGGAGAATTCGGCCCACATGTTGGAGAGGCGGGGCAGGAGGTACTGGTACTGCGCCAGGTTCACCTGCAGCCGGCCCTCGCGGCTGCGCGCGCGCTGCGAGAAGATATCCAGGATGAGCGTGGCGCGGTCCACCACCTTGAGCTTGAGCGCCTGCTCCAGGTTGCGTTGCTGTGAGGGCGTGAGCTCGTCATCAAACAGCACCACGTCCGGATGGTGGTCGGCCACGGCCGATCGCAGCTCCTCCAGCTTGCCCTTGCCAATGTAGTAGACGGGGTTGGGCGACTGCAGCTTCTGCACCAGCGGTTCGCCCACCACCCGTGCGCCTGCCGTTTCGGCCAGGGATCGCAACTCGGCCAGGCCGCTATCGCGCGGTTCGTCGCGACTGGCAGCCAGGGTGGCTCCCACCAGCAGCGCTCGCTCGACCTGAGTGCTCTCGATCAGGCCTTTATAGTAGCGACAGGTGGAGTCGGTATGCTTGCCAACGAACTGATGACCAGGCCTGAGCTGGAGCGCCGGCTGGCGCGGCGCACGCTGGCGCTCATCAACATTCCATCGGTCAGTCGCTCGGAGTCGGCCATCCTGGCGCTCCTGGAGCGCGAAGCCGCGGGCGTCGCTTGCTTCCGGGGCAGGTCTGTCCCCGGGCAGGGGCTGCTGCTGTGGCCAGCCGCTCGGCGTGACCGGCCACTGGTACTGCTGGTGGGCCACGTCGATACTGTGCCGGAGCAGGGTAACCTGCCGGGCCGCGAGGAGAGCGGTTGGATCCATGGCTTGGGCGCCAGCGACATGAAGGGCGGCCTGGCGGTGATGCTGGAGCTGGCTGAGTGGCTGGAGCGCGAGCGACCGAATGTGAGCACAGATGTGGCCCTCCTGTTCTTCGCGCGCGAGGAACTGCCGATCACTGAAAGCGCGGTGCCGGCGATTTTCGCCGCCTGCCCCGAGCTGCGCCAGGCGAACCTCACGATTGTGATGGAGCCGACCGATGGCGCGGTGCAGGTCGGCTGCCTGGGCAACCTGAATGCACGCCTGGTGTTCCGCGGGAAGAGCGCCCATTCTGCTCGCCCGTGGCAGGGAATAAATGCGCTCCACGCTGCCATTCAGGGGCTGCAGGGGCTGGCGGGTGTGCCCCAGCGCGACGTGGACATTGGCGGCCTCACCTATGTGGAGGTGTTGAATCTGACACAGATTCACGGCGGAGTGGCCAACAACGTCCTACCGGATGAAGTCGCTTGCGGCCTCAACTTCCGCTACGCGCCCAACTGCACGCCGGCCCAGGCAGAGCAACGCCTGCGCGCCCTGGTTCCCGCTGGGGCCGAGCTGGAGATTGTGGGGAATGCACCACCGGCCCGCGCGGCTGTGGACAATCCGCTGCTGGGGCAGTTGCGTGCCGCGGGTGCGCTGGAGCTGCAGCCCAAGCAGGCCTGGACGCCTGTGGCGGAGTTCAGCGCCGAGGGGTTGGATGCTATCAACTACGGCCCCGGTGCCACGGCTCAAGCGCACCAGAAAGCCGAGTGCGTGGAGATCGCCGCGCTGGCGCGTGGCTTTGACGTGCTGCGCCAGTTTCTGCTGGCACCCGCGACGGTGGCGAGTTAAGGGCGGAGTTATGCAGTTCAACCCGGTGCTGGCCGGTATGCAGCGCTACCCGTACCTGAAACTGGATGAGCAGAAGGCCGAGGTCGCGGCGCGAGGCATCCGCATCCTGGACTTCGGCGAGGGAGATCCGCGAGAGCCGACGGATTCGCGCATTCTCCAGGCGCTGGTGGATGCGCTGCCAGGTGTATCCGGCTACCCCCGCGCGGTAGGTTTGCGGGCGCTGCGCGAGGCGATCTCCGGTTGGTACGAGCGCCGCTTCAGCGCGACCTTCGATCCCGAGCGGGAAATCATCCCCACGTCGGGCAGCAAAGAAGTCCTCTTCAGCCTCCCGCAGGTGCTGGTGGATGCGCACGGCCAGCGCAATGTAGTGCTGGTGCCGGAGCCGGCATACCCTATTTACGAGCGGGGAGCACTCTTCGCCGGCGCCCAGGTAGTGAAGATGCCACTGCTGGAGGAGCGTGGCTTTCTGCCGGACCTGAGCGCACTCGATCCGGCGCTGCTGGATCGGGTCGCGCTGTGCTGGGTCAACTATCCGAACAACCCCACCGCCGCGGTGGCGCCACTCAGCTTTTACGAGCAGGCGGCAGAGCTGGCGCGCCGGCACGATTTTCTGCTCGCGTCGGACGAGGCGTATGGCGAGATCTACTTCGGCGATCCACCTGCCTCCGCGTCTCAGGTAGGTGACCACCGCAACCTGGCGGTGGTGACCACGCTCAGCAAGCGCAGCTCGATGACCGGCTACCGCTCCGGCTCCGTAGCAGCCGATGCCCAGCTCATCAACGCCCTGCGGCTGTACCGGCCCATGGTGGGCGCGACACCGCAGGAGTTCACCCAGCTGGCGGCTGCCTGGGCCTGGGCCGACGAGGATCACGTGTGCCGCATGCGGGAAGCCTACGCCGCCAAACGCGCGCTGTTTGTGGACCTGTTCCAGCGCAAGGGCATTCGCCTCGCGGGCGGTGAGGCGACCTTCTACTTATGGTTGGCGGTGCCCGCCGGATTCACCTCGGAATCGTTCGCCCAGCATCTGCTGCAAGTCGGCGTGCTGGTGTCGCCTGGGCCATTCTTTGGGCCGTCTGGCGAGGGCTATGTGCGCCTGGCGCTGGTGCCTACGCTGGACACCTGCCGCGAGGCAGCGGATCTGCTGGATCGCGCACTGTAATTTGGGACCTGGGAAAGCGCCCGCCGGCTTGCATTTGCCCGGCGCAGGCGCTACCAATCAAGCGACGCGAGGCTGGGCAAAGGCTGCACGAACGGGGCGCTTGAACGGCCACCGCCAGGGGGAACGACCGTGTATGCGGTGATCACGCGGTTCATCATGAGGCCAGGCGGAGCGGAGGCGGTGCGTCCCATCCTGCGCGACCAGATTCTGCCGGAGTTGGCGCAACTCCCGCATTTCCACCACTTCTACGCCATTCGCACGGGGCAGGACATCGCCGACGCGGTGACGCTGTGGGACTCAGAAGAGGGCCTGGAGGTGCACCTGCAGCAGTTCGCCGCGCTGGCGACGCGTACCGCTGGGGCGCACATCCTCAGCATGGAACGCGAAAGCGGCGAAGTACTGTTTGAGCTTGGGAGTTAGCCGGACGCGGTTTCGTGGGGTCTTCTGTCCGGCGCGGGCCACGTGCCGGCGAATACGTAGTCGGCCGGGCCGGCCAGGTACACCTCGCCCGCGCCGTTCCAGCTGACCCGCAGCTGGCCCCCGGGAACGTTCAACGCCACCTCGTCATCGATCAGGCCATGCAGCCGAGCGGCCACGGCCGTGGCCGCGGCACCGGTGCCGCAGGCCAGGGTTAAGCCTGCACCGCGCTCCCAGTGGCGCACCTTGAGCGCTCCGCGGCTCAGCACCTGGCAGAGGTGGAAGTTGGTTCGGTGGGGGAACAGCGGGTGGTGCTCAACCAGCGGGCCGAGCGCAGCCAGATCGACGTCATACACATCGTCCACAAAGCGGACGGCGTGGGGGTTGCCCATGGATACGCAGGTGACGGCGAAGTCGAGCCCCGGCAGCGCGAGGTCGAGCACCGGGTTGCGGTCGCTGTGCACGGGGATGTCCGGCCCAGCCAGGTGGGGCGTGCCCATGCTGGCCCGCAGTGCGCCGCCGTCCTCGGCGGCGACGCGCAGGATGCCCGCGCCTGTTTCAACGCTCAGTTCGGCGCGTGCGGCCGGTTCCTGGTCCAGCACCCAGCGGGCAAAGCAGCGTACGCCGTTGCCGCACATCTCCGCCCGTGTGCCGTCCGGGTTCCACACCTCCATGCGGGCGTCGGCGCTGGCGGAGGGCAAGCGCAGCAGAAGCCCATCGGCCCCAATACCGAAATGTCGGTCGCACAGCTGCCGGGCCAGCTCGGCCCAGTTGGCCTGGCGCCCTTCGCGGCCATCCACCAGCACAAAATCGTTGCCGGCGCCGTGCATCTTCAGAATGTTCGTGTGGCCCTCCCCCGGCACACGATCGCGCGCCATAGGCGCCCGCCGGAGCCGGCATTTGAGGTTACCATCACCCTATGAGCCGCCGGAACGGACGTGACTTCCAGCGGTCGAACGGGCGCGATGGGCGGCGCGACCGGCGCCACAAGGGTGGCCGTGGGGGCGATGCGACCCGGCAGCGAAGCCAGCCCGACCAGCCCAGCAGCACCAGTCGCGGGCGCGCTGGGCGCTACGACGAGCCGAAAGGCATTGCTCGCCGCCGTGGCCGCCAGGACGTCGCCGATGATACCGCCCCAGAGCAGGGGCAAGAGGCCTGGGATCCCGGCGCGCCCGAGCGGAACCGGCGGCGCGGCGATGGCGCCTACCATCCACGGTGGCGGCGCGAGGCGTCGCCTCACCCGGCCACCTGTTTAGAGTGCATCAACCTGGTCATCGCGCGCAGTCGCGCCAAAGCCATTGGCGAGAGCTGGGATCAGGCCACCGTGTATCCCAGCTACTCCTGTTACGAGCAGCGTTGGACCGTCGATGACCCCGACTCAGTGCGCGATCTGGCCGAGGTGACGCCGTACCTGGTGGGCGATGCCGAGAAGTGCCCCACCTTCCTGCGCGGCAGCGCCCGCGACTTCCGCCGCGGCTACTGGTAAGCTCGCCGTCCTCCTCCGCCTCGAAAGAGCATCGCCTTCGCCCCAACACCTTTCCTCGTGCACTCGTCATCCGAGTCTCTCAACCAAGTACGCTTAGCAGCTATGCAGATGCGTCGGTTAGGCCGCACAGGCCTGAAGGTCGCCCCTTTGTGCCTGGGCGGGAATCCCTTTGGTTGGACAGTGGATGAGGCACAGTCGTTTGCCGTGCTCGATGCCTACGTGGAGGGGGGTGGCAACTTCATCGATACCGCCGATGCGTACTCCATGTGGGTACCCGGCAACTCCGGCGGCGAGTCAGAGACCATCCTCGGCAGCTGGATGCGAAGCCGAGGCAACCGCGGCTCCATGGTGGTGGGCACCAAGGTGTGCAGCCCGATGGGTAAGGGGCCGAACGATCGCGGCCTTTCGCGCCAACATATCATGCAGGCGGTGGAGGATTCGCTGCGCCGCCTGCAGACGGACTACATTGACCTGTACATGTCCCACAACGATGACCTGGAAACACCCCTGGAAGAGACCCTTCGCACGTATGACGACCTGGTCCGCGCGGGCAAAGTGCGCTACATCGGCGCATCCAATCACTCCGCCTGGCGGCTCATGCGCGCACTGTGGGCGAGCGACAAGCAGGGCTGGGTGCGCTATGAGAGCTTGCAGCCCCGGTATAACCTCGTGGATCGCGAGCAGTACGAGCGCGATCTGGAAGCCGCCTGCCAGGATCAGGGGCTGGGAGTGATCACTTACTACGGCCTGGCCAGTGGCTTCCTCTCCGGCAAGTACCACAAGGGCGCGCCATTGCCCAAGTCGGGCCGGGCGGCTGCCGTGGAGCGCGGCTATATGAACGACCGCGGCTTTGCCATTTTGGATCAGGTGGAGCGCGCAGCCGCGGCCCACTCGGCTACGCCGGCACAGGTCGCGTTGGCCTGGGTGTTGGCGCGGCCCAGCATCACCGCGCCCATCGCCAGCGCCACCACGCCCGAGCAGGTGCGCGATCTGCTGGGTGCCGCTGAGGTGACGCTGAGCGAAGAGTCGCTGGCGGCTCTGGACGCGGCCAGCGCCTGGCGCGCCACCCCCTGAGCGAGCCCTCGGGGAGCCCACTAGCGAACACAACAAGGGAACAAGGAGTCAACAGAAGGTCTTATGCAGTATCGACAACTTGGCCGGTCCGGCCTGGCGGTTTCAGTGGTCGGCCTGGGCGGAAACAATTTCGGCATGCGCATCGATCTGCCCGCGACGAGGGCCGTGGTGGATGCGGCGCTCGAGTGTGGCATCAACTTCATCGATTCCGCGGAACTGTACGGCGGCGGCGAATCCGAGCGGATGCTGGGCGAGGTGCTGAAGGGGCGCCGCCAGCAGGTGGTGGTTGCCACCAAGTTCGGCAAGGGCGGCATGCGCCTGCCAGGCATGCCCGCGGGTCCGGTGAGCCCGGAAGCGCATGGCTCGCGCCAGTACGTGCGTCACGCCGTGGAGGACAGCCTGAAGCGACTGCAGACGGATTACATCGACCTCTACTACCTGCACTTCCCGGACCCTCGAACGCCGATGGAGGAGACACTGGAGGCGCTTACGGAGCTGGTGCATGAAGGCAAGGTGCGCTACATCGGGACCTGCAACCATTCCGCCTGGCAGCTGGTGGAGGCCGACTGGATCGCACGGACCCATAACCTGACTCGCTTCATCGCCACCCAGAACGGCTACAGTCTGCTCGATCGTGGCTTGGAGCGGGACATCACTCCGGCCGCTGTGAAGTACGGCCTGGGGATCATTCCCTTCTTTCCGCTAGCCAACGGCTTGCTCACCGGCAAGTACCAGCGCGGCGCAGCCGCACCGGAAGGCTCGCGTTTGGCGGCGCGGCCGGGCTCCCTGACCGACGAACAGTTCGACAAGCTCGATCCCATCGAGGGCTACGCGCGTGACCGTGGCGTGTCGCTGCTGCAGGTAGCCATTGGCGGGCTCGCGGCGCAGCCGGGCGTGGCCTCCGTGATTTCCGGCGCTACCAGGCCCGAGCAGGTGAAGGCCAACGCCGCTGCCGGCGAGTGGCTGCCCAGCCAGGAGGATCGGGAGGCGCTCGATGCCATCACGAAACCAGCTCCGGCCGCGGCCATGGGCGGGCGTCCGGCGCGCTGAGGCTCGCGCGAATCCCATCTGGCCGCGGCGTCGATCGAGCGCAACGGCCTGCCCAGGCTCACGGGTTTCTTTCGTGGGAAGTCGAGTCCGCCAGCTTGCGTCATTTCGTCCGAGCCAGATGATTGGCTTCAAAGGATGAATGGATGAGTTGGATCAACGACATCGTTCAACGCGCCGTCGAAGAGGGCCAGGTGCCGGGCGTGGTTGCGGCCGTGGCGCGTGGAGATCGCCTGGACGTCGCCACGGCCGGATCGATGGCCTTCGGTGGACCACCCATGCGCCGTGAAACCCTCTTCCGGATTACGTCAATGACCAAACCCATCACCGCCGCGGCCATCCTCTCGCTGGTCGATGAGGGTGCAGTAACGCTGGACGGCCCAATCGATGAACTGCTGCCCGAGTTGGGTAACCGCCAGGTGTTGATCAGACCGGACGGACCGCTCAACGAAACCATGCCGGCGGACCGTTCCATTACGGCGCGCGACCTGCTGACATTCACCTGGGGCTTCGGCATGCAGGGTGCGATGTTCCTGTCGGCCGAGCCGTGGCCAATCGTCACCGCTGCCGCCCAACGTGAGCTCGGCACGTTTGGCCCGCCTGAGCCAGCTCGGAAACCCGATCCGGATACGTGGCTGGCGCGGCTAGGTGAGCTGCCCTTGCTCGCTCAGCCGGGCGAGCGGTGGCTCTACAATGCCGGATCGCTCGTGCTCGGAGTGCTGGCGGCCCGCGCTGCCAATACTCGGTTCGACGACGTGCTGCGCGAGCGCGTACTCGCGCCATTGGGTATGCACGACACAGCCTTCTACGCGGCTGACGTTGATCGCCTGTGTACGGCCTATCACCATCAGCACGGGCAATTCGAGGTCAGCGATCCGCCAGATGGACAATGGTCTCGCCCACCGGCCTTTCCCGATGGTGCGGCTGGGCTCGTCTCGTCGATCGACGATGTGGTTGCGTTCGGGCGGATGCTCATGGACGGCGGAGGGTCCGTGCTGAAGGCTGCGACCGTGGCCGAGATGACTCGAAACCAGTTGAGCGAGGTCCAGCGGACCAACGTGTGGCCAGGATTCAGTTTCCTTGATGGCCGCGGCTGGGGCTACGGTCTCTCGGTTCTTGAGGATGGGAGCTACGGCTGGGACGGTGGGTTCGGCACCACCTGGTTGAACATTCCGTCACGAGACATGACGGTCGTGGTATTGACGCAGACCGCCGACGAGAGTGGGCTACCCGCTGTGTGTGGTGACGTGATCGCCGCTGCTCGGGCGGCAACATAGCCGTGCCGCCGAGTCCACCCGCCGTTCCGGGCCTCTAGTCTGCCAGTAATTCGGTCAGCACGTGTGGCTCGTCCTTGAACCGCCCTCAGGTTGCGCAAGTCGAGCTGAGTGAAGATGACCGACGAGACCATGGCGGTCGGGCCGCTCCCGGGACGAGAACAGCAAGACTACGAGCCAGCCTCT
>DATKQD010000105.1:0-7959 GCA_035532895.1 Chloroflexota bacterium
CCCGGCCTGGGGCGGGTGCGGCTGGTCCAGCTGACGACCCCGCGGACTCAGGCGTTCCTGAATGAGCGCCATGAGGCGGGGCTGTCGCCTAAGACGGTCAAGCACCTGCGCGATCTGAGTCGCGCGGCGCTAAATGACGCCGAGGAGTGGGGCTACATCGTTCGCAACCCGGCGAAGTGGCCGACCCACCGCGCGTCCTCAAATACCGCGTTGAGCCGCTGACCCAGACGGAAGCGCAGGCGGTTCTACAAGCCGTGCAGCAGCACCGGCTGGCAGCGCTGTACTCGGTCGGACTGGCGATCGGGCTGCGGCTGGGCGAGGCCCTCGGCCTTAGGTGGGAAGACGTTGATCTGGAGCGAGGGACACTCCTCGTCCGGCAGGCGCTCCAACGCATCGATGGTGAGTGGCGCTTTGTCGAGCCGAAGACGGAGCAGAGCCGGCGCGTCATTCCGTTGCCCGCCGTGGCAGTGGCGGCGCTGAAGGCACACCGCGACCGTCAGACATGGGAGCGGAAAGCCGCGGAGAAGGGCGAGGGCTGGCACGAGACCGGGTTGGTCTTCTGTGCTCCGGACGGCAGCCCGCAGTTTGCGCAGAACATCACCCGGACCTTTCAAGGGCTGCTTGTGCGCGCGGGATTGAAGCCTCGGCGCTTCCACGATCTGCGCCACGCCTGCTGCTCGCTGCTGCTTGCGCAGGGCGTTCCGCCAGGGACGGTCATGGAAATCCTGGGACACAGCAATATCCAGACGACCATGATGATCTACCGGGAAGTGACCCAGGACGCCAAACGGCAGGGCATCGCCAAGCTGGACTTCCTGACCCTGGACCCTCAAACAACTGTGGTCAACACTGTGGTCAACCCTCGAATTCGGGGGTAGCAAAAAGCCCCGATCTGGGCTCAGAATCGGGGCTTTTGAAAGGGGTGCCGAGGAAGGGACTCGAACCCTTACGCAAGTACATGCACCGCGCCCTGAACACGGCGTGTCTACCATTCCACCACCTCGGCAGGCTGGAGCTTCATGATACCAAGCGTCGCCGCGCTGTGCCGCCTCCGCACGAGGGTGGCAGCTATTCGGCTCGCGCCTACTTGGCTGGCTCTTCTTCTTCCTCGTCGTCGGAGTCCCAGGTGATGATCCAGACGCACGCACCAGCCAGCAGAATGGTCATCAGCACCAGAAAGGCCAGCTGTGACGGCAGCAGGCCGGCGTGCTGGCTGCTGGCCAGCAGCATGATGACCATGCCGATCGCCAGCACTACCCAGGAGGTGAGATAGGGGTGCCGCTTCACCCACTCAATGGCCGGCTTCACTGCCGGGATTATAGATGCGGCGTTCCCGATGCGCGGCTCACGCCGAGCGCGCGGTCGGGAGTGGCTCCTCCAGAACGCGCCGCAACGCTTTGAGGCCGCGGCTCTGGAGCTGCTTCACGGAATCCTCGCTGCGGCCCACGGCACGCGCGGTTTCGGCTATGGAAAAGCCGTGCACTACGCGCATGAGCACCACTTGGCGCTGCGCGTGGGTGACCTGCGCCAGCGCTCGGCCGATGATGTGCCGATCGATGCCCGCGTCGAGCCGGTCCACGTCGTACAGCAGGTGCTGCGCATCCTCCAAGGCGATCGCCTGCTGCTGGCGCTTGTTGCGTCGCACGTAATCCACCACTCGGTTGTGAGCGATGCGATAGAGCCATGAGGTAAAGGGCGCCTCCCGAAACTCAAAGCGATCGACGCTCAGCAGCGCACGCAGAAACACGTCGGCGGCCAGGTCCTCGGCCGCGTCCGGCGCACTGCTCAGATGATAGGAAATGTAGTTGCGGATGCGAGGGTAATAGCACTCGTACAGTTCGCCAAAGGCCGCCCGGTCGTGGCAGCGCGCCCGCTCTACCAGCTGTTGCACATCCACTACGAGTTTCGCGGCAAAGCAACTTCCGTGCCAACGCACACGGCCATGCTTCGCGTTCTACTCGTGCAAATTCGAAGGCCGCTCACGTTGGCCCATCCACGAACGACCACCGAGTGGCTCAGTCGGACGGAGACCCTTTGCTGGAGTCATGGCCCGGCCTGCTGGAGTCACCGTGCCGTGAGTACGCCTGTGCGCCACTCTGGCTGTCGTTGCTGGGTGCGCTGGATTCGTGCGAAGGCTTGGCGTTATCGGGGGCGGCTGGCGGGCGCGGGGGGGACCAAGCGCCGGAGGCGCCGTCACTCCGGCGGCGGAACGGCGTGCCGATAGTGGGCCCAACTGTGCGCCGTTCGCCGGCGCTCCGCTTTGCCGGCGCAGCGCTGGGCGTGCTCTCCGCGGCTGGCACTGCAGTGGGCTTGTCCACTGGCGCGGGCGCAATGACGGCCGGAAGCTCCAGCGGCAAGCGCACGCCCGCCGGCGGGCTCAGGAAGGCGGCATTGCTCAGTGACGCGGCTGGGTGCGGCGCGGCCGAAGCCACTGGCCCTGGCTTGGCTGCGACCCAGGGCTGGCCCAGCGCCTCCACTGCCCCAGGCCCCCGGGGCGAAAGGTCGACGAAATTGTTGGCCGTTCCGCGCACGGCGCCCTGCAGAAAGCCGGAGCCAAGGGCCGAGCCAGCCAGTGCCAGTGGTATGCCGGCCCCGCCCAGCAGCAGCGCCAGGCGCCGAAGCGGACGCTTGGTGACCGCGCGCCGTATGAGCGGTTGATACAAGGGAATGTGCGCCATAGCGAAACCTCCTTGAGCTTAGGAACTTGGTTGGCCGGCCGCCGCCGAGGGGTCGGCCCATAGGTTGGGCAGTGCGTGTGCATACAGGGCCGTACCAAACCAGCCCCATTCCTGCGCGTAAAGATCGCTGCCGCTGGCCCAGTAGGTGGCGCCGGGCGTGCCGCTGGCAGCGGCCAGCAGCTGCGAAGCGTACAGCCGGTTGGCCTGCGTGGGATCCAGCGTGAGCAAGGCCGACAGCGCGCCCACGTCGCCCACCACGCTGGCCCCGTGCTGCACCGGCTGGCCATCGTGCTTGTACACGGCGGCCGGCGCGCCGCTGCGCTGCACCTCCTCGCGCAAGAAACCGGCCTGCTGTAAGTAGGCGCGGGCGCGCCCATCATTGAACCAGCGCAGGTCCAGCGCAATGCGCCAGTAGGCCCGCGCGCCGTCGTACCCGTACTGGGTGAGGTCGCCTTTGCCGTCGTTGAAGGCCTGCAATTGGCCGGTAGCCCGGTTGAGTCCCACCCAGTCGGGTGGCAAGCCGGCCGCCTTGCTACCGCCAAGCGGCGCGGATGACGCTGCGAACAGCACCTGGTAGCTGCTGTCGACGAGCTGTGTCCACGGGTGCGCCGGGTCCACCAGCGCAAACACGCGATAGGCATAGGGCGCGAAATAGCTGGGATTGATGCCCACCACCGCGTCCTTCTGAGCCCAGTTGCCGCCGGCCAGGTAGGGCTTGCCGCCTACCGTCACCACATCGCCCTTCCAGATGCTGGAGACCATGGCGGCGCCCGCCGCCAGGTACGCGGAATTGTTCCAGGCTTTGCCGGCCATGAGCAGCGCCAGCGCCACGTCCGTATCCGCATCGGAAGCGCTGTGCGCATCCGCCAGCGCTCCGTCGCGCCACTCCCAGCCCAGCAGGCCCTGCTGGTTCATGAGGTGGGCCCGCGTCCAACTCCAGGTTTGCGCAAAGCTGGAGCGATCGCCCAACCAGGCGTCGCGCAGCAAGCCATAGCCCTGGCTCTCGGATGTCACGTCACCGGCGGCAGCCACGTATGCACCCTGCCGACCAAAGTGCTGGTTCATGTAGGCGTTACTGCCCTTCAGCATCTGTTGTTCCGTAGCGCCTGGCTTCTCCACTTTCCACAGCTCCACATCGCCACCGCCCGCGTGCCAGGCCTGTACCAGTTGCGCATGTTGCAGCGCCTGCTGCGCAATCGCGATGTGGTTGCTGGCGATGTCTGCCTTCATCTGCGGCGACAGGATGAGGTAATCCACCGTGTGCCAGGTGTTGTGGAACACGCCATTGGCGATGGCCGGGTCGAGGCCCACCTTCCAGTAGCTGTGCGCATTGGGGAAAGCCGGCCCGCCAAGGCCCGGCTCGTGCAAATCGGTCCAAATATCGTCGCCCACAACAATGAGGCTTTGCGCCGGCACGTGCTGCTTGACCCACTGCAGCGCCTCCAGGCTGGCTTCGCCCGGATGCTGGGTGTACAGCGGCGCAAAGGTGGTGCCGCGCGAGTACACGCCCAGCAGTGCCAGCAGAGACAGGGGGAGCACCACCCAGCCAGCCGCCGCTGCCATGCGCCGCCGGCCTGCCGGCATGAATGGTCGCGATGCCCAAGTCGCGGCGAACCGCACCGCATCCGTCAGCAGCAGGCCCAGGTTGAGGCAGAAGAAGGGGATGGCCAGCAGCACGTAAAAATCGAACACCATGCCGCCACGC
This sequence comes from Chloroflexota bacterium, assembly GCA_035532895.1. Lineage (GTDB taxonomy): Bacteria > Chloroflexota > JAJPGV01 > JAJPGV01 > JAJPGV01 > DATKQD01. The sequence goes on from DATKQD010000105.1 coordinate 4,384, forward strand.
GCCAGGTACAGCAGCGGCAGCACACCCAGCAGGCCTGCACCCAGTGCCGCCCGATTGTGACGGCCCCGCAGCAGATTGACGATCGAGGCCATCGCTCCCCCGCCGAACAGCACGGGATCGGCCACCAGCCAATTGGTGCGCACCAGCGTCCAGAACTGGTTGTTCAGGTTGAAGACGCCGCCGCCCGTTCGAGATGCCTGCCAGCGCAGCGCGTCTACCAGGGAGAGGCCGGGCCCCGTATTGACATTAAAGATGAAGAAGCGGAGCGACTGCCCCGCCGGCAGCAGCTCGCCGCGCAGCGCCGCGAAGGTGGGGTACAAGCTCACCACAAGCAGCATGGGCATGGCCCAACTCACCACCGCGAAGCGCCCGTGGTGTTGCTGGCGCTGCTGCACCGCGAGGAACACATAGGCGGGCAGCAGGAAGGCGGCGCTCTCCTTGCTGAGCACGGCGACGCCAAAGCAGCAGCCACTCAGGATCAACCTTGTGAGGCGCCCCCAATCGTCCAGCAGCAGGTCCACGCTGACCAGCAGCCAGAAGTTGGCGATGCTGTCCAAGAGCACCGGCCGCTGGAAGTAGATCGCCAGCGGCGAAACCGTGAACAGCAGCACCGCCAGCGCGGCGGCCCACGGTGCGCAACCAAGGCGCCGCGCCAGCCGGTACAGCAGCGGCACCATCGCCAGGTGCAGCAGCAGCATGAAGGTGCGCCCGCTGTTCACGGCCAGCCCAAAGGCGTGCGGCCCGCCAGTGATGGCCATCCAGCCGGCTAAGAGAATCCAGCCCGCGGGTGCGTGATCGTAAAAGTAGCTGTAAGGTGCCAGCCGATGCTCGCGGATGATGGCCCACGCCTGGGACAGGTACACGCCCTCGTCATCGAAGCGATTGAGCGCCGGGTACTGGAACATGTTCAGGCCGTGGGCCACCAGCGCCACCAGCAGCAGGCCCACCACCAGCAACGGTTCTGCCAGCGCACGCACTTGGACGTCGCGCCACAGGCGGTCTGCCGACTGGCTGAAGGTTCCGGCTGTAACGGGGGCCTGGCCAGGAAGCCACAGGCGGCCCATCAGCCGGCCACCCGGCATTGGCAACCCCGTTCAAGCTGCCGCGCGGCCAGCCCTAGAAGTTTGGCCGGAAAGCCATTGGCGGCCCCCGGCCGAGCCCCTGCCGCCACAGTTGGCGCGCTCAATCGACGCACGGGAGGAACCCGACCCCGGCCGCCGCGGCAGGTTTCCGGCCAAACTGCTGGCCTTCGCCAAGGCGCGATGCCGGCCAACCCCTCAGCCAGCACCCATCTCCCGCGCCAAGGGTTCGATGCTCGCTTCCAGCGGGTTCGCGCTGCCAGCCAGGCCCACGTGCGCCGTCTTCTCCCAGTTATTCACGCCGCGCAGCTGGCGCCACAGCGCCCGCAGCGCAGCCAGGCTGAGCAGCCACTGGTAGGGCAGATAGCTCACCAGCAGCAGCAGCGGCGAGAGCAGCGACGGCCGAAGCTCGTGCTGGCCGGCAAACTCGTACAGGCCAACCAGGTTGACCGTGAACTGGATCACCAGCATGTACAGCGGCAGCGTGCTGATGAGCGCAATGAGCGTTGGCGTCTTCACCTGCACGATGGTCCACAGACTTACCGGTATGTAGATCATCATCAGCGCCTGGAGCAGCGGCGCGGCGAGCGTGTACAACGCTAGCAAACGCTGCCGCCTGCCAGGCAGGCGGCGCCAATCGCCTTTGGCCAGCACCTGCAGAAAGCCCTGGTTCCAGCGCGTGCGCTGGCGGATAAATTGGCCGACGGTGGGCGGCGTTTCCTCGCGCGTGACGTAGCGATCGTCATACAGCACCCGAATGGGCACGCCCGCGGCGCTGAGGCGGATGCCCAGGTCCGCATCCTCTGTGAGGCAGCGCTCGTCCCAGCCGTTTACCTCCCGCAGAACGGCGCGCTCCACGAATACGGTGTTGCCGCCCAGCGCCACCATGTTCATGGCCGCCTGGTAGTGCATGCGGCTGCGGAACCAGAAGAAGTACTCCAGCACATTGAGGCCGGAGAACCAGCGATCCGCATAGTTCATGAGCTGCACACCGCACTGCACCGCCCGCGCACCCTCGCGCAGCAGCACCGTGTTCACCACCTGGAGGATGTCCGGGTGTGGCTCATCCTCCGCGTCAAAGATGGTCACAACCTCGCCGCGTGCCTGGGCCAGACCTACATTGAGCCCGTGGGGCTTATTGATAGGCGGCCGGTCGAACGTCAGCAGCCGTAGCCGATCCGGCAGCCGGGAGGCCACATCCGCGATCGCCTCGCGCACGCAGCGCAGCGTGCCATGGTCGCCAGCTTCTACGATGATCAGTATCTCCAGCAGCTCCGCCGGATAGTTGAGCGCGGCGATGCGCCGGATGGTGTTCCGGATGACAGCCTCCTCGTGGCGCGCCGGCAGCAGCACGGTGAACGAGGTTGCCGGCGCTTCGAACGTAGCCGGCGCGCGATTGCTGACCAGCTTGTCGCTATCCTCCCAGGCATAGAGCAGTAACAGCACCGAGTAGGCCGACTGGAGCGTGAGGAGGCAGGAGGCCACGGCCAGCGCGATGCTCGCCGGCAAGCCGGCCGCGATACTGAAGATCACCGGCATACCGGGAGCAGACCCCGTTGCACTCCCATAGCGAAAGCAAGTTCCGGGCCACCAGACGCCCAGGTCGTGCAGTTGGCACCTGGCTTGCTCAGCAAAGACAGCGGTTGCTGTGCGAGGGTGGCAGCACCTCCTCCGCGAGCACCGCCAAGAAAAACGCATGGAGGTGCCGGAAACATGAACAAAGCGGTAACGGGAACGTTCCGCAACGCGCCGGCGACGAAGGCCGGTGCACCGATCGCTGGGTCGCTGGGAGCGACGCGCGCCATCAACGACCTCCGCGCAGAGGGGTTTGCCGGCGATGCTTTTGCCCTGCTGCGCCGAGAGCGCTCCGAGGGGCGACTCGCCTGGGGCGGCGCACGCCCACTGCCCATTCTGGAGTTGCCCAAGGGCATGCTCGTCGGCGCCATTTCGGGCGCCATCCTGGGCGCCATCGCCTACTGGGCGCTGGGCATAACCATGGCCTGGGCTTCCGCTGGCATCAACCGGCCGCTGTTGCTGGATGTGGTGGTGCTGGCTATCGTGGGAGCCGTGGCCGGCTTGCTCGAAGGCCTGGCCGCTATGGGTCCACTGCGGCAAGCCAAGCGCGCTCTTCACCTGCTGGAGCGGGCCGACGAAACAGTGTCCGTCCAAACCGACGAGAGCCATGCCGGCCGCGCCATGACCATTCTGCGCAACGCCGGCGCAGTGGACGTGCGGCGAGGCGCGGCCTCGCTCCCGGGCGAATTCTTAGCCGGGGAGCGGGTGCAGCCGGAGCCAGTCGCGCCGCCGGAGCCAGTCGCGCCGCCGGAGCCCGCGACGGTGCGCACGCCAGTAGCGTGGCGGGAGTCCGAGCTGGGCGGCGTGTCCGATGCACCCTCCCAGCAGCCGCCCAAGGCGTAGCAGTCGGGCCTGCTCTTCCTGACGCTCTGCCTGGCCTGGTCTTTGGTGACACAATCTGAGGAAGCAAACGAGATTCTCA
>DATKQD010000106.1:0-22442 GCA_035532895.1 Chloroflexota bacterium
ACCCCGATCTCTGGAATCGTGAGGCGCGCGCCCGGCGCGAGGCGCCGCGCTTCAGCCGTTTGCTGTGGCGCCGCCGCTGATACGGAAATCGGCGCGCCGGAGGCGGCGTGCGCCGCCGCCGAGATGGCCGCGGCCACATTACCCGATGAGCCACTGGACGGACTCGCCGACGCCACCCGTGTGGCGGTAGGTATGCTGCTGGCGATCACAGCGCCAGAGGACCCCGCGGCCGGTGGTGCGAGCGATTCCGCCACGCTGGAGCCGGATCCTCCGCAACCCGCCAGCGCTAGTCCCAGCAGCACCATCACCAGACTCCTAGGCGCCGTAATCGCGGGCATACTGCAAGGCTTTCTGAACATAGGCTTGGGTTTCAGGATACGGCGGAATGCCGCCGTACTTTTGCACCGCGGCCGGGCCAGCGTTGTACGCTGCCAGGGCTTTGGGCACATTGTTCCCAAACCGGGTGAGCAAGTCCTTGAGGTAGCTCACACCGGCGCGCGCGTTCGCCACGGGGTTAGTAGCGCTGGGCGCCGGGGCCGGCGTGACGAAGGGCGTGGGGTCCACGATGCGCCCGTTGTAGCGCAGCTCGTAATGCACGTGGGGGCCAGTTGAGTTGCCGGTGCTGCCCGCGAAGCCCACCACGTCACCCGCGTTCACAAATGAGCCGGTGTGGATGTCGCTTGGGTGCCCGCTGGTATGCCCGTACAGCACGTCCCACGGGCCGTTGCTCACCACCACCAGGTTGCCGTAGCCCGCGGGGTCACTGCGCAGCTGCACCGTGCCGGACAGTGTGGCATGGATGGGCGTGCCCGGCGCAACGGCGAGATCGATGCCGGTGTGGAAATGCTGGTAATACTGCCCATTCCAGTCCAGCGGCGGCTCGTTGGCAACCGCTGTTGGACCGAACGGCTGCGACACCTGGCCCTGCACTGGCAGGCCCGAGGGCGTGTTGGTGGCCGCGCCGGCATACTGCTGGAAAGTCCCGGGCATGAGCTGCATCAGCCCGACAGCCCCGGCCGGGGACGTGGCGTTGGGATTAAGGCCGGACTCGGTCTGCGCCACGGCCTTAGCCAACGCTGGGCTCACGCCGATCTGGTTGGCAACGCCGTCCAGCATGCCCAGCAGCCCGCTGCTCTGCGAGCCACCTCCGGCCGCCAGGGGATCCGCGGGGGCCAACCCTGCCGTTGAGCCACCAAACATGTCGGACAGCGAGCTGGCCCCACCCGTTCCGCCCAGCAGACCATTCCCAGAGCTGTTGCCGCCCAAAGCAGTGAGCCCGCTCAGCGGATCGCTCGTGCCCAAGCCACCCAGGCCGCTCAACGGATCGCCCGTGCCCAAGCCAGTCAGGCCACTCATTGGATCGCTCACACCGAGGCCCGTCAGACCGCTGGACAGGGGATCAGTCGAACCCAGGCTGCCCAAACCAGATAGCGGGTTCACGCCGCCCAGGCCTGCGAGCTGGCTGCTGGCCAGACTGCTCGGGTTAGACGTGCTGGTGGCAAGCGCGGCAGCGGGACTGCTGGCGGATACGCCACTGGCCCCCGCGGTTCCGGTCACCAGCGTTCCTGGCAGGGCGCCGGCAGCAGCTGAGCCAGACAGCCCCGTTGGAGCCACTGCCGGGGCGGCTGTCGGCGCGCTGGCAGCCGGCATTTGGGCGGCGCCGCCTGTGCCAAACAACACGGGTTGGGCCACTGGTGCGGACTGTGCACTGGCGAGCTTCTGCTGAAACGAGCCCACACCGGGCGCGGCGCTGCTCGCCGAGGCCGATACCGCGGCTGAGTGCGGCGGGGAAAGCGCCGCCTCCAAACCCTGCACGCGGCTGACCAAATCGCTCAGGCCCTCAAGCATGCTGCAACTCCGCCTGGCGGGCCTGGTTGAACTGCACGGTAGCCACCTCGTCCAGCAGCTTGATGTCGCGCTGCCGATCCTCCTCCAGCAGGGCTTCCCACCACTGTTCTCTCAGCTTCTCGATGACCTTGCGCTCCTTCACCGCCTGGGCCAGCTCGGCACGCCTTTGGTTCGTGGCTCGTGTGGCCTGGCGTACGACGTTGCTCTGCCGTTCAATCAGCGCCTGCAACCGCTCCAGATAGGCATGTCCGAACTGCACGTACGTCATTTCCACCCTCGGCGCATTCAGCTGATCCGACAGCAGTTGCAGCTGCGTGCTCCGGTTCTCCGTCATCTGGTTCAGCAATCCGCGCTGCTCCAGCTCCTGCCGCAGGTACACCGCGAGCTGGCCCTGCCGCTCCCGCTCCCGCTGCTTGCGCAAGCGCAGCACCGGCTCCAACCGGAACTGGCGTCTAGAGGGCACGCCCGCGGCCTCCCACGGACCTAGAAGTTTGGCCGGAAAGCCATTGGCGGCCCTCAGCCAATCCCCTGTCGCCAGAGTTGGCGAGCTCAACCGACGTTCCGGAGAAACCCCACCCCAGCCGCCGCGGCAGGTTTCCGGCCAAACTTCTAGCCGCCATCAGCTCACCACCGCTCGCAGCCCCGCCACTGTGTCAGCGAAGGTCGTGCTCTCCTCGGGCCGTTGCCTGAGGAAGGCGGTGATGCCCGGCATGAGCCGTATGGCGCGATCGATCTGCGGGTTCGACCCAGCCACATAAGCGCCGATGTTAATGAGGTCCCGCGCGTCGCGATAAATGGCCATGGCCTCGCGCAGCATGCCGCCATAGGTGCGCTGCTCGGGCGTGACGATGCCATCCATCACGCGGCTCACACTGCCAAGAACGTCGATGGCGGGGTAGTGGTTCTCAGCCGCCAGGTCACGGCTCAGCACGATGTGCCCATCCAGAACCGAACGCGCCGTATCGGTAATAGGTTCGTTCATATCGTCCGCCTCCACCAGCACGGTGAAGAAGGCGGTGATGGCTCCAACGTCCGATGTGCCCGCTCGCTCCATCAGCTTAGGCAGCAGCGCAAACACCGAGGGCGGGTAGCCGCGCAGCGCTGGCGGCTCGCCAACAGCCAGCCCAAGCTCGCGCTGAGCCATGGCAAAGCGCGTCACAGAATCCATGAGCAGCGTGACGTCGCCACCCTGATCCCGGAAATACTCGGCAATGGCCGTCGCTACCCAGGCGCCTTTGATGCGCACCAGCGCGGGCTGATCCGATGTGGAAACGACCACCACCGAGCGCTTCAGCCCCTCTGGTCCCAGGTCGCGATCGATGAACTCCTGCACCTCACGCCCGCGCTCACCAATGAGCGCGATGACACTCACATCGCACGACGAGTAACGGGCGATCATGCCCATGAGCGTGCTTTTGCCTACACCACTGCCGGAAAAAATGCCCATGCGCTGCCCGCGGCCGCAGGTGAGTGGCCCGTCCACCGCGCGCACGCCCGTGCTGTAGACGTCGCGAATCGGGCTGCGAGTCAGTGGGTGCGGAGGATCGTTCAACAGCATGGAGCGGCTGCTGGCGGCGATGCGGCCCTTGCCATCCAACGGGCGGCCGAGCCCATCAATCACCCGCCCCAGCAGCGCTGGACCAACCGGCACGTCAAACAACCGCCCGCTACCCACAACCTCGCAGCCCAGCTCCACGCCAGCCAGCTCGCCGTAGGGCATCAACAGCACGCGGTCATCGCGAAAGCCCACCACCTCGGCCGCCATCGGTTCGCGGCCCTTGCTGGGGTGCAGTTTCACCAGCTCACCCACGCCGGCGTTGAGCCCATCCACCTCGATGCCCAGGCCCACCACCTTGGCCACGCGCCCGGTGGAGCGCAGCGGCACCACGCTTCGCAGCAACCGCCGATATTTCTCGACGTCCGCGTGTGGGCTGGCAACGGCACTCACCCTTCCACTCCCAGCAACAGACCAAAGGCTCGCTGGAGCTCGTCAAACTGGGCATCGATGCGCGCATCCAGCGATCCGTAGCGAGTCACCAGCAGGCAACCGCCCACGGGCACCGCGCCATCACCTTCGATGGCCCACTCTTTCTCCCGGAAGTTCGCTCCGTAGGCCTGTGCCCAGTGCTGCTTCACTCGATCGAGTTCCGTCGGGTTGACCTTGATGGTGACGCGCGGGCCGCCGCTGATCCGCTCCACCGCTTGCGCGATCACCTGCGTCACCACGTTGGGATTGGTCTGCACCTCAGCCTGCACGATCTTCCGGGCGACTTCGAGTGCCAGCGCCACCATCTCCGGCTCAGCCTGCTGCAACAGAGCATCGTGCAGCCGCTGCGCTTCGTCCACCAGGGTCGCAACCTGGCGCATCGCGTCCGCGGCCTGCTGATCCAGCGCATCGCGCCCAGCGGTCAGGCCCTCCTGGTAGCCCTTCTCGTACGCGGCGCGTTCGATCTCGGCGGCCCGTTCATCGGCCTCGCGCAACACGCGAGCAGCCTCGTCCTCCGCGCCCTGCACCACGCCTCGCGCCGTCTCCTGCGCCTGGGCCAGCACCTCATCCGCACTCCGTGTAGGTGGCGGCGTAATCAACGGCGTTTGATCGGCCCCGGCCCATGGGAGCGGCTCCTCGGTTGCGCCTAACTCGGGAGCCAGCCCCCAGTCGTTCGGCTCGAGGGTGATTCCCTCTAGCTGGCTGGCTTCGTCGTTCTGGAGCAGCTGGCCAATGGCCTCCTGCAGTGCGTCCTCGATAACGCCGTCCTCGGCATCGGGATGCTCCTGGCGCAGCGCTTCAACCAAATCCGGCAAGGTGCCGGCGTAGTCCTCCTCATCTAGCCCGGGCACCTCCGGATAAGCCGACGCGCTTTCTATGAGCAGCGGCTCCGGCTCCAGGCGGACAGAGCGCAGAATGTTAGACGACAACGTCCGATCCCACTCCGCGAGCGATCACAATCTCATCGGCCTCCTCCAGCCGGCGGATGATCTTGACGATCCGCTGCTGTGACTCTTCGACGTTTCGCAACCGCACGGGCCCGGTAATAGCCATGTCCTCACGCAGCATGTCGGCCGCGCGCGTGGACATGTTCTTGAAGATGCGCGTTTTCACCGCCTCGCCGCCCCCCCGCAGTGCCATGGCCAGCTCCCGCGTATCGATCTCCTTGAGAACGCGCTGAATGGAGCGATCGTCCAGCAGCGTGATGTTCTCGAACACGAACATCTGCTTCTTGATCTCTTCAGCCAGCTCCGGCTCGTCCTGGTCAAGGGTGTCGAGGATGGTGCGCTCGGTCACGCGATCCACCTGGTTCAGCACCTTCACCAGGTAATCCAGGCCGCCCATCGTCGTCACCTGCTGGTTCAGCACGGTACCGAGCTTTCGCTTGAGCGCCGCCTCCACCTGTGTCACCACATCCGGGCTGGTGCGATCCATCAGTGCGATGCGCTTCGCGACGTCGGCCTGGATTACGGGATCCAAGCTGGAGAGAATGGCGGCCGATTGAATGGGCGTGAGATTGGAGAGCACCAGAGCCAACGTTTGCGGATGCTCCCCCTGGATGAAATTCACCAGCTGCACAGGGTCAGCCTTCTTGATGAAGGCGAAGGGGGTGTCGTGCATTGACGAGGTGATTTTGTCCAGAATCTCGCTGGCTTTGTCATTGCCCAGGGCACGCATCAGCGCATCGCGGGCGAAGTCCATGCCGCCGGAGCTGACGTACTCGTGCCCCAGAGACAGCTGGTATGCCTCCTCGAAGATGGTGTCCCGAACCTCCGGCTCCAACCGGTCCAGGTTCAGCAGCTCGGTGGTGATCTTGTCCACTTCGCCTTCCGGCAAAGCGCGGATGATGCCGGCGCTGATCTCTGGTCCCAGGCCGATAAGCAGGCCGGCGGCCTTCTCCTTACCGGTCAGGGCTTGGGGGCGCGCGCGCGTCGGTGCTGGTGCGTGCATCACGGCCATAGTGGTCAGCGTCTCTCCTCAATCCAGCCTTCGAGTAGGCGCGCCACCACATCCGGTTTCTGCCGCGCCAGGTTCTTCAAGCGCTCCTCAATCACCCGACGGCGCCGTTCGGCCTCGGGATCGGCCGGCTGCGCTTCTTCCTCTTCAATGAGCAGTTGCTGCTCTGAATCAGCCATGGCTGCCTCCTCTTGCGCAACACGTTCGGCGGCGCGCGCCAGCACCTCCTCCGCGGTGAGCTCACCTGATAGAGCCGCCGCGGCACCCGTGGTGGCCAGCGCGGCCGCGGCCTCCGGGCTCATACCCGCGGCGGCCGCGGCTTCGGCCTCCGCGATAGCCGCTTCTTCTTCCGGGGTGAGCGGCGACAGCGCGTCACCGGCCAGCTCACCCACCGTCAACGGCACCGGCAGCAGCTCCATCTCCATTGGTCGCAGGCTCATCACCAGGCTGCGGAAGAAGAAGAGCAGCACCAACGCCACCAGGGGTATGCCGATCGCCTCAATCACGCGGCGGATGAGATCCTGGCGCTGCTGCGCGGCCAGCGCGTCAGCCGCGGACTGCGCGGCCTGGTTACTGAACGCCAGCGAGGTCACGGTCACGACGTCACCGCGGTTGGCGTCGTACCCGGCGGCGGCCTGCAGCGTGCGCGTGAGGTTATCCACGCCGGCCTGGTTGAGCGGCGTATTCACCATGGCCGCCACAGTGAGGCGCTGGATGCCGCCTGGCGCCTTGGCTAATTGTTCGATGGACTTGGATATCTCGTAGTTCTGCGTGTTATCGGTCTTGCTGTACTGCGAGGGCCCGCTGCCAGACACCGCGCCCTGGTAAGTGGGCACGTTGGACTGCGTGCCCGGCACACCTCCGATAGGCGGCGTGCCCGTGCCCTGGAAGTTCTCGGTGATCTGCCGCTGGCTGCGCACCACAGAGGGGCGGTTGCCGGGGCTGAACAGCTCGCTGGTGGACTGGAACTGGTCCCAGTTAAGTTGCGCGTTGACCTTCACCACGGATTGCCCTGGCCCCAGCACGCGATCCAGCATGTTCTGCAAGTCAGTTTGCAGGCCGGTTTCATACTGGCGTTGGATCTGCATCTGCTCCTGGGTGAGCTTCTGTGCCGCTTGCTGCGAATTGTTCGCCTGGCTGAGCTGGTCACTCAGGATGTTGCCGTTTTGGTCCACCACAGTCACATTCGCTGGCTGCAAGCCCTGCACGCTGGCGGACACCAGCTTCACCACCGCCTGCGTTTGGCTGGGGGTGAGCGTGGCCCCCGGCTTGAGCTGCAGCGACACGGCCGCGGTCGTTGGCGCTTGCTGCTGCTGAAATAGCGCCTGGGGCGGGGTCACCAGGTGCACGTTGGCCGACTGCACGCCATCGAGCCGCTCGAGCGTGCGGTCCAGCTCACCTTCCAGCGCACGCAACAGGTTCACCTGATTGTTGAAGTCGGTGCTGCTGAAGTTGGTCTTGTCGAATATCTCGTAGCCCACGACGCCGCTTTGGGGCAGGCCGGCCGAAGCCACGGACAGCCGCACAGTGTCCGCCTGCGCCTGTGGCACCTTGATGGTGCTGCCACCATTCGCGATCTCGTACGGCACCTTGTCCTGCTTGAGCTTGGCCACAATGGCTCCGGCATCGGTTGCGCCCAGGTTGCTGAAAACCGTGGTGTACGTCGGCCGCGAGGAGATGACCACAAATACGCCCAGCGCGATCACTGCCACGGCCACGACGGCCACCACTGAGATCTTCTGGACTCGCCCCATCGCCGACCAAATCTTGAGGATCTGGTCCCGCATGACCCCGATGCTTGTTCTCATGACTCTCGCCCTCCATGGCGCAACAGGTGGCGCACGCTACATCTGCATCGCCATCACCTGCTGGTAGGCCTCCACCAGGCGATTGCGCACCTGAATGGCCAGCTGGTTGGTGATGGACGCTTTTTGAACGGCCAGCGCAACGTCGTGGATATCCACTTTGTCGCCCGTGGCCAGCCGCTGAATCAAGTCGTTGGCTTGGGCCTGCACGTCGTTGTAATTGGTTGCCGCTTGCTGGAGGTATTGGCCAAAGTCCGCGGCCGCGGCGTTCTGCTTCACCGGAACGGCGGCTGTAGCTGGCGGTTGGAAAGGCGTTTGAATGGGGTTTGGGATCGTGGTCGTGGTAATAGGCTGAGTAGAGTAGGGGCTGCCTTGACCCGGCTGCTCCAGGGGCAGCGGCGCCTGGCCGTTTCCCGCCGCTGTTGTCGGCGTAGCGGTGGGCGCGGGCGCCAGGGTGCTGTTAGGCAGGGCCGTTGGTCCAGCCGATGGCAGGGGCACGGGCACCGGTGTGCTGGTCGGTTGGGGCGCGCCCGCAAACGGCGTGACCTCGGGCAGTGGCGCAATACTGGGCAGGCCGTTTGCGGCAGGCGTGCTGGCCGGCGCCGTGACGACCGGAGCGAGGGGCAGCGACGTCAGTGAACCGCCGTTAGCGGGCCCCGTGATCACGCCCAGGCCCGGCAGCTCCACACTGCCGATGCCACCAATGCCGGGAATACCATCCGGCACGTTGGGGATAGGCCCCAGGCCCACATCGGTGGACCCTTCCGGGGGCATGAGCGGCAGCGCCGGCGAAAGCGGGCTGATAGGCAACAGTGGCATACCGACTCCTCAACACTCCTGCACCTGTCACGAGCAACCGGTGCAGCCGCTCCGCGGGGAGCAGCACAGCCAGTATGGTCACGCCACCCCGCGTCCAGTAGTCGGGAAAGCCCTTAATTCAGAAAACGAATACCCTTACGGCCAGCCTCGCGTGTTGCCAGGTAGCGGCCCTTACCGAGCCGGTGATGACCGCTTCAACGCTTCAACCGGTGATCCAGGTCTCGCTCTGGCTCCATCCCCGCTCCGCATCTCGATCGCCCGCCCATCCATGGCAGCTGCGAGAGTGAGTAGGGATCGCGGGCTCCGCGATACACATGGCACGCCGGCTGGCGGGCTGACTGAACCGGCTAAGTGGTCTCCCTGAGCGCCACTTCGAGGTCCACTGTGCCGAATTCTGTCTCCAATGGGATGGAGAAGATGGGAATGTTGAGCGTCGAGATGCTGCCGCCCTTGGTGCCCATGAGCACCGTGGGCGGGCTGATGGTGGTTTCGTGCCCCGCGGTTGCCAGCTCAATGCCGGCCCGGCCGGAAATGACGTTCGCCATCTCAGCGATGGCGCTCTGCGCCATCTCATCCACCTCCTGAAATTCCATGCCGGACATGCGGCTCACGATGCCCAGAGCGGTGGGTGCCTGCATCATCAGCATCAGCACGCCCTGAACATTGCCGGTCACCCCGATGAGAATCGACACTTCGTCCGTGGTAGCCGGCGGCTTCTTCAAGGCGACGCGGCCGGTGGTGACGGGGCTACCAAGCTCTTTGGCAATCACGTCCCGGGCAGCCTGGAGATAAGGCTGGACCAACTCGATGCGCACGCGTCAGCTCCTTGCTTCCATTTACGGCTCTTTCCGGTAAAAGCTGGGGGTGGTGGTTTCGGAGAGTCTGATATCCGCCCCTTCCCTGATGAACTCGGAGGGGCCCAGGAACAGGTACCCACCGGGGCGAAGGGCATCACTGAGGCGTTGAAACAGCTTGCGCTGCGCGTCGCTGGTGAAGTAGATGGCGACATTGCGGCACAGGATGAGGTCGAAATCCCCTTCAAATGAGTCACGCAGCAAGTCGTGCACGCGGAAGGTGACCCGCGAGCGCAGGGCGGGGTCTAAGGCCCAGCGCCCGCTGCCGGTTGGCTTGAACCAGCGCTCCAGCGACTCAGGCGGCAGAGCGCGAATGTCCTGCTCGGTATAATCCGCCGCGGCTCGCGCCCGCTCCAGGATGCGCTCATCCACATCCGTTGCCAGCAGGTAGTGCCGCGGCTCGCCAGGGTGCGCTCCAAGCAGGCAGGCCAAGCTGTACGGCTCGGCGCCATAGGAGCAGCCCGCGCTCCAGATGCGTAGGGCGCTCCGCCGCGCCAGCAATTCCGGCAGGACGTGCTCCCCCAAATATCGGAACTTCCGCGGGTTGCGGAAAAACTCGGAGACGTTGATCGTGAAAAATGCCTGGAACTCCTGCTGCTTGTCCGGGCGGCGCTCCAGCACTCGAAAATACTCGGTGAAGGTGCGCGCCTGGGAACGCTCCATCAGCAAACGCAGGCGGCGGCGCATCTGGGGCGACTTATAGCTCGCCAGGTCAATGGCGAACCGCTCCAGCATGCGCCGCTTGAAGTTGGTGTAATCGAGATCCCGCCAGCGCTCTGCGCTGCCAGCAGGAAGAGCGCCAGCGGTGGACCGCGGCCATGGCGGCTGGGCAGGGGCCGCCGGTTCAGCTGTGCGGGCGATCATCAGCTCAAAGCCCGAACGATCTCGTCGGCCACGCGCGGCAGCGGCGCTACCACATCCGACGCGCGCGCCTCCACGACGGCGCGCGGCATCCCAAAGACCACCGAGGTCGCCTCGTCCTGTGCGATCACGTGGCCCCCCGACCGCTTGATAGCGGTGGCTCCATCCGCCCCGTCGCTGCCCATGCCGGTGAGCACCACGCCCACGCCATCGCGCCCGTATACCCGCGCGACGGATGCGAACAACACGTCCACCGCGGGCCGCACATTGTGGACGGGCGCTTCCTGGTTCAAGCCGATGCGGCCACCGGGCAGCACTGCCATATGAAAATCGCCTGGCGCCACCAGCACCACGCCCGACTGCAATGCATCGCCAGCGGCGGCCTCGCGGACGGCCATCGGGCTCAGGTCGTTCAGGCGCTGCGCCAGGGCCCGAGTGAAGCCCGCGGGCATGTGTTGCACCACCAGCACTGCCGCGGGCAAATTCGCGGGCAGCCTCGGGATCACCTCGTTCAGTGCCTTGGGGCCGCCGGTAGAGGTGCCGATAGCCACCACACGCGAGTGGCCAATGGGCTGCCGCGACGCCACCGGCATGACCAACGGAGCAGTCGCGGTATGCGGGGCGGACAGCGTAGCCAGGTGTGTGGGGTGCACCTTACTGGCGCGCAGGATCTTGTTCACCAGATCGTCCCGCACGCGGTGAATGTCAATAGATACGGTGCCCGAGGGCTTGCCGACAAAGTCGACAGCGCCCATCTCCAGCGCCTCGATGGTTGTGGTCGCACCCTGCTGGGTGAGGCTGCTGAGCATGATGACCGGCGTGGGGGTACTGCGCATAATGACCGCCAGCGCCTGCAGCCCGTTCATCTTCGGCATTTCCACGTCCATCGTCACCACGTCCGGGCGCAGGGTCCGCACCTTTTGGATGGCGTCCTCGCCATCCACGCCCACATCCACCACCTGCAGCCCTGGCACCTCCTTCAGCATCTTGGTGATCATGCTGCGCATGAATGCTGAATCGTCGACGACCAGGACGCGAACTTGCTCTGCCAAAGTGCCTGCCTAACTAACGAGCTTCTTCACCGCGGCGAGCACACGGTCGGGTTGAAACGGCTTGACGACGAAGTCCTTGGCGCCGGATTTGATGGCGTCCATGATCATGGACTGTTGGCCCATGGCGGTGACCATGGCCACCTTAGCCTCGGGGTCAACCTTGCGGATCTCTTTGAGGGCCGTCAGGCCATCCATCTCCGGCATGGTGATGTCCAGGAGCACTGCGTCCGGCTTGGTGTCCTTGTATTTGGAAATAGCGTCCAGGCCGTTCTCGGCCTCAACCACCTCGTAACCATTCTCTTTCAGGAGTTTGGTGCAACGCATGCGCATGAACGCCGCGTCATCGACAACCAGGATCTTGGGCACTCAGGTTTCTCCTTCCTTTCAGTCCACAGAGCAATCACGGAAAAAGGTGTCGGCACCCGCCGGGCCGTGCTTGCCTATCTTTCTCCCCCCTGAAGAGCGGCGCCTCGCCCGCTGGGCATCATGCCAACATCTGCTCCTGGACCATGCGGGTCAGCAGCGAGGGCACATCGCAGATGATGGCGACCTGCCCATCGCCCAGGATGGTCACCCCAGCGATGCCGCGGATCTCCCCCAGTGCCCGGCTGAGTGGCTTGATGACGATCTCCGTCTCGCCGACAAAGGAATCGACCTCCAGGCCCATCTGCCGGTCGCTCACACGCACCACCACCACGAACATCATGCGTGCCGGCGGCGGCGCTTCGCCGTTGGCTGCCCAGATGCCGGCGGCGTCCGCATCGACGGAACCGTTGGCGCTCCCGCCCATCGTTCCCATACTCACCGCATCCAGATCATCCAGGCTGGGGCCGGGCAACAGCAGCGGCGGGAGGTTGAATATTTCGCGCAACGATACCAAGGGAAGGATCTTACCCCGGAGTTGGATTGCCTCTCGTCCCTTAACCGTCCGGATATCGGCCGGATCGAAGCGATTGGTTTCGTCCACCGTGGTCATGGGGATGGCAAACTGCTGCCCGCCGACGTTCACCAGCAGCGCCCGGATGATGGCCAGCGTGAGCGGCAGCTTCACCATGAAGCGTGTTCCGCGGCCAATGGCCGACTCCGGCACCACACTGCCACCCAGCTTCTCGATATTGGCGCGTACGATGTCCATGCCCACGCCGCGCCCGGAGATGTCCGTGGTTTGCGCGGCGGTGGAGAAACCAGCGGCGAAGATGAGCTCAACCGCGGTGCGATCGTCCATGCGATCGGCCACTTCCTGCGTGATCAAGCCCTTACGCACGGCGCTGGACCTCAACTTCTCGGGGTCCATGCCTGCGCCATCGTCCTGGACGGCGATAATGATGTGTCCCTCTTCGTGCCAGGCGGAAAGCTTGATGAGCCCCGTTTCGGGCTTGCCGGCTGCCCGCCGGGCCTCGATGGACTCGATCCCGTGGTCCGCCGCGTTGCGCAGCAGGTGGATGAGCGGATCCTCGATCTTCTCAATGACCGAGCGGTCCAGCTCCGTTTCTTTGCCCTCCAGCACCAGGTCGATCTTCTTGCCCAGCTGCTGAGATAGGGTGCGAATGAGCCGGGGGAACTTGTTGAACACGTTCTCGATGGGCTGCATACGGATGCGCGTGACCTCTTCCTGCAGGTCATCCGTGATGCGTCCCATTTCCTGCGAGGCCTCGGCCAGAATATCCACCGAGTCGTGCGCGCCCAGCTCAGCTTCCAGGAGCGAGCCCACCTGCTGCAAACGGCTGCGGGCCACCACGAGCTCTCCAACCAGGTTCATGAGCTTGTCCAGACGCTCCACGTCCACTCGGACGTTTTGGGCCAGCTTTTCCATCTTCTGCGCAGCCAGCTCCAGCAGCTGCGAGGGGTTCTTGCCGCGCCCATCTGGGCCAAGGTCAATCAGCCGCTTGCCGGCGGCAGCGGGCGCCTGGGAAGTCGCTGGCACGAGGTCCGTGGGGGAGGGCGCGGGCGGCGGTTCGGGAGCGGACGCGGGCGGAGCAGGCGGCCGAAGATCAGCCACCGCATAGGCTTCCACAGTGGCCGACGCAACGTCCTCGATGGTGGAAACGGCCTGGGTCAGCCTGGCCGGATCCTCCTTGCTGACCACCACCAGATCCATGTGCGGAGTGACCTTCTCTTCTTCTACCTCGGTCTTGGAGGGCCAGGATTTATAGACGTCACCCACGCTGCCAAGATCAGTGAGAATCTGGAAGGCACGCACAGCCAGCCAGGGCGAATCGGGCACTAGCTCGGCTTGCACCAGGTAGGCGCGTTGGCCCTCGCCCTCGATCTTGGCCAGCAGATAGTCTTTGTCGGCGTCCTCCAGCCAGCGTTTGTTCAGCAGGCTGGTGGGCGAGCCGGCCTCCGCTGCCGCCTGCTTGAGCGCTTCCGGTGAGAGATCTTCGGGCGCCTCAGCGGCCGCCTTTGGGGCGGCGGGCGCGGTGGACGCACCCTCCACGATGGCGTGCAGCGCCGCGATGGACCCGCTCAGATCGACGTCGCTCTCTTCCTTGGTCGCGACCTCTTCGCGCAGCACATTCAGGCCATCGAGCGACGCCAGGATGGTGTCCACAATCTCCGTCGTGGGCACCAGCATGTTCTTGCGGATCATGTCGAACACGCTCTCCATGGCGTGTGTCAAGTCCGTCATGCGATGGTGGCCGATCATGCCGGAGGAGCCCTTGAGGGTGTGGGCTGCCCGAAAGATATTCTGCACCAGGGCTTGGTCCTGGTACTCCTTCTCCAGGCGGATGCTTTCGTTCTGGAGCAGTTCGATCTGCTCGTCGGCCTCCTGCAGAAAAAGCTTGAGGTCGCTCTCGTCCGCATCGAAGGTGAGCGCCATGGCCTTTAGGCGCCGTCCACGCCGTAGGCCTCCAGCAGGCGGTCGGGGTTGAGGATCGCCACCAGCCGCCCGTCCACCTTGGCAATGCCGCGGATGTATTCGGCGTCCAAGGCTGTCACCACGCGGCTCGCGGGCTCGATGGAGTCCGGCGAAACGGTGATGACCTCCGACACCGCGTCCACAATCGCCCCCACCGTCTCATCGCTCAACTGCACCACGATGATACGCGACCGCTCGCTGGTCGTTTTCAGAGGCAGCCCGAAGCGCTTGCGAAGGTCCACCACGGGAATGACCTCGTTGCGCAGGTTCATCACGCCATCGATGTAGTAGGGCGCGCCGGGAACCGGGGTCAGCGGCTCGATGCGACGAATGCCCTGCACGTAGGCGACATCCAGGGCATAGGTTTCGTTGCTCAGGTCAAAGACGACCACCTGCTGGCTGTTGGCATCGGCGAGTTGAACGGCCATATCAAGCGATCAGCCGCGGTTCAGGCTCATCCTCAGCGGCCTGGCTGCGACGGGCCTGCCGGACGGTTCGCTCAGGCACCTTCATGTTGCCCAGCTGGCGCAGTTCGCCTGGGCTCAGCACCTGCTCGTGATCCAGCAGGATGATCAGCCGCTCCTCCAGCCGCACGATGCCCGCCAGGAACTGTGAATCCACAGACACGACCATCTGGTCCGGCTGCTCGATGGCCGCGGTCGGAACGCTGAGCACTTCGTCCACAGCGTCAACCACCATGCCCACCAGCTTGTCACCCTGCTCGGCCACCACGATTCGGCCGTGGCCGTCATCACGCCCTTCAATGCCGAAGCGCTTGTGCAGGTCAATTACTGGAATGATGCGCCCCAAGCGCTCTGTCACTCCCTCGACGAAAGCCGGCGCGCGGGGCACCGGCGTGATCTTCTGCGATCGGATGATCTCGTGTACGGCGGAGATGAGCATGGCAAAGTACTCGTCCCCCAACCGGAACACCAGCAGCTGCTCCTCTTCGCCCCCAAACGCGGACTCATCAACCATGTGGTGAAATAGTGCGCTCTTCGGGCCGCGAGCACAACCCGCACCACCTGATTGGGGTTATACAAATTGGCTGCTCGAGCCAGCACCGGCGGCTCTCAGGCGTGGATGTTGACCAAACCGCCACCGTACAGCGTCGCCGCCGCCAGCACGTCAGGAAAGAGGCCAGCGAGGCCCACGGAGAGCTGCGACGTATCCAGCGCCTGCGGCGCGGCCTGCCCAAAGCCTTGCTCCAGGCTGGTAAGCAGGCCGCCCGCGAAGCTGTTGAGCTGCGTCGCGAGGCCCTGGGGACCCGACAACGCCGACTCAATACTCGAGGGGCTGCCACTCGCCGCGCTATCCAGGGTAGTCGCGTTCACGGATAGCGTGCCATCCGTATTGATGGTGATGCCGATGCTGCTCAGCGTCGATGCCTGGCGGCTCGCCGCGGCCTGTAATTGGGGCGCAAGCGTGGCACTCAGTGTGCCGGAATTGCCGGTGACAAAGGTCTGAATGTTGTTATAAGCGGTCACCAGTGACGTGACTTCCGCCGCCAGGTTCGTGTTAGCCGAGGCCACGGTCACTGTGGCCGGGCTGCCGGCGGAGGTCGTGTTGGCGAGGGTCAGCGTCACTTTGCCGCTGTCTTCGGAGACGGTGTTGCCATTGGTGGTACCGGCGCTGCTGGCGAGCACACCGTTCACGCTGTATATGGCGTCCTGCGCGGCGGTGACCACGGCATCGCCTGGTGCCACGCCCGGTGTGACGCTGGCATTCCCGAAGGCCTGCGCGATGCCATTGCCACCGGCCACATCATTCAGGGCAAAAGCAAGCTGAGTGCCCGGCGTGCTGGAGCTCAGTACGAGCTGGCTGGTGCTGCCGCTCGTGGTGACCGATGCGCTCAAGCCCAGGTTCGCGGAATTGATCGCGTCTGCTAGCGCCTGCTGACTCTGCTGCTGAGTGAAGCCAGCGTAGATGCTGTAGCTTACCGGGGTAGTCGTGGCTTGCGCGGTGCCGTACTCGGTGGTGACATCGATACTGAAGGTGCCAGTGTTGAAGGTGGTGCTACTGGCTGAGGTCAGTGACAGGCCGGTATCCTGCTGCGACGTCGCCAACTGGTTCACGGCGACCTGGTAGTCGGTGAGCGTTGCGCCGGCTGCCGATGAGGCAGTCACGGCGCTGCTGCTGGATGTAGCGGAGGTACCGCTGAAAGGCGAGGCGGTGAGCACGGGGCTGTCCGTTTGCGTGAGCAAGCTGCTGGTGAGCGGACTGGTGACAAATGGGGCAGCCGCCGAAGTGAGCGCGCTGGCCTGGCTGAGCAGGCCCGAAAGCGCCAGCACCTGCTCGGAAGGAAACTCATCCGCCGAGGTGAGATTGGCAGCCGCCGTCGCGGCCAGCGAGGCTGGATTCGCCAGGCTCGGGAAGGTGGTGCTGCTGAACAGCGGGCCGAAGCCGTTGAGCTCGTTCAGCGCATTCAGCAGCGCGGGATTCAGCAGGCTGGAGGTAGCGGGAATGCTCATGGCTGTGGTTACCCCGGGCTCAGTGGCCGGTGGCGCTGGTGGCAAGCAGCGCCAGCAGGCCGGCTGGTGTTTGGTTGGCCTGCGCGAGCACCGCCGTGCCGGCCTGCATCAGAATCTGGTCGCGGGTGAAGCGGATGGTCTCCTGGGGAATGTTGGCATCCATGAGATTCGATCTGGCACTGAGGAAGTTGGTCTCCTGGCTGGCAGCCAGGTTCTGGTTGTCCGTCAAGCTGTTCTGCAGCGCCCCCAGGTTGGCCTGTGCGGTCGACACCTGATTGATGGCGTTCTGAATGACGGAGATGGCTGCCTCGCCGCCGGCCTGTGTGGTCATGTTGATGGATGTCACGCCCAGCGACTGGGAGGTTTGCGCGTCGATGGCCAAGAGCACTTCGTTGCCCGGATTGGGGCCTTCAGTGAGCTTGAGCGCGGTGTTCTGGGTGACGGTGAAGGTGTCGTTTCCGGAGATGCTTCCCGGGTTCGCCACCTTAAAGCTGACGCCTGCCGTGCCAGGTGCGGAGGAGCTGCCATTAAACGTGTCTGAGTTGTTGCCGCTGAGGGTCACGGTGCTGGGGCCGGAACTGGGTGAAGTGATGTTCACTTGGGCATTGGTGCCGGCGGTGTAGGCGCCGGAGGCGAGCCCCATGGCTGCACCGGCGCCACTGCCGAAGTCGGCCCCGGTCCCAGCGGCGCTGGTGCTGATGCTGGTTGCCGAGCCGTAATTAGTATTGGTGAGCTGGTACTTGCCGCCGACCGTGGCGACAGTGACGCCAAGGTTGGCGCTGTTCACCTGCGACTCAAAGGTGGATACCGCCTCACCCGCGTAGGTGGTGAACGTTTGCGAGGCGGTGGGCCCGGTGATCGTCATCGAATCCCCGCCAGTGAACGTGGCCGTGCTGGGCGCATTGCCCTGGATGAAGCCCTGCGTGGCATTGGTGTTGGCAGTCACCGTGTACGTGCCCACAGCGGCCACTCCAGCCTGCGCCGTGAGGTTGATGATGTCCGGGCCGCCGCCGGAGACCTGTGCGCCACCCGTTGAGCCGTTCAAGAGCGTGCGGGTGTTGTATTGCGTCTGCTGGGCAACCCGGTCAATCTCGCTCACCAAACCCACAACCTCTGATTGAATGTTCAGCAGGTCACTTGAGGTGAGCGTGCCATTGGATGCCTGAACCGCCAGCGTGTTCATCCGCTGCAGCAGGGTTTGGGTTTCATTGAGTCCTGACTGTGCCGTTTGCAGGAGAGATACGCTGTCTTGGAGGTTGCGCTGCACCTGGTCATACCCGTTCGCCTGCGCCAGAAACTTCTGGCTGATGGCCAGGCCGGCGGGATCGTCCGCGGCGGAGTTGATGCGCAAGCCAGAGGACAACCTCTGGACGGCAGTCATGAAGTCCTGCGAGGTGAGCTGCAGATTCCTGGCCGCATCGAAGGCGGCGGTGTTGGCGTTGATGCTCAGTGCCATGTGTCGATGTCTCTCCCTGTTTCTGGGAGCCCCCGGCTCCAAAACGTCCCGCCACGCAAAAAGGGCAAGGACGGATACAGCATCCGTGCCTTGCCCTTTTGGCTCAAACAAAAAACAGCAGACCGGGATAACGGCATCCCTGCCTGCTGTTTCCTAATGTTTCAGCCCGTGAGGATACTCCATATCCTCATCATCATCTTCGGCAGGCTCGGCTCAGAACTTTAGCTTTTGGCTGATGGAACGAGTCACCCTCCGCCGGACGGCAAAGCCAGCAGGCGTCGGAGGTAGCCGCGCACTTGTTCGACCGACTCACTCACTTCGGCCTGATCTGTCGCCACCACCAGGTCGGGGTGCTCCGGGGGCTCGTAGGGGGCGCTGATGCCCGTGAAGTCGCGTATCTCACCCGCCTGGGCCTGCCGGTACAGCCCCTTGGGGTCGCGCCGGATGCAGGTGGCGAGAGAGGCTGAGATGTATACCTCGTGGAAAGAAGTGCCCGGATACCGATCAACGGCCCGTCGGGCCAGCTCTCGGTCGGCCTGGTAGGGCGAAATGAAGGCGGCGATGGTGATGAGTCCCGCGTCGGCCATCAGCGCGGCCACCTCGCCCACGCGGCGAATGTTCTCTGCGCGGTCCTTCGGTGCAAAGCCAAGGTCGCGGTTGATGCCCAGACGCACGTTGTCACCGTCGAGCAGATACACCTGCAGCCCATCGGCGAACAGCCGGCGCTCCAGCTCCAACGCAATGGTGGACTTGCCCGATCCTGACAATCCGGTGAGCCACACCACGGCGCCGGCGTGCCCGCTTCGCGCAGCGCGGTCCTCAGCGCTCACGCGATGCACTACCTGGAACAGGTGTGCTGCCTCCGCTGACTCCTCCGCCACTCTCGCGAGCATATCAGCCCTCAGGCGCCCGGCTGCCGTCCTCTGTTCGCCTTCGCCGCGGCTTCAGCCAGACGAGCCACCACTTCCTGATCTGCCGCGCTGGGTTCGCCGCCCGCCGCCGACCGGCGCGCAAGCACGTCACGCAGCACTGCAGCGGCCTCGGGCCAGCGGGCCAGGCCCTCCAGGGCGCCAGCAAGTGCCAGCGCCGCCTCACTGTTGCACGGAGCATGTTGTCGAGCAGCCTGGTAGCGCTCGACAGCCACCTCACCGTTACCCTGCAGCTCGGCCACCGCGCCCAAGCCGAGTAGGGGCCGCCAGGAGGTCATGCCCGGATCGGGATCGAGCGCGGTATCGCGGTTCGACGCGCGGGCCAGCGCGCCGGCGAACGCGACTTCGGCCTCGGCCAGGCGTCCCTGCAGCAGCCGCGCGGTGCCCAGCTGGTACGCCAGCGAAGCTGAGGTTGGCAGGCGCGCCAGGCCTTGCTGGCAGGCGACCGCAGCGGCATCGATCTGCTCGCCAGCCAGGTACGCTGCCGCCAGGCAGACATAGGCGCGACCCAGCCAGTCGTGAGCCAGCTCTGCTCGGGGCAGCGCGAGGTCGATGCCCCCGCGGGCAAGCGTGGCCGCTTCGGCGTAGTGGCCCCTTTCAAGCTGCTGTTGCGCCAGCTTGAAGGCGAAGTAGCCATCCTGAGGAGCCTGCGCCATGGCCCGCCGGAGCAGTGCGATGTTGCGGCCAGCTTTGTCGTGTGTCAGCCGGGGGCCAGCGGCATGGCCATGGTGCTCCACTACCACCTCGGCAGCGTGGAGAACCAGCAGTCTCTCACCCGGCGCCCCCGCCCGCCAGGTCACGTATTCGTGGATTGGGCCCACCCAGTGCAAACGTGGGTGGCGCGTGAAGAGCCGGCCGAAATCCTGCTCGGTCACTTGGCTAGGATCGCGCGTATCCAGGTGGTGGCGCACCCGCAGCTGGTAGATGCACGGCTCAATCGGCGAGGGCATCTTGCTCGCCAGGGCCCGCAGGCGTGGACCCGCGTCGGCGGCCAGCACCTCATCCGCGTCGAGCGAAAGCACCCAGTCACCTGTGGCGTGCGCCATGGCCTCGTTGCGCGCCGCCGCGAAATCCTCGCGCCAGGCTGCGCGTACCACCCTCGCGCCCAGGCGGGTCGCCAGCGCCACGGTGCCATCGCTCGAGCCCGTATCGCACACCACCATCTCGTCCACCCAGGGTGCGACGCTGGTCAGGCAGTCGCCCAGCTGCGCCTCCTCGTCACGCACGATCATGCAGAGGCTCAGGCGAGGGCTGCGCGGCGGAGTCATGCGGCGTGCCCCTGGCTACGGCCCTCACCCCAGCGTTCACGCATTCGGCAAACGGGCAGGCGGGCGAGTGAGAACGCGACGGGCAGAGGGGCGCAGGCGAGGACAGTGCACTTGTCGACAGCGAGGATGGCTCACGCTCAAGCACTATAGCTGCCCGGCCGATCATCAGGTGCATGGCAACACGAGCGAGCACGCAACCACCGCCGCCGGCCGCCGCGGCGACGCTGCTGTTCCAGGCGGGACGAGTGGACGAGGCGCGCGAAGCATGCCGGCGGGCGGTTGAACAGCATCCGCTTGACGCAGCCTCGTGGCACCTGCTGGGCATCATTCAAGCGCAGGCGGGCGATGCGTCCGCGGCCATAGAGGCGCTGCAGAGCGCGGTCGCCGCCAACAGCACCAACGCCATCTACCACTTCAACCTGGGAACTGTGTGCGCGAGCGCGGGCCGGCTAGCGGATGCCGAGAACCAGCTCGCAGCGGCTATTCAACTCCAGCCCAACAGCACCGATGGGCGCATCAACTTAGCGGACGTGTATCGGCGCCAGCGCCGCCTGACCGAGGCCGAGAGGCTTCTGCGAGAGGTCATTGCACTACGACCGGATTGGGCACTGCCGCGGGCGAACCTGGCCAACCTGCTGCACGATGCCGGACAGTACGAGGCCGCGCTGGCGACTTATGAAGAGGCCCTGCGGCTGGACCCTTGCGCCGCGGGGACCCTCGCGAGCTGGGCCAACACTCTAGCCGCCGTGGGCCGGTTTGAGGAGGCGGAGCAGGCCTGCTTGCGCGCCATCGCCCTCGAGCCACGCCTTGTGCTGGCGCATTCCAACCTGGGCAACGCGCTCAGCGGCCAGGGCCGGTTCGAGGACGCGATCCGCAGCTTCGAGCAGGCGCTGGTACTGGATCCCAGTTATGCCGAGGCCCTCTCCAGTATGGCCTGCACCTACAAGGAACAGGAACGCTGGGCTGATGCGGAAGCGTGCTGCCAGCGGGCGCTGGACCTCCGGCCGGATTTTCCGGAAGCGCACGCAAACCTGGGCATCATCCTGCAATTCCAGGAGAAGCTGGATGAGGCGCAGCGTTGCTTCGAACGCGCGGTAGAGCTTCGACCCGACTATGCCGAGGCCTACTCGCACATCGCGACCAATTACTACGTGCGGGGCGACAGCCCGGCAGCACTCACGTACTTCGAAAAGGCGCTCGCACTGCGGCCCGACTATCCCGAGGCCCGCTTCAACCGATCGCTGGTGTCGCTTCGGGAAGGTGACTGGGATCAGGGCTGGGCGGAGTACGAGTGGCGCTGGAAGACGGTGGCTCTACGGGGCAAGCGCCTCGCGCCCGAGGAACGCCTCTGGGATGGCTCATCCCTGCCGCGCGGCACGCTGCTGCTGCAGGCGGAGCAAGGTTTGGGGGACACTTTGCAGTTTTCGCGCTATGTGCCGCTGGCCGCGCAGCGCGTGGGAGCGGTGGTTCTGGCAGTGCCCCAGGAGCTGGTGAGCCTCTGCCGCGCCTCGTTCCCCGAAGTCACGGTACAGGCCACGTGGCAGCCGCTGCCTGCCTGGGACGTCTACGCACCGCTGCTCACGCTGCCGCGCTTGTTCCACACGCGGCCAGACACGGTTCCGGGACAGTCGCCTTACCTGCGGGTTGATCCGCTGCGGGTTGCCAGCTGGGCGCAGCGGCTGGCGGAGGGCCCGGGGCTGAAGGTGGGGCTGGTGTGGAAAGCGCAGCACGAGACGGCACGGACGGTGCCGCCAGCCTACCTGGCGGAGCTGGCGGGCGTACCCGGCGCCACCTACTACGCTCTGCAAAAGCGAGCCTACAACGAGCCCTGGCCTTTTGACGAGCTGCCCATTGAAGTGCAGGACCTCAATAGCTGGCTCTGGGACTTCGGCGAAACGGCAGCTGCTCTGCAGCATCTTGACCTGTTGATTTCGGCGGACACCTCGGTGCCCCACCTGGCTGGTGCACTGGGGCGACCGGTGTGGATGCTGCTGCCGCGCGTGCCTGAGTGGCGCTGGGGGCTGCATGGCAACGAATCGCCCTGGTACCCAACGGCGCGTCTTTTTCGCCAGCCCCGGCCAGGTGACTGGGCGACGGTGATGGCGGAGGTTCGGGAAGCACTGTGCGAGGCGGCGGCCCCTCAGCGCTTGCGATCCACGAACGTGGAGGGCCGCGGTCCTCTGTCAAGGTAACCGCTGAGCGCCCGCTCGGTACGGCGAATCGCCGCTTGGCCGGCCCGAATCTCGTTCATGCGGCCCTTCACCAGCCCGGCCATC
>DATKQD010000107.1:0-4771 GCA_035532895.1 Chloroflexota bacterium
TATCTCTTCCATGTCTTTCCCCCTTAACAGGTTGTGCCCCTCCTCCGTTGCCAGAGTCAGGGTCGTTCATCCCTTGCCAGGGATGGGGGATTTTTCAACCGGCACTATGGGGATTTTTGCACCGGCGCTGACAAGCGCCAAAGAAGCCCGCCGGATGAACGTCCGTTAGAGGCAGCTTGAAAGCGCCACGAGCAGAGCGGGCGCCCGCTGCCGTCAGTCGAAGGCCGCCCACAAGCGACCAGCGGGAGCGACCCAGCAAAAAGTGGCGAGCCACTTCCATCAGAGCTTCGGCATAAATTCCAGCATCAGATCCCCGAACACGCGCAGAACGATATTCAAGCCGAAATTGGTGGCGAATTGGGATGTGGTGCGCAGCGTGGCTGGCTGGTACAGATCGCTGACTAGCGCGCTGGTGGCCGCCGCCGGTATGCCGGAGGCATTGAACTCGGTATGGGAGTGGTCGGCAGATCGGGTCATTAGGAGGTGACCCAGCGCATGATGGGCACGGGCTCCGAAGGGATTGCCGGCGCCAAGCAGGACGTAGTTTTCATCCTGATGAAACAAAGCGGGGTAAAGAAAATGCCGCTGAAACGTGAAGTCGATGGTGTCGTACATGGCTACCTTGTACTGGTTGACGTAGCCTTTTTCGCCATCGCGATAACCGCCGTGGGAGGTAAAGTGCTGGAGCGGCACCATCACGATCAAGGGCGTCACCGGCGTATCCCAACTGAAGACCGCACTGGTGAACATACGGAAGTGATCGTCCAAGGTGGTCGGGCAGGGCGGCGCCTGGCAGACCCTAGCGGGCGCGGGCGCCAAGGCTTGCGGGGCGCGAGTCTGTGCGACGGGGGTTTGCGCAACCAAGCCTAGACCGAGACAGCTCAGGCAGAGAGCCGAAGCGATCAAGGGCAAGCTATAAAGTGGAAGAACGGATTTGGGCGAATTATTCGTGGTTATGACTCTTCAGCTCACGAGGCGGAATATGCCGACGAGCGCTTTCCCCCGAGCCGAACCCACCATAATTCTAGGTCAATGCAATTGGCGCAGGCTGTGCAACCGAGCACAGTCTGCCGGGTCGTGCGCGGTTCTAAAGGAGCGGTTCTACACCCCTCTGTCAAGTGCCACTGAAAGGCATTTCGGGGAGTCAGAACGTCCTCAACGCACCTTTTGGGACACTACCGTATTCTCGAAGCCCGCCCTCAAGCGACCAGCGGGCGCGACCCAGCGAAAAGTGGCGAGCCGAAAAAATGGCTCCTCAGGTAGGACTCGAACCTACAACCCTCCGGTTAACAGCCGGATGCTCTGCCATTGAGCTACTGAGGAGTGCGTGGTGGGACTGTCTTTCGTTTATAGCATAAAACGCCGCCCGCAACGACGCCACTCAGCTCTGCTTGGCCGCCGCCGCGGCGGCTTCCGATTTGTGGCCATGGGTAAGGTACCAGGCGCGCAACTCGGCGTAGTGGGGCAGCTTGATATGCAGCGCGGGCAGCCGCGCCACGCCCCGCGCTGAGAGGCTGGCGCCAAACAGCAGCAGCAGCGCCCCGCCGTAGCCCCACACCAGCAGCGTCACTGGAATGGCCAGGCTGGCGTACACGCTGGGGAAATCGAGCCAGGGGAGCAGCCACGGGAACACCGTCTTGAACACCTCGGCGAGTAACCCGGCGTAGAGCGCCGCCGGGAACACCTGCGCCGCGGGCACGTTGCCGTTGGGGAGCTTCCAGTAAATGATGAAGAAGACCGTGATTGCCGCCGGCACCGAGAACAGGGTCACGAAAAACGAGGTCAGCGCCCCGGTCACGCCCGTCCAGGCTATTGGGAAAACGAACTTCGCCAGCGCCGCGCACAAACTGGCGGCCAGCACCGAGGCATAGGCGATGACGCCGCAGGCGACGGCCAGTGTCAGCGACACGGCGCCGTTGGCGAAGTAGGTGCGGTTGCGCTTGAACCCCCAGATGCTGTTGAGGGCCACCTCCAGCGGCAAAAACACGCCGCTGCTGCTGATGGCCAGCATCACGATGGAAAAAATCTGCACCGTGTGGCGGCTGGCCAAGCGGCTGGCATCGGCCATGATGCGCTGCTGGCCCGCGGGCAGATAATTGGCCACCATCTGCCCAATCACCGCCTGCTGGGTGGCAAACAGGCTGGGCAGCGCTTGGCGGGAGATCCAGAGCAGCAATAATAAAAAGGGCAGCGAGGCCAGCAGGAAGTTGGCCGACACCGAGTAGGCGTAGGTGTGGGCTTCGGTGGTGGTCAGCATGCGGGCACTGGGGCCGAGCAAGCGGCCGGTGTCACGCACGAGCTCCCACTGGTACCGCACCAGGGCGCGCCAGCGGGCGCTCATGGCGTGCCCCCGGCTCCGGTGCGGGAACGGTCCCAGACGTAGGCGTCGAACTCGCTCAGGCGCGTGAACCCGAGGCGGTGGTAGAGCGCCAGCGCCGCCGTGTTGCCGGCGGTAACGGTGAGCGTGGCGGCGCGTAAACCGCGCTGCCGCAGGGTCTGCAGGCAACGCCGGATCAACGCCGTGCCCAGGCCCTGGCCTTGGCGCTCGGGTTGAATGCAGACCTGGGTGATGTGGGCCACGTCGCGGCGCACGCGCGAGACCAGCACCATCCCCTCCAGTCCCGCACCCGGCAGCGAGCGCGCGATGAAGGACGCGGTGGGATCGAAGATGCCGCAGCCGGGATAGTGGGCGATGTTGTGCATGAACCGCACCGCGCCCGCGAAGCTGCAGTACTGGTCGTTGATGTGGCTGTCGATGTGGTTCTGGTAAGCGCGCAGGATCAGCCGCGCCGCCTCTTCATAGCTGGCCCCACCCCACGGTTCCAGGCGAAAGCCGCGATAGTGGTCCACCTCGGCCGTCAGCGCCGGGGGCGTGGGCCCCGCCGTCATGTCGAGCTGCAAAAACACCCGCCGGTAGCTCTCGAACCCGTTCCCCTCGAAACTCGAGGCCAGCGCTGCGGGGGCGAAGGGCATGAGCTGCGCCTCGATGCGCTCCAGCCCGGGCGTGGCGCGCAGCGTCTGGATAATATGGTCCAGCAGGTAACGTTCGGCGGCGTGCTCCGTACCGCGGTGCGCGGGCAGGACAAACAGGTTGCCGATCATGCCCTTGCGGGCTTCATAGATGAAGAAGCCGTAGCCGAGGGGGGTGGTGCGGCCCGGATTGTGGTGGTCTCCGGGTACCCGCTCGACCAGGACGTAGCCGGGGAGGATGCGCGCCTCGATATACTGCCGGATCAGCTCGGCCGAGGAGCCGTAATCCCAGTTCAAGATCTCGCTCCACTCCGCCGTCTCCGCCGCCAGCAGCGGATCGAGTTGAGAACAACGAAACTGGCGCAGGTCCAGCACGTCCGCCATATCCGCCATCATACCGTGAGGGCCGCTCGAGCCAGCCGGGAAGCGCAGCGCAATGCTACATTGGAGGCGCTATGGAACTGCCTAGAAGACTAGCGACGCGCGCCGTCCACGCCGGCGGATTAGACCACGGGCAGCCGGCCGGAGAACCCACCCAGCCGCCGATTGTAAGCAGTGCCACCTTCCGCCACGGCAGCATGGCCGAACAGGAAGCGGTGGCGGCCGGGGCGCCGGGTTACCTCTACGCCCGCTGGTCCAACCCCACGGTGGCGGTTTTGGAGCGGGCGGTTGCAGATCTTGAAGGCGCCGAGGAGGCGCTGGCGTTCGGCTCCGGCATGGCCGCGCTGCACGCCGCGGTAGTGGCGAGCGGCATCAAGCCCGGTGAGTGCGTGGTCTGCGCCGAGGACGTCTATGGGGGCACGGTCGCCCTCTTGCGGCATATTTTGGAGCCGCTGGGCGTGGACGTCCGTTTCGCCGACTTGACTCGCTCCGAAGACCTCGACGCCGCTCTCTCCGGTCCGGGCGTCAGGCTGGTCATGGCCGAGACCATGTCCAACCCCCGGCTGCGCGTGGCCGACATCGCGCAACTCGCCGCCAAGGCCCACGCCGCTGGCGCCAAGCTGCTCGTCGATGCCACCTTCACCACGCCGGTCCTGCTGCGTCCGCTGCAGTTGGGCGCCGACTATTGCGTGCACAGCGCCACCAAGTACCTCTCCGGCCATGGCGACGTGCTGGGCGGGGTGGTCGCCGCGAGCGTGAGTGAGCGGCCAGCTCTCGAGCGTGTCCGCCGCCTCGCCGGCGGGGTGCTGGGCGCGTTTGAGGCGTGGCTCATCCTGCGCGGCCTGCGCACGCTGGTGCTGCGCGTGGAACGCCAATCGGCGAACGCCGCCCAGGTCGCCGATGGGCTGCGTGGGCATCCCGCCATCAGCCGCGTCCTCTATCCTGGCCTGCCCGACCATCCCGACCATGCCTTGGCCCGGCGCCAATTCACTCCCGGCCTGTTCGGCGGCATGGTGGCCTTCGAGCTGAAGGCTGCCAGCCGTGCCGCCACGTTCGCGGTGCTGGACCGCCTGCGGCTGTGCGTGCCAGCCACCAGCTTGGGCGATGTGGAGACGCTCGTGATGCATCCGGCCTCGTCTTCTCACCGTGATCTGGCCCCGAATGAACGCCAGCGCCTGGGCATCGGCGACAACCTCGTCCGGCTCAGTTTGGGCATCGAGGACGCCCGCGATATCCTCGCCGATTGGCAGCAGGCGCTGGCTGGAATCGCGGTACAATAGGCATCTGACCACGGGGCGATTAGCTCAGTTGGTTAGAGCGTCTGCCTTACAAGCAGAAGGTCATCCGTTCGAGCCGGATATCGCCCACCATCGTCCGGCACGGTGGCCGCCCAGTGCGGGGACGTAGTTCAGCTGGTTAG
>DATKQD010000108.1:0-26504 GCA_035532895.1 Chloroflexota bacterium
GCCTCAACCAAAGCCTCCTAAAGCTGTACCTCAGGTCTACAGCCTAGCCCCCGGCCGGTTCTTTCGGTTGCCAAAGATGCCTAGGTAGTTGGTGTTTTTCGCAGGATACGATCACGGTTACATGATCATAGGTGGTAAGCTGGCAGTATGAGCCTGGGCCTGACCATCGGGTCCATCAGCACGAGCACGCGTCTTGGTGCGCTCACCCTCGCGGTGGGCACGATGAATATTTTGTCATGACACATGGCCCTCTTACTGGCACACTGCTCACATAGCCACCTCGGGCGCGGGCAATGGCGCTCGTTCTCGAGGCAGGCAGAACGGGAGGCCAGTGAGGTGAGCCTACACCTCTTCGACAAGTGGCGTTGTGAGGCGGTGTGGTTGGCCACATTGACACGCCTTGGTGACCGACTGCGCCTGACCTTCGATGGAAGGAAGTCCCATCGTGGGCTGAACGGCCTCTCGGACGACGCGCTCGGCAGCCCTTTACGCTGTACGCGGGGCTATGTCACCAATGCGAACGCTCGCCGAGCAGCTGGAGTCCAGGTAAATACTGTGATTAACCGAGCCTTGGCTGCGCCGGCTGGCGGCACGGCTGCCGCCACTCGCACGTTCGACCGCCAGCTCGCAACCGAGCAGTCGCTAACGATTGTGACGGAGCCGGTATTGGAAGGCGACCAAACAGAAGCAAAGGAACGATCGAGATGCCGACTGACTCTGACAAAGACAAGGTGGTGGGCAAATTGCGCGAAGCGAAAGGCGCGGCCACTGGCGACACAACCGAGGAAGCCAAAGGCAAGCTGCAAGGCGCCAGAGGCGCGCTGAAGGCAAAACTCGGTTTGATCGGCAAAAACGGCACCGAGGCAGGTCACTAAATGGCCCTCGACTCTCAAAGCATCCTGGTCTGGCTCGTCGTTGGCTTGATTGCCGGCTGGCTGGCGGGCCTCGTGACGAAGGGCGGTGGCTTCGGCCTCATTGGAGACATCATCGTCGGCATCATCGGCGCGTTCATTGGCGGCTTGCTGCTGCCGAGGCTCGGCCTGGGCCTCCCGGCCGGCTTTCTCGGCAGTATCGTGGTTGCTTTTGTCGGCGCGGTCATCCTGCTCTTGGTCCTTCGTCTTGTGGCGGGCGGATCGAGAAGGCGCGTATGAGCTAAGTGGCATGACAAACGGCACCTCTTCGGCTTGGTCGCCCCGCGAATGCATCTGGCTCATGGTCCTGGTCCAGCAGCTAACCGAGCCCGAACCAACCTCTGATCTTCTTGTGGAAGGCCTACGGGCGCGCATCTTTGCCCAGGAAGCTGCACCACAAGAAGGTGCGGCCGAGTGGCGGTTACCCGCCGCGGGCTAAGTCCCAGCGTAAGGAACAGCGCCAGCCCAGGGCGTTACTCCAAGCGCCCTTGGTACGGCCCAACATGATCTGCCTGTTGTTGGCGATCAGCGTGGCCAGCACCAGCAGCATCGCCGAAGGACGGCCAGGCCGCCGAACACGAAAGATAGGAGGGCAGATTGGCAGAAGACAACGGCGGGCGCCCCAACGCATCGAGACTGGCGTGCCGAACCTGGACCGCATCCTGGGTGGAGGTCTCCTGCGTGGTTCGCTGGCGATGGTCATCGGTGCGCCGGGCGCAGGCAAGACGGTCATGGCCCAGCAGATCGCCTTCCATTGCGCGGCCCAGGGGAAGGCCACGCTGTTTCTCACCGGCTACAACACCGGGGCGAACAATCGTCTCAGGTGAGGTGCCTTGGGAGATGCTCGGGGGTTTCGCGATCTCGCCAAGCAACCAGTCTGCAGACTATAAATCCGAGCGTTTTAAGGCCTGATTCATAGCCTCTCCGCGCTCAGCAGCCAACAAAAAACCGGCCGATTCGGCCGGTTTCCCACACGTTTGAGCGGAAGACGAGATTTGAACTCGCGACCTTCTCCTTGGCAAGGAGACGCTCTACCAGGCTGAGCCACTTCCGCGTTGGCGCTATTGTAGCGGCCGGAGTGGGGCGGCTGCAAGTGGGTTTGCGCTCCCGCTGCGCGTGGCACGGCCGGCGGCTCGCGTGGCTGACGCGGCGTCGCTACTGTAGAAGAGTGCGGCCAGCGGGGGCGATGAACGCTGGCGGCGAGGAGAGACAGTGGGTATGACTGGCGCGGCAATTGGCTTTGGAACGGACTGGAGAGAAGCACTGGAGATGTCGCTGGCGGGCGTGCCCGGTCCAGCGGACCTGACGCTGCTCTTTGCGTCGGCGGAGTATGCGCAGCACTTCCCGGAGATGCTGGCTCGCGTGCGGGCCGCCACCGGCTGTCGCGTCCTGCTGGGCTGCAGCGGGCAGGGAATTATTGGCGGCGAACGCGAGATCGAGGACCGTCCGGCGATCTCGGTGCTCAGCCTGGCGCTGCCAGGAGCTTGGCTGCAGCCCTTGTACCTGGACCAGGCCCTGCTCGAAGCGTCAGGCGATAGCCCCGAGCTGTGGTCGCGTGCAGCCGCCGCGGTTGGGGGTACCCCTGTGACGACAGCGGAGAGCCCCCGTAGTACGGTGGATGTCCGCGCTTCCGAAGGCATGCGCGCTGTTGTGGGTGTCCGCGGTGCCGGAGATGTAACCGGTGCCGAAGATGTCGCAGGCGCCGAGGGTGCGGGAGGTGGCGAGGCGGCTGGAGAGGTGGCGCTCGACGGGTTGAGCGCCTGCGTGCTCTTCGCGGACCCCTTCCACCTGGACTGCGAAGGGGTGCTGGGGAACTTCAACGCCGCCTTTCCCGGCGTGCCTATGGCGGGCGGGCTGGCATCGAGCAGCGTGCTTGAGCAGCGGACCTACCTCTTCCTCAACAACACGGTGTACGACCGAGGCGCGGTGGCTGTGGCTGTGGGCGGGTGCGACGTGCGCACGGTGGTATCGCAGGGGGCGGACCCCATTGGTGAGCCGTGGATGGTGACCGCGTCGGACGGGCCCGTGGTGCACACCATTGCCCAGCGGCCGGCATATACAGTGCTGGCGGAAACGGTGCAGGCGCTGCCACGCGAGGCTCAGCAGCGTGCCTCCCGCAACCTGCTCGTGGGGCTGGCCATCGATGAATACCAGGAGCGCTGGGGCCGCGGCGACTTTCTGATCCGCAATCTCACCGGCGCGGACCCAACCTCCGGCGCGCTGGCCGTCAGCGCCTACCCGCGGCCGGGACAGACCATCCAGTTTCAGGTGCGCGATGCGCGCGCCGCCGATGAGGACCTGAAGCAGCTGCTGGCCGCGGCCCGCGAGAGCCTGGGCTCAGCTTCGCCGGCGGGGGTGCTGCTGTGCTCCTGCAATGGGCGCGGGCAGGGGCTGTTCGGCGTGCCCGATCACGATGCACGCGCGCTCGCCGAGCAGCTTGGCCCGGTTCCTGTGGCCGGCTTCTTCTGCAATGGCGAGGTTGGCCCGGTGGGCAAGCGCAACTTCCTGCACGGCTTCACTGCCAGCCTGGCCTTGTTCCTGCCCCAGGGCGAGCCCGCCGCCTGACCCGGCACGGCGCAACCGGCAATGTGCTCAGGGCGACGGCTACCGTGTCGATGGAGGGCCGGCCGCCCGAGGCCGTCCCTCGGCTTGGCGCGCGAACGGTGCGCTTCAGGTGCGGGGCCACACTGGCCGGGTGCGCTCGGGGTCGCCGTGGATGAGGGCCAGCAGCTCTTCGCGTTCGCAGGCCAGCAGCTGGCGGTAGGCGCGATCCAGCCGCGCTTTGGCGCCATCCGAGCCCAGCCGCTCCAGCCGGCCAGCCAAATCTTCCAGTGCGCCGGCCTCGGCGAGCGCCTTTACGGAGCTCCACCACTGCCCGAAGGCGATGTTCTCCGGCGCGGGGAAGCGCGGCCGCCATCGCTGGAGGCTCCGCACCCGCTCGCGCGGGCCGCCCACGACGTCATCCACCTCGAAGAAGGGGCCGTCCCGCTCGTTGGTGCGCATATCGATCACCAGCACCTTGCTCATCAGTGGGAAGAGCAGCGTCATCACCTGCGCTTCGTGCACGTGGCGCAGTACGCCCTGCACGTTCCAGACGTTGTCCATCATGGGTGGGCGCCCTCCGGTGGGTGGCTGAACCAGGGCGCATGCATGCTCCACATTATCCACCGCGCACCTGGCCGCGCATCGCACAGTCGCCGTTCCACCATTCGGGTGAGGTTCACTCAGCCACCTGCCCGATGCGCCACCTTCGAAACCGGCCCTACGATGGCTGGTGGTGGTTACCGTGCTCATCGTTGACGACAGCAGTTATGCGCGCGATGGGTTGCGCAGCATTCTGGCTCATGATGCGGCGGTCGAGGTGGTGGGCGAGGCGGAGAATGGCTGCGACGCCATCGAGCAGGCCATGCGCCTTCGGCCGGACGTCATCCTGATGGATCTGCAGATGCCGGCGATGGACGGCCTGGAGGCTACCCGCTGCATCAAAACGCATTTGCCCTTGCAGCGCGTGATCTGCCTGGCGGTGCACCCGCAGAATGGCAGTGCCGCCCTCGATGCGGGCGCATCATCCTACCTATTGAAGGACGCCCCGCGCGATCAGCTGCTGGCGGCCATTCGCGGTCCCGCCGCGGTCTGAGCCGTCAACGGCCTGAGCGCTCCGGTCGCTCCTTGCTTTGACATTGGCGGGTGTGGCTGGTACCGTTCAAGTCGGACCATCGGTCACAGAAGCACAAGATCGCGGCAGGGTCCGCGGAATTTCCCGAGGAGGACGAATACCTATGCCGGTAGCCACCCCAACCGCCAACATCATCCTGACCAAGGCTGCCGCCGATAAGGTGGCGGAATTGCTGGACAAGGAAGGCTTGGCAGGCCAGAAGAACCTCCGCGTGTTCGTGCAAGGCGGCGGCTGCGCCGGGCTGTCCTACGGCATGGTTTTTGACGAGGCGGATGATTTCGGCGGCGACATCATGGCTGAGAGCAACGGCGTGCAGGTGTTGCTGGATTCCATGAGCGCCAACTATCTCAATGGCACTGAGATCGACTATGTCGATGGGCTCATGGGCCAGGGGTTCACCTTTTCCAACCCCAACGCCAAGGGCGGCTGCGCCTGTGGGCACTCCTTCAGCACTGAAAACGCCGAGGTGAAGTCCGGCGGCTGCGCCGGCCACTGAGCGAGCAGCGCCAGCGAGGCACATCACTGGGCCGGTAAAAGAGGAGGCAGGTACGCCTGCCTCTTTTTTGTTGCGCGCCACAAGCACACTGCCCTGGTTGGTTGGCCTCACACTGGCCGCGGCATTCTTGCGGCTGTACCAGCTGCACACTTTCCCGGTTGGCTTTTACTTCGATGAGGCGGCCAACGTCATCGACTTACGGCGCCTGGGCCTGGCCTATCATCCCCTGTACTTCACCGCCAATAATGGCCGTGAGCCGCTCTACTTCTACTGGGCCGTGTGGTTTGTTCGCGTGCTGGGCGATGCTCCGTTTTCGCTGCGCCTCGCATCGGCCTTCCTGGGTATCGCCACCATCCCAGCGGTGTACTTCTGCTTCAGCCAGCTGCTCGCCCAGCCCGAGGGGCGGGCGCGGGCGCGCCGCGTCGCGCTGTTCGCGGCAGCGGGCTGCGCCTTCCTCTTCTGCCACGTGCTCTTCAGCCGTTTCGGCCTGCGCACCATCAGCCTGCCGCTGATGGAGTGCCTGGCGTTCGGTTTCGCGGCGCGTGCGCTGCGCCGTGGGCGGCGCTGGGAGTTTGGGGTGGCTGGTGCGCTGCTGGGGCTGTGCCTGTACACCTACACTGCCGCCCGGCTCCTGGTGTTGGCCGTGCTGCTGTTCGCGCTGTACTGGCTGTTGGTTCGGCGGCGGGTGCCGTCCCCCCGCGGGCTGCTCCTGCTCGTGGGCACGTGCATCGTGGTGGCGCTGCCGTTGGGGGTGTACGCGCTGCGCCAGCCGGCCGAGTTCTTCCAGCGCACACAGGGCGTGGCCGTACTCAATGGGAGCGAGGTGCTGGCCAATGTACGCGGTGTAGCGGCCATGTTTTTTCTCCGTGGCAGCATCAATGGCGCCAACAACATCGTGGGCCTGCCTCTGTTCGACAGGCCCATGGCGGTGGCCTTCCTGGCTGGAGCGATACTCCTGCTGGCGCGCCTTCGCCGACCGGTGTACGTGTTCGTGCTCGTGTGGTTGGGGAGCATCGCGCTGGCTTCCATCTTCAGCCCGGATGCGCCGTACTACGTCCGGCTCACTGGGCTCATCCCGCCGGCGGTGCTCGTGGCGGCGCTGGCCCTGGCGGAGCTGCCGGGCTGGTTGCGCGCAGTGGTCGCGGCGGCAACGGCCCGCCTACGGCCTTCATTCGCCGGCGAGCGAGGGATTGGTGTTCGCGCACGATCTGGGAGGCTGGCCGCGGTATGGAGCGTAGGGCCGGCGGTGGCCCTGCTGCTGGCCAGTGGGGGCATCACTTTTCACCACTACTTCCAGGTGTGGGGGCCCTCCAACGACACCTACTTCTGGATGATGCAGGACAAAGTGGACGCCGCCAACAGCCTGGATCGAGATGCGCAGCGGGGCGCGCACGTGTTCCTGGCGCCGCTGTTCGCGCAGGATTGGACGTTCCTGGCACTCACCCATGGGCACGACATCCAGAGCTTCAACGCCCAGAGCTGCCTGGCGCTGCCCGGGCCGGGAGCGCCGGCTGTGTACGCCTTCCCCCCCTACGACGTCACCCAGCCGGATGCGCTGCTGGCGCGACTGTCAGCACCGGCTGCCGCCCAGCCAGTGCTGAATGCCCTGTGGCAGCCGGTGCTGATTGAGGTGCGTTTGCCAGCCAGCCAGTCCGATGCGCGCCCGGCGGCGCTCGGCACCTTCGGCGGGGACATCGGCCTGGCGGCGGTGCGAGGCCTGCCGGCGGGACCAGTGGCGCCCGGCTCCGCGCTGCACCTCACGCTGGTGTGGCGCAGCCTCGCCCCGGTGGCGAAGGCCTACACCGTCTTCCTCCACGCCGATAACACTGCCCGCCCGGTCCGCTTGCAGCACGATGGTCCGCCTTGCGGCGGCAGCTTCGCCACCAGCACCTGGCGCCCGGGCGACGAAGTGTTCGATTCGCATACGCTGGCCATCCCGGCCAACGCGGTGCCAGGTCGCTACGTTCTCACCACTGGCCTGTACGCACAGCCGGGCCCGGTGAACCTATCTCTCACTGGCAGTAACGCCACCGAACTGCGCATCGGCGCCTTCACCGTCGAGTAACTGCAGCCCTCACCGCAGCCCCTTGTGTTGACTGGCATCGGCAGCGCGTGGCACGCGACGTCCGCGGCCTCGGCGCCAGATGATCTGTCGGCAGGGCCTGTAGGTGCCCATCCACCCGCAGCCTTGCGGTTTCTTCGGTCGCGCTTGGTGCCGCGGCGGACCAGCCTGGCGGAGAGCCGATGTTACACTCCAGCACGATGCTCCGGCGGCTGGCCGTGCTTGGCGTGGCGCTTGTCCTCGGTCTCGGCGGCTGCGGCTCGGCCCCGCTGCTCACTGTGGCTACCCACGCGGTTACGGTAGAGCCCAACGCCAACTCCACCGCGCAGCAGGCGAACATCGGGTACACGGTGGGCGCGCCAGCGCACATCGATATCTCGCTCCTCGGGCCGAAAGGCCAGCGGGTGCTGCTGCGGAACAACGATCGCTCAGCCGACAGCTACTCCTTCCCCTTCAGTGGTGTGCTTGCCAAGCCCAACAGCCCCGATCAGCAAGTTCTGGCTGATGGCACCTATCGTCTCCTGTTTCAGGCAAAAGCGAAGGATGGGCGCACGGCCCAGGCCAGCGTCACGGCCATCGTCGCCAAAGCTGACCCCGTGGCTTTGCAGCTCAGCAATCTCAGCCTCAGCCTGTCCACTTTCTCGCCCAACGGCCAGGGCGTGCAGCAGCTCGCCAGCGGCGCCACCGTGAATCAGGATCAGACCGTGCTCAACTACGCCGTAAACAAACCGGCCGACATCACCATCTGGGTCACCGATGCCAAAGGCAACCGCACGCCGGTGCACAACCAGCTCGCCATGGATACCAAGCCTGGGCCCCAGCCGCCCGTCATCTGGGACGGCAAAGGCCCCAATGGCGTGCCCGTGCCCGATGGCAAGTACGTGCTGCACGTGCAGGCGGCCGATGCATCCGGCAACGTCACCGAGCGGGACCTGCCGGTGACGGTCGTAAACAGCGGCATCCAGCAGGTGCAGATTGTGGATGCGCGCTTTTTCCCCACGGCACTTGGCTACGGCGGCGTGGTGAACGTGGCCATTACCATTAAGAACACCGGAACGGCGGCCATCCACACCATGGGCCCGCCGCCCGGCACCCGCTACACGACGCAAATGAAGGGCTATCTCGATCCCAGCTTCGCGCTGCCGGGTAACCCGACACCCTTTGTGGATACGCCCGGGCGCTGGCGGGTGGGTGTGCGCTGGACCAGTGGCGACGTGAACTATCCGGCCCGCTGGGGCTTCTTCGCCAACCCCAACCAGACGCTGCTGCCCAACCAGCAGGTCACCGTCATCGGCTCCATCACCATCCTGCCGCCCCAGCCGCACAACATCAACTTGTGGGCCACGATCGATATGGGTGGCATCGGCAACACCGGCGACTTTGGGCAAACGCAGGTCATTGTCGGGTTCCCCAGCTAGTGCAGCGCCTCCAAGCCAGTGCCGGAAACCCGGCCTCAGTAGGCGCCCTCACCCTGCCCTCGCCCACACCGGCGGGCAAAGGTCCCTCGCGCGCGCTGTGGTGGGTGCCGTCATTCGGGCACTGACAAACCACGTGGCTGGCCTGCTGGCGCCCTTGGCGCTGGGCGCGGCCGCCGTGCTGGCTGGCTGCGGCGCCCAGCCGCTGCTCCACGTGGGCGCGCAACGCATCGTGGTGGAACCGAACGGCAGCGCCACGGCGCATGGGGCGAGCGTCAGCTACACCATTGGGCAACCAGCGCACCTCACCGTGCTGCTGCGCCAGCCGAGCGGGCAAGAATTGCAGCTGCGCAGCATCGATCGCGCGCCGGATACGTATGCGCTGGCCTTTGATGGCGTCGTCGGCAGCCCCGGTAGTCCCGATCAGCGCGTGCTGCCTGATGGCACCTACCAGCTCATCTTCCAGGCGCACACTCCTGGCGGCCAAAGCGCAACCCAGCTCGTTCAGGCGGTGGTACGCCAGGCGGACCCGGTGCCGCTGGTGCTGAATCACCTGGCTCTCACCCTGCCAGTATTCTCGCCCAATGGCCAGGGCGTGCGGCCAGTGCCCCCCATGGACGGTCCGCCCGGCGACCAGCAGAACCTGGACCAAACCACGCTGGACTACGCCGTGAGCAAGAGCGCGGACATCTTCATCTGGGTCACGGATGCGCACGGCAACAGCACGCCACTGCACAGCCAGCTGGCTCGCAACACCAAGGCTGGCGACCAATCCTTCATCTGGGATGGGCGCGATCCCAACGGCATGGTGCTGGCCGATGGCACCTACCAGCTGCACGTGCGGGCCACGGATGCGTCCGGCAACGTGGCCGAGCAGGCCATCCCGGTCACCATCGTGCATAGCGGCGTGCCCAACGTGCAGATCGTCAGCGCGGGCTTCTCACCCACGACGCTGGGCAATAACGGCGTCCTGCACGTGGAAGTCACCGTGCGCAACAGCGGCAACGTGGCCATCAAAACGCTGGGCCCGCCCGCCGGCACCGCCTACACCACGCACATGAGCTATTTGGATCCCAGCTTCAACAAGCCGGGCGACGTCTCGCCGCCATTCGTCGATACACGGGGCCGCTGGCGGGTGGCCGTGCGCTGGACCAGTGGCCCGCAAGACTACCCCGTGCGCTGGGCCTTCTTCGCCGATGACAGCCAGGAGCTGCAGCCCGGCCAGCAGGTAACCGTGCGGGGGACCATCAAGATTCTGCCCCCACAGCCGAGCCGTGTCGTGTTCTCCGCCGCCGTGGAGATGGGCGGCATCGGCTTCACCAGCGACTACGGCCAAACCACGGTGACTATTGGCATCCCCACCCAGGGCTAGCGTGCGATCCACCCCCGAGCGCGCTGCCCAACAGGCCGCGGCAGCCGACCTGTCCGTGATTGTGGTGAGCTGGAATGTGGGCCGGCTGCTTGGCCCCTGCCTGGCCAGTGTGCTGCGCCAGCACCTGCCGAACGGCCTGGAGGTGTGGCTGGTGGACAACGCCTCCACGGATGGGTCGCCGGACATGGTGGCGCAGACGTTTCCCAGCGTGCACCTCATCCGCAACAGCGAGAATCGGGGCTACGGCGCCGCCAACAACCAGGGCATTCGCGCTTCTGGCGGCCGGCACGTACTCATCCTTAATCCGGATACCGAGATCCTGGGCGGCGAACTGGAGGTGCTGGTCCGCTTCCTCGATCAGCGGCCGGAGGTAGCCGTGGTGGGCTGTCCGCTGGTGTTTGCCGATGGCCGCTTCCAGCATTCCTGCTTCCGCTTTCCGGGTTTGTGGCAGGCGCTGCTGGATGTAGCGCCGCTTCCGGCGCGGCTCGGGGAAACACGGCTCAACGGGCGCTACCCCCGCGCCGCCTACACTCGCCCCATGGCGATCGATCACCCGCTTGGCGCGTGCTTCGCGTTGCGGCGTACCGGGTTGCTGTTCGATGAATCGTACTTCATGTACGCGGAGGAGATTGACCTGTGCTGGCGCCTGCGGAAGGCAGGCTGGACCATCGCCTACCTGCCGGAGCTCACCGTGCTGCATCACGCCGGGCAGAGCACCCGGCAGGTACAGCTGGCCATGCGCCGCCAGCTTTACCGCAGCCGCGCGCTGTTCAACCGCAAGCACCGCGGGCCCGCGTTCAACCTGGCCTGGCGGCTGCTGGTGCGCGCCGGTGGCGCACCGCTGCCATAGGCGGTGCCCCCGTGACCGGCAGCCAAACGCTGCCCCCCATTCTGGCGGTTCTCGCCGCGTGGCTGCTTCTGGCGGCGCTGGCCTGGTGGCGCTGGCGCGCGCGCGCGCTCAAACACGCGCTGCACCTGGACCTTCTGGCGGTGGCGCTGCTGGGCGTGCTGAACGTCGCCTTCTTTTGGCAGGTGCTGTTCGATCGTGCCATGATGCCCCGGGGTGGGGGCGACCTGGTGTCCTTCGTGTACCCCATGTACGCTTTTGCCTCCCACGCGCTGCACAGCGGGCAATGGCCGCTGTGGGACCCCTATCTCTTCTCCGGCGCGCCCTTCGCCGCGGACATTCAGAGCGGCCTGTACTATCCCCTGAACTTCCTGTTCGAGCGCTTTGCACCCGCCTTTGGCTACCCCACAGTCGAGGCGCTGGCCATGCTGCACTACCTGCTGGCCGGCGTCTTCTGCTACGCCTTCGCGCGTACGCTGCGGGCCAGCCGGCCGGCGGCGCTGCTGGCTGGCATCGTGTACATGTGGTCCGGCTTCATGGTGGCCCAGCTGGGGCACTTGAACATGGTGGAGGTAGCCGCGTGGCTGCCGCTGGAGCTGCTGCTCCTTCATCTGGCGCTCGGGGGGGTACGGCGGCTGCTCACCGTGCCGCTCACCAGCGCGGTGCTGGCCGTCGCCTTCTTCGCCGGGCACACGCAGCTGTTCCTGTACGAGTTGCTGGCGCTGGTGCTGTATGCGGCCTTTTTTGGGCGCTGGCGCAGCACCGTGCCCACTCTCGCCGTGGTGCTGGGCGGCGCGGCTGTGCTGGCTGCCGTGCAGATTTTGCCCAGCCTGCAGCTCACGCAGCTCTCTCTGCGAGCGGACATCTCCTATCAGCAGTCCACGCAGTTCGCGCTGGCGCCGGTGGGGCTGCTGACGCTGCTCATTCCACATTTCTTCGGTGAGAATTCGCAGAACTACTGGGGCTCGTGGACGACCACGGAGGTGTTCGGCTACGCGGGCATTTTCCCGCTGCTGCTGGCGGTGGCGGCGCTGCGCCTGCGGCGCGGCAGGCAGGTGCGCTTTTTCCTGTGGCTGGGGCTGCTGGGCATTCTGCTGTCGCTAGGCGAGGCCACCGTACTGCAAGGCTGGCTGTACCGCTTTGTGCCCGGCTTCGACAAGGTTCGAGCGCCGGGGCGCTTCCTGGTGTTCTTCGACCTCGGTGTGGC
Source organism: Chloroflexota bacterium (assembly GCA_035532895.1). Classification (GTDB taxonomy): domain Bacteria; phylum Chloroflexota; class JAJPGV01; order JAJPGV01; family JAJPGV01; genus DATKQD01. The sequence continues at coordinate 11,987 of DATKQD010000108.1, forward strand.
CATGCTGGCCGCGTTGGGGCTGGATGCGCTGCGGGAGGCGCGCGTTCGCACGCGCGCCACACTCAGGCAGCTGCGGCTGGGCACCGGCGTGGCGGCCGCGGCGGTGGCCGGCATTGGCTTGCCGGCAGGCTACATCATCCTGCTCACACACCAGCACGAGGACGCCGTCATCTTCCATCGCCTGGAGGTAGCCGTGAGCGGCGTGACGGTGCTGGCGCTGCTGCTGCTGGCCTCGCTGGCCCTGCTGTACACGCGGCGGCGAGCTACCACGGCTTTTGCCGCGGCCGCCGTGATCCTGGTGGTACTGGACCTGGGCAGCTCGGGCTACAGCTTCAATCCCGCCTATGAGGATGTGCTGGCGCCCTTCCGCCAGGATGCGCTGCTGCGGGCGCTGCCGCCGGACCGCGCGACGTACCGTGTGGACAGCGCAACCAATGTGGATAGCGTGTTCCCGCCGGACCTGCCCAACGTGGCAGGGCTGCAGAGCATTTGGGGCGTGTTCAACCCGGTGGCGGTGGCCGACTACTACGACTTCTGGAAGGCCGACGTACCGGGGCGCGATTCTCGTCTGTACGACCTGCTTGGTGCGCGCTACTTGCTGGCCAAGAAGGGCACGCCACTGCCGGCCAAGTTCCAGCCGCTGCCGCTGGCGAATGCGCCCTTCGCGCTGTACCAGGATCCCACCGCCCTGCCGCTGGCCTTCGTGGTGGGCCAAACGTTAGGCGGCACGCACGCCCAGGCGCTGCAAACGGTGCGCGCGCCCAATTTTCGGCCGGATCGGACCGCGGTGCTGGAAGGTGGTCGCGCCTTGGGCGCCGCGGGCGGCCCCTGGCCGGCAAGTATCGATCGCCAAACCGATAACGAGCTGGATGTCACCACCAGCGCACCGGTGGCGGGCGCCCTGGTGGTGACCACGGTATCGTACCCCGGCTGGCATGCGTCCGTGGATGGGCGGCCGGCCACCCTGCGCCGGACCGACTTCGTGTTCCAGGGGCTGCGGGTACCCGCGGGCCGGCACGTGGTGCGCTTGTGGTTCGATCCGCTCACCTGGCGCCTGGGATTGGGCATCAGCCTCGTGGGCTGGCTGGTGGCCCTGGCGACCCTGGCGCTGGCGCTGTGGGGCCCGCGAGGTGGCGGCCGCTGGCACTTCTTGCTGGCGCTGGACTCGTCGGCGGGGCGAGCGGCATGAGCGCTCGGGTTCCGGTGACCGCGGCAGTCATCACCCTGAACGAGGCGGGCAACATTGGCGCCTGTTTGGATTCCGCCGCCTGGGCGGACGAGCGGCTGGTGCTGGACAGCGGCAGTCGCGACGGTACGCTGCGCATCTGCCAATCTATGGCCGGCGTGCGGCTTGAGCAACGGTCGTTTGACGACTATCCGCACCAGCGCAACGCCGCGCTCCGGCTGGCCTCGAACGATTGGGTGCTGTTCGTGGACGCGGACGAGCGGGTGACGCCGGAGCTTGCGGCCGAGGTGCAGCAGACCGTCACCGCCGCCCAGCACGATGGCTATTACGTGCCGCGCTACAACCACATTCTGGGGCGGGTGATGCGGCACACCGGCTGGTACCCCGACTACCAGATGCGTTTGCTGAACCGCCGGCACGCCCGCTATGACGAAGCCATCCCGGTGCACGAGGTGGTGCGGCTGGAACATCCTGTGCCTGGTTACCTGGCGGGCCACTTCGTCCACTACAACTACCTCACGCTGGGCCAGTTCATGCGCAAGCAGCGGCGCTACTCGGACATGGAGGCGCGCCGGCTGCGCAACCAACCGCTCCGCCTGCGCCAGCTGCTCTCCATGCCCGCGCGGGAATTCCTGCGCCGCTACTGCACCCTGCGCGGCTATCGCGACGGCGGCCATGGCCTGCTCCTCAGTACCTTGCTGGCCTACTACGCCCTCCGCGCCCAGGTCAAGGCGCTGCGCGCCGGGCCGGATGGCAAGGCCGAGCGCCTGGGCGCGGGTGCCGTGAGGGCCGGGCGTGGTTGAGCTGAGCGTCATCATCGTCAGCTGGAATGTCGCGGACCTGCTGCGGGCGTGTCTGCGGTCGGTGCTGGACGAGGTACGGCGCGCGGGGATGGCGCCTATCGAAGCGGCTCGCGCCAATGAAGGTGAAGGTGAAGGTGAAGGCGCAGGTGGGCCAGGGGTGGAAATCGTGGTCGTGGACAACGCCTCGCGCGATGGCTCGGCGGAGATGGTGCGGCGTGAATTTCCGGCGGCGCGGTTGCTGGCGAACAGCGAGAACCGAGGCTTCGGCGCCGCCAACAATCAGGGCCTGGCGGAGTCGCGCGGGGCCGCGGTGCTGTTCCTCAATCCCGATACCGTGGTGCACCCGGGTGCCTTCAGCGAGCTGCTGGCCTGCCTGCGTGAGCATCCGGAGGTGGGCGCCGTGGGGCCGCGGCTGGTGAACCCCGATGGCAGCACGCAATCCTCCCGCCGCCACTTTCCGCGGCTGGCGGCCGCGTTCGTGGAGAGCACACCCCTGCAACGGCACCTGGGGCGCTTGCCCGCCCTGAGGCACTACTACGCCGCCGATGCGCCGGATAGCTGCAGCCAGACGGTGGACTGGCTGGTGGGCGCCTGCCTCCTGGTACGCCGGGCAGCGTTGGACCGAGTGGGCGGCTTTGACGAGCGCTTCTTCATGTACTCGGAGGAGATGGACCTCTGCTTTCGGCTGCGCCAGGCTGGCTACAGCGTGCGGTACCTGGCCTCGGCGCAGGTGACGCACCACGAGGCAGCCAGCAGCCGGCAGGACCTCTTTCGCCAGAACGTGAACTTCCATGAGAGCCGCGAGCGGTTTTTTCGCAAACACGGCCGGCCCCTGGGCGCGCTGGTGCTGCACTGGTTCGTGTTCCTCACGTATCTTGAGCAGATGGCAGAGGAGAGCGGCAAGCTGCTGCTGCAGCCTGCCAAGCGTTCGCTGCGCCTGGACCGCCTGAGACTGTATGCGCGAGTGGTAGTGTGGTACCTCCGCGGGTCCTGATGATCTCGGGCGAGTTCCCGCCGCTGCAGGGTGGCGTGGGTGACTACACCAATCTGCTGTGCCGCCAGCTGACGGTGCTGGGTGTGCAGGTGGGTGTGGTGACCAGCAAAGCCGCGGGCGAGGGTGCGCACGGCCAGGGCTTTCCGGTGGCGCCAGCCGTGGAGCGCTGGAACCTCTTCTGCTGGCCGGAGCTGGGCAAACGCATCAGGACGATGAATGCCAACATCGTGCACGTGCAATATCAAACCGCGCAGTACGGCCTGCACCCGGCCATCAATCTGCTGCCTCTGGCGCTGCGGCTGGCCAAGAACCCGGCCAAAGTCGTGTTCACCTTTCACGATTTGCAGCCGCCGCGCCAGGCCTGGCTGCGCGGGCCCGCCCGGGGCCTGGCCATGCGCGCTGGCCAGCACTTCTGCGACGGCTTCATCGCCACCAATGGCGCCGACTTTCAGCGCCTGCTGGCGGAGCGGCCAGGCCCCTCCGAGGCGCGCTACCACCTGGTGCCGATTGGGCCCAACGTCCTCAACCAGCCGCCGCCACGCTACACCCGAGAGGAGATGCGCCGCAGGCTGGGGATGGGCTCGCGCACGCTGCTGCTGGCGCACTTTGGGCTGCTGAACGCCAGTAAAGGCTTGCCGGACCTGCTGGCCGCCATGAGCCTGCTGGCGCAGCAGCGGCGAGAGGTGAGATTGCTGCTCGTGGGCGGCAGCACCGGCAGCTCCGACCGTGCCAACGTTAGCTTTGCGCACGACGTTCACCAGCAGATCGATGAGCTGGGGCTGAGGCCGCTGATCGTCGAAACCGGCTTCCTGGCGCCGGCTGAGGTGTCGGCGCACCTGCTGGCCGCCGACGTATGCGTTCTGCCGTACCGCGACGGTGCCTCATTCCGCCGCGGTACGCTGATGGCGGCCCTGGAGCATGGCCTGCCCATCGTGACCACCGCTCCCGCGGAGGCTGCTTTGGTGGATGGCGTGAACGTGCGGCTGGCGGTGGCGGGCAACCCCGAGGCACTGGCGCAGGCCATCGCCAGCCTTGCGGACGACACGGTGCTGCGCAAGCGCCTCGGCCACCAGGCGGCTCGGCTGGCCAAGCAGTTTTCCTGGCAGTCGATCGCCGAGAAGAACATGAACCTCTACCTGGAGCTCCTGGAGGAACCGGTGGGGCACTCGTGAGGCCCTCGCTGCTGCCTTCCGCGGCCGCCACCTGGGAGCTGCCGCCAGGCCTGGCCGCTCTCCTGCGCGCGCTGGCGTTGTGCGTTGGCGCGGGCGTGGTCATCGGCGCACTCACCTCGCTCCTCAATCCCTTTGTCGGTCTGGGGTTGGTGGTGTCCCTTGGGGTGGTGCTGGCGGTGGCCACGCGGCCGACCGGGCGCTTTTGGCTGCTGGCTGGGGTGATGTGCCTGCTGCCCTTTGCAGCCGTGCCCAAGTTGGGCATCCAGCCGACCTTGCTCGATGGGACCATGGCCTTGCTGCTGGGAGTGGCACTGCTGCGCGTGCTGCTGCGGCTGCAGCGGGGCGTACACACGCCGCTGGACCTACCGGTGGTGATTTACGTCGTGCTATGCACCGTCGCCTTCATCAATGGCTCGGCCTTTGGGGTAACGGCGGAAACCATCAAGTACTTCATCAGGGTGATGTTCGGCATTCTGCTGTACTTCGCCTTCACCAATGGGCTCACCTCGCGCCGGGCGCTGCGGAGCTTCACCAATGCCATCATTCTGGGCGCATTCGGAGCGGCATTGCTGGCGGACTTCTTCAAGCTGGCGGGCCAGGGCACGGCCATGCGCTGGCTCTCGGCACTGGGCCCGCTGGGCTATCCCACGGGAGCCGATACGCTGCGATTCATCGCCAGCACCACCATCTGGCGAGCTACGTCAACCTCTGTGGACCCAAACATCTTTGGCGGGCTGCTCATGGTGGGCATTGTGCTGCTGGTGGGGCGCTGGCTGGGCGCCCTGACGGAGGCAGGCACTGAGGGCGACCTGGCTGGCGGCGTGGTGGCGGCCGGCCCTGAGCAACGGCGGCGGGAGCGGCGCCGCGCCAGCTGGATTGCGCTGCCGTTGCTGGCGGTCATGGTGTGGGCGCTGCTGCTCAGCTACTCGCGCGGGGCGTACGTGGGCACGGGGGTGGGGCTGCTGTTCCTGGCGGTGATCCGCTATCGCAAGCTCATTCCACTGGTGGCCTTCATTGCGCTGTTTGCCGCCTTCGCGCTGGGGGGCACCAACTTCGGCCGGCACCTGGTGTCCGGCTTCCTGGTGGAGGATAAGGCCGCCGCCATGCGCCTGGGCGAGTACAAGGACGCGCTGACCTTTATTTCGCAATATCCAGTGTTTGGCGTGGGCTTCGGCACCACGCCCACGGGTACGGCCATTGCCCCCGATGTTGGGGTGTATGTGGGCGTGTCCAACATTTACCTGCTCATGACGCTGGAGATTGGGCTGGTGGGTATGATCGGTTTCGCGGCGGTGGGCATCACCCTGCTGGCGTGGACCTTTCAGGGCTACAGTCGCGCCGGCCCCGCGGCCCAAACCTGGATTGCCACCGCGGCTGCCACGCTGTTCGCCTCGGCGGTAGCCGGCATCGCCGATCATTACTTCTTCCGTTACCCGCACATGGTGGCGCTCTTCTGGTCCGTTATCGGCATCCTGGCCATCAGCCTGCTGCTGGCCGCCCAGGAGCAAGCCAGCCACGAGATCAGCAGCCGCGACACGCGCCAGGAGAAGGCGGCCGTGTGATGCCCACCGCGCCGCTGGCCCCTGCTGGTGGACGTGGACGACACGATCTCGGACAACTGTGCGCTGGCGTTGCTTGTCCGCTACCATGTGCGCATGTTGTTCATTGTTGGCGGTTTGGGCTTTATTGGCACACACGCCGCGCGAGAATTCGCGGACCACGGCGAGCAGGTCGCGGTGTCCACGCACCGGACTATCCGCGATACCAAAGTCTCCGAGGAGCTGTTCCAGGGGCGCGTCACGGTGGTGTCGCTGGATATGACCGACGGCGCTGCCGTAGCGGCCACGTTCGACCGGCTGGGCGTGGACAGCGTCTGCAACCTGCTCGCGCCGCCGCCGGGGGCCTGGGAGGTGGGTGAGGAGTATCGGGCGAACATGATCGGTCTGCTGAACATCCTTGAGGCAGCGCAGAAGCGGGGTGTGCGCCGCCTCACGCAGGCCAGCTCAGCGGCAGTGTACGCGCAGCTGCCGCCAGGCGCGCATGATGAAGATGCGCCCCTGCCGATGAACGGCCGCAACTCCACCGAAGCGTTCAAGAAAGCGGAGGAGGTCCTGGCCGGCCACTTCGCCGATCGCACCGGGCTGGACATGGCGATCGTCCGTTTCTCGGGCATCTACGGGCCGCTGTACCACAGCCTGGTCAACTTCCCCAGCCGTGTGGCGCATGCCGCCGTAAAGGGCCGGCCGCTGCCCCTGGAGCGCGATGGCCAGCCCCTGGTGTACGCGGGCGATGGTGGCGACATGTGCTGCGTGAAGGACGCGGTGCTGGGCCTGCGACTTATCCACAATGCGCCCAAACTGCAACACCGCGTGTACAACGTGGCCAGTGGAGTGCCCACCACCAACGCGGATGTTGCCGGCGCGGCCCACGCCGCGCAGCCCAGTTTCAGCCTGCAGCTCCCGCCTGGTAGCCGCGGTGGCAGCGGTGGCGTGGGATACAGCAGCATTGCCCGGATTCAGAGCGAGCTGGGCTATGCGCCCCACTACACCATTGGCAGCGGCATGGCCGAGTACATGAGCTGGCTCGCCTCGCACGAGGAATAACAGTCCCGGCCCGAACACCATCGGCGGGAACGAACGGTGTGATACCCTAATGGTGTGGTTACCGAAGTATTTGAGGCTGCTTCCCCGCCGAACGAACTGCTGACAGGCGCGTCGCGCGCGTTGGCGCGCCTGTCCAAGCAATTAGACATTGCCCTGGCCCAGGCGGATCTCACCGCCGCGCAGTACCGCATGCTGTGCTCCTTGGAGGCGGGCTCGGCGCTGGCCTCGGCGCTGGCCAACCGGCTGGCGGTCAGCCGGCCCACCGTCACCGGCCTGGTGGACACCATGCTGGCGCGCGGGCTCATCGAGCGCCATGGGGATCCCAGCGACCGGCGCCGGGTGACGCACCTGCTCACGGAAAGCGGGCAGCGCATCCTGCGGGAGGCGGACGCGGCCGTGTCGGCACGGCTGGCCATGCTGGCTGGGGTGAGCCCGGCAGCAGATGCAGCGTTTGCGCTGGAGGGCCTCACGGCCTGGGTGCCGGCGCTGGATGAGTATCGGGAATCTCGGCGGCGGTTCGCGGCCCCTGTGGTGGCCGCGGCTGTATGAGGCGGTCCCCTCAAGCAACGTCAGACCGAGCCGAGCGCCGCCAGCAGAGCTTTGCCGAGCAGGCCGCGCAGCGCGAGCGGGAAGCAGCGGCCCTGCTGGCTTCGATTGTTCCCGGCAGCGGGCCCGACCCCAAAGGCAATGTGGACCCGGACAAGACCAAGGGCTGGATTGGCCGCATGCTGCCGATTCTGGCCGCGCACAAGGCCACGGTACTCACCGGCATCATCACCGCGACGCTGGCCCTGATCCCGCAGATTGCCCTGCCGCGCGTGATGATGGCTGGCATCGACCAGGCCATCATCGCGCATCGCGCGTCGCTGGCGCCGTACGTCATCGCCATGCTGCTGCTGGGCGCCTTCCGGCTGGGCACTTCCTACATGCGCCAGATATCACTGCAGACGGCCGGCTACGACATCGAATACGACCTGCGGACCATCATCTACAAGCAGCTGACGCGGCTCTCCTTCGGCTTTTACGATCGGGTGCAGAGCGGGCAGCTCATCTCGCGCGCGAACTCCGACATCCGCGCGATCCAGATGTTTCTGACCTTCGCTCCCAACATCGCCATCCAGGTCTTTGGCGCGGCGGTAGCTTTCGTGGTCATGCTCACCATCAGCGTGCCGCTGGCGTTTGTAGCCATGGCCACCATGCCGCTGGTGTATCTCACGGGCCTGCGGCTGCGCAAGCTCATGTTCCCCATCTCCTGGGTGGTGCAGGCGCGGCTGGCCGAAGTGGCCACGCTGGTGGAGGAGAACGTGAGCGGCGTACGTGTGGTGAAGTCGTTCGCGGCCGAGCGACAGCAACTCCAGGCCATGGCCAAGCAAGCGCGGCGCGTCCAGTGGGCCACCGTGCGCCAGGTGGACATCCAGGCACGCTGGGCGCCGCTGCTGCAGAACCTGCCGGGCGTGGGCCTGGCGCTGGTGCTGCTGTATGGCGGTGAGCTGGCCATTCATCACCAGGTGACTATTGGCGCCCTGGTAGCGTTCAACTCCTACGTCATCCTGCTGCAGGCTCCATTTCGCATGCTCGGACAAATTGTGCTGATGGCGCAGCGGGCCGCCGCCTCGGCCGAGCGTGTCTACGAGATACTGGACGAGCAGCCCGACATCACCGACAGCCCCACCGCGGTGGACCTGGTGGACCCCCAGGGGCAGGTGTCCTTCCGCGACGTGACCTTCGCCTACGGCGATGGGCCAGAAGTGCTGAGCCACTTCAACCTCGAGCTGCGGCCCGGCCAGACCGTGGCCTTAGTCGGGCGCACGGGCTCGGGCAAGTCGACCATTGCCAAGCTTTTGGAGCGCTTTTACGACGTGACCTCCGGCAGCGTGGAGGTGGATGGCCACGACGTGCGCGACCTCACACAGGCCAGCCTGCGCGCGCACGTGGGCATGGTGCTGGATGAGCCCTTCCTCTTCTCCGCCTCCATTCGGGACAACATCGCTTACGGCAGGCCTGGCGCCAGCCTGGAGGAAGTGCTGGCGGCCGCCAAAGCGGCCTGCGCGCACGAGTTTGTGATGGAGCTCTCCGAGGGGTACGACACTGTCGTGGGCGAGCGGGGCTACACACTTTCCGGCGGCCAGCGCCAGCGCATTGCCCTGGCCCGCACGCTGCTGGTGAACCCGCGCGTACTGATCCTTGACGACGCCACGAGCGCTATCGACGTGCAGGTGGAGCTGGAGATTCACAACGCGCTGCGACGGCTCATGGCCAGCCGCACGACGCTCATCATCGCCCACCGCCTCTCGACCATCAGCCTGGCGGATCGGGTGGCCCTGGTGGAAGGCGGGCGCGTGGTGGCCCAGGGCACCCACGCCGAGTTGCTGGCTACGGAGCCGCGCTACGTGGAAGTGCTGGCGCAGGTGGAGGCTGAGGCCGAAGCCAAGCAAGAGGCGGCCGAGGGCGCGCCGGCCGAGGAGCGGGCCTTCGCCATGAGCGGTGGCCGTGGTGGCCGGCGGGGCAGCGCCGGAGGGTTTGGCGGCTTCGCGGCGGGAGGGCTGGACTAATGGCAATGTGGGGCGGCGGCGGTGGTGGCGGCGGCATGTGGGGTGGTGGCGGTGGCGGCGGAGCCCATGGTGGCGGAGCCCAGGCGGGCCTGCCCTTTGCCGGCGTGCCGGAGGAGCTGCGCGTCCGTGTTCAGCAGATCGAATCCAAAGAGCCGGAATGGACCGAGCAGCCGCTGAGTTTCAGTCAGGTGATGCCCGAGGGCGAGCACTACAGCCTACGGGTGCTGCTCTCCGGGCAAATTCCCGCCGCCGTGCTGGCGCTGGCGCTGGTGGGGGTGGAAACGCTGCTGCTGCAGGCCGGCCCTCTGCTCACCAAGATCGGCATCGATCAGGGCGTGGTCGGGCGTAACACGCACGTGCTGGTAGTGGCCTGCATCGCCTACATCGTCAGCCTGGTAGTGGGCGGGCTGGCTACCGGGCTGCGCACCGCCTGGACGGCGCGGCTGGCGCAGCGGCTGAATTACGAGCAGCGCACGCGGGTATTCGCGCACATTCAGCGCCTCTCGCTCGATTTCTTCACGGCCGAGAAGGCCGGCCGAATCATGACTCGTATGACCAGCGACATCGAGGCCACCAACCAGATGCTGCAAAACGGCCTGGTGCAGGTCGTGGTGCAAGGGCTCACCATCGTCGTGGTGACGGTTGTGCTGTTCTCTATGAACGTGGCGATGGCGGCCTTCGTGGTGCTGCTGGTGGTGCCGAGTATGGTGCTGCTGAGCAACTGGTTCCGCGTGGCGTCGGACCGCGGCTACGATCGCGTGCGCAATGGCATCGCCGCCGTGCTGGCGGACCTGCAGGAGAGCCTGTCCGGGGTGCGCGTTGTGCTGGCCAACAACCGCCAGCAGCGCAACATCGATCACCACCGAGACGTGGTGTGGGTGTATCGCGGCGCCAATGTGCTGACGGCCAAGCTCAATGCCATCTATGGCCCTGGTTCACAAGTGATTGGCGTGGTGGCGCAGGCGCTGGTGGTGGCCGTGGGCGGCGTGATGGTGCTGCACCATCAGCTCACCATTGGCGAGCTGACCGCTTTCGTGCTGTACCTCACCTCGTTCTTCGCGCCCATCCAGCAGATTGCGCAGCTCTACAACACGTATCAGCAGGGCACCGCGGCCATCGCCAAGCTGGCCGACCTGCTGAGCACTCGGCCCACCGTGCCGGAGCTGCCTGGCGCGCCCGACATGCCGCCCATGGAGGGCGAGATCGTGCTGGATGGCGTGGACTTTGGGTACGATCCCGCGCTGCCCGTGCTGCGCAATGTGAACCTGCGCATCGCCGCCGGTGAAACGCTGTCACTGGTCGGCGAGACGGGCGCGGGCAAGTCGACCATCGCCAAGCTGGTGACCCGCTTCTACGATCCCACCCGGGGCCGCGTACTGATCGATGGCTGGGACTTGCGACAGGTGAATCTCGCGTCGCTGCGCCGCCAGCTGGGCGTGGTCCCGCAGGAGGCGTTCCTGTTCTCCGGGACTATCCGCGATAACATCGCCTTCGCCCGGCCGGAAGCGTCGGACGACGAGGTCATGGAGGCCTGCCGAGTGGTCGGGCTGACGGACCTCATCGATCGCCTGCCGGCTGGGCTGGATACACCCTGCCACGAGCGTGGATCGTCGCTTTCGTCGGGCGAGCGGCAGCTGCTGGCCCTGGCACGCGCGTTTTTGGCGCACCCACGGGTGCTGGTGCTGGATGAAGCGACCTCCAACCTGGACCTGGCCTCGGAAACCAAGGTGGAAGCTGCGCTGGACGCCCTGCTCGAGGGCCGAACGGCCATCATCATCGCGCACCGCCTCTCCACCGCCATGCGCGCCGACCGCATCGGCGTGGTGGAAGGCGGCGAGATCGTGGAGCTCGGCAGCCATGCCCAGCTGGTGGCGCGGCAGGGCCGCTACGCCGAGATGTACGCTACCTGGGTGAGCCATATGTCCGATGACGACGCGGCGCCGGCCCACAACGGCCATCACTCGCGGGCGGCGGGCGCCCATGCGCAGGCGGAACCCGCGGGGACCAACGGGCGCCGCTAGCCGCCCAGGGGCTGATCACGGCAACTGAGCTCCCTTCGCGGTCAGTGCCATCCACCGCCGCCTCGGCGGACGCGCACGCGGCCGAGGTGCACCGCGCGATTGAGGCGGTGTGGCGAATCGAGAGCGCACGACTGATCGCGGGGCTGGCGCATGTGGTGCGAGATGTGGGCCTGGCCGAAGACCTGGCGCAGGACGCGCTGGTCGCGGCGTTGCGGCAGTGGCCCCAGTCCGGAGTGCCGGAGCGCCCCGGCGCCTGGCTGATGGCTATTGGCAAGCGTCGGGCGATCGATCTCCTGCGGCGCGACGCCGTGCTGGAGCGCAAGCAGGAAGAGCTGGGACGTGACCTGGAGCCATACGCGCCGGATAGCGACCTGGCCGCCGTGGAGGATGAGCCGGAGGAGATTGGCGACGATCTGCTGCGCCTCATCTTCATCGCTTGCCACCCGGTGCTCACCACGGATGCACGGGTAGCGCTCACCCTGCGCCTGCTGGGCGGCCTGGCTACGGACGAGATTGCGCGAGCCTTCCTGGTACCGGAGCCGACGGTGGCCCAGCGGATCGTGCGCGCCAAGCGCACGCTGGCCAGCGCCAAGGTGCCGTACGAGGTGCCCCAGGGCGAGGATCTGCGGGCGCGGCTGCCGGCTGTGCTGGAGGTGATCTACCTCATCTTCAACGAGGGCTACTCCGCTACCGCCGGCGAGGATTGGATGCGCCCGGCGTTGTGCGAGGAGGCGCTGCGGCTGGGCCGGGTGCTGGCGGAGCTGGCGCCGGGCGAGGCGGAGGTGCACGGCCTGGTGGCGCTGATGGAGATCCAGGCCTCTCGGGCGCGTGCCCGGCTGGGCCCGGGTGGGGCGCCCGTGCTGCTGCTGGACCAGAACCGTGCGCTGTGGGATCGGCTGCTCATTCGCCGCGGCCTGGCCGCGCTGGGGCGGGCGCAGGCGTTGGGTGGATCTCAGGGCCCCTATGCACTGCAGGCCGCCATCGCCGCCTGCCATGCCCGTGCCACCACGCCCGAAGCGACCGATTGGCCGGGTATCGCCGCGCTGTACGCGGAGCTGGCTGAGGTGGCGCCGTCACCCGTGGTGGAGTTGAACCGCGGCGTGGCGCTGGCCATGGCCTTCGGGCCGGCGGCGGGCCTGCAGGTGGTGGATGCGCTGCGCGGCGAGCCGGCACTGGCCGGCTACCATTTGCTGCCCAGTGTGCGGGGCGACCTGCTGGCCAAGCTTGGCCGGGTCGCCGAAGCCGCCGTGGAGTTCCGCCAGGCCGCGGCGCTCACACGCAACGCGCGCGAACGCGACCTGCTGCTCAACCGCGCCGCCGCCTGCTCCGCGTAGTTGCTGGGGCAAACTTAGAGCCGCCCCTACAATTTCCCCAGCTGGCCGCTTCGAGGCAAGAGGTGCGTTGTCGACCGAGATTGCGGCCCAAGGAGACAGCATGATCATCGACGTCCATGGCCACTACACCACGTCGCCTCCAGGGCTGCAGGTTTACCGCGGTGCGCAGGTAACGCAGTTGAACGACCCGCGCAAAGGCAAGGTCAACATCAGCGACGATGAGATCCGCGACTCCCTCGAGAATGGCCAGCTCAAGTTTCAGCGGGAGCGCGGCACGGACTTGGCGCTGTTCTCGCCCACCGCTGCCGGCATGGGCCACCACTTTGGCGGACCACGGATCAGCCAGTATTGGAGCGAAACCTGCAACGAGCTCATTCAGCGGGTGTGCGCGCTGTACCCCAGCAACTTCATTGGTGTGTGCATGCTGCCGCAGTCGCCAGGTGTGCCGCCGGCCAACTGCATCGCCGAGCTGGAGCGGTGCGTCGCGGAGTTCGGATTCGTGGGCTGCAACCTGAACCCGGACCCCTCCGGCGGGTATTGGAGTGATCCGCCGCTCACGGACCCGTGGTGGTTCCCGCTCTACGAGAAGATGGTCGAGCTGGACGTGCCGGCAATGGTGCACGTGGCGGCTTCGTGCAACCCCAATTTTCACCATACCGGCGCGCACTACCTCAACGGCGACACAACGGCCTTCATGCAGTTCCTGTCGTCAAAGCTGTTCGAGCGCTTCCCGACGCTGAGATTCGTCATCCCGCACGGCGGCGGGGCCATTCCCTTCCACTGGGGCCGTTATCGTGGCATCGCCCGCGACCAGGGCTGGCGTGCGCCCGAGGAGCTGCTGCGGAATGTGTTCTTCGATACTTGCGTGTACTGGGCGCCAGGGGTCGAACTGCTGGTGAAGGCCGTTGGGCCAGGCAACGTCCTCTTTGGCTCCGAAATGATCGGGGCAGTCCGAGGGATCGACCCAGACAGCGGCCGCTACTTCGACGATACCAAGCCCTACGTCGACGCCATCTCCTGGCTGACAGATGAAGACCGCCAGCGCATCTTCGCGGACAATGCGCTGCGCGTGTACCCGCGCCTGGCTGCTCGCCTCCGCCAGGAGGCGTAGGCCTCCGGCCGCGCCGAGCGTATGTACCGAGCGAGCTGGCGGTGCGAAAACGGATGAACGGCGACTAATGGGCTGAACGAGCGATCTGGCCTGTTCGCAACCGTTACCAAGAAGGCTTCAACCCGTGAAGGCCGGGCATACGGGAGAAGTGCCTTCGCGTTGGCCGTGAGCACGGCGCAATACTCAGGGTCCTCCGCGAGCTTCCGAGCCAGGTCATCGGCGACCGCTGTTCCAATGGGACTCACCCCCTGCTGACCTCCGGCACCGGTTGAGATATTGGGGCCATTTATAGCGTTCGTGCTATATTAGCCCCTGTGAGTGAATGGGGGCTTATCTATTACGAAACAGCCGGCGGCAGCTCTCCCGTTCGCCAATACATCGACAATTTGTCAGTTCAAGAGGCGGCCAGGTTGTCAGTGGAGCTGGACCTACTCGAAGAGTTCGGTGTGGCCCTCGGCATGCCGCACGTAAGGCCGCTGCGGGCCAAGCTGTACGAGCTTCGTGTGCGAGGCCGCGTTCAACACCGTGTCCTGTACGTGGCAACGACGGGACAGCACCTCGTTCTCTTGCATGCGTTTACGAAGAAGACCCAGGCTACCCCAAGAAAGGAGATTGACCTAGAAGTTCGGCCGGAAAGCCATTGGCGGCCCTCAGCCGATCCCCTGTCGCTACAGTTGGCGAGCTCAATCGACGCTCTGGAGGCCGCCCCGGCCGCCGCGGCAGGTTTCCGGCCGAACTTCTA
>DATKQD010000109.1:0-7122 GCA_035532895.1 Chloroflexota bacterium
GCAGCGGCCACAGCGCCGGGCTGGAGCCGCGGGCCATAGCTGAGCTGGTGGTGTCCACGGCATTGTTCGGGATGTAACCGGCTCGCGTTCCGGCGATTGCTGCCAGGAGGGCCTGCCGCAGCTGATCCTCGGCCGCAGCCAACCTGGCCACGTCCTCTGAGTGGCCGAGGCGCGTGGCGGCCCACTGGCCTTCCTGCAAGCCGGTGAGCAGCCACAGGTCATCCCAGTAATGCTGCTGGCTGGCCGGCCCCAGGTCCTCCGCGCTCTGGTTGGCCGGAAGCAACCCATCAGCGCCGCGCTGCCCCAGCGCAGTATGCAGCGCCAGCATGAGGGGGCCGTATGCTCGCCGCAGAAAGGCGCCATCCCCGGAGAAGCGCGCATACTCAGCCAGCGAAAACGCGGCCTCGCCGGGTGCATCCAACTCCACCGCCGCTTCCGGCTGGCCACTCGCCGCTGTGACCGCGATCACGTGCCCGTCCGGTTGGATGGCCGCCAGCGTGGCCTCCGCACTGCCGCGAACGTCCTGCACCAAACCCGCGCGCTCCAGCGCATAACCGATCAGGGCGGCGTCGCGCACCCAGAAGGCGTTGTGGACCAGCGGGCCGGGATGAATCTGGTTGCCTCGCTGCTCCACCAGCATGTAGGCCAGCGAGCTGTAGTAAGCCGCCTCAAGTTGCGCTTCTGGCAGGTGAATCTGCACCGCGTGCGTGGTCCGCTGCCACTGCCGCGCCACCTCGGATGGGTCCGCCGCGGCGGCCGGCAGGGGCACGCCCGGCCCGCCCGGCGCAAGGAATGTCGTGCTGGCTCCCGGCGCCAGCGTCTCCCGCAGCACTCCCTCCGCCAAACCCGCGCGCTCGACGCTCTGGCTGGCCAATGGAAGCTCGCCCGCGGCCGCCGCCACGCTGACATCCGCGCCCGAAACCGTACCCCCAGTCACAGCCGGCCCTTGCGTGGCCGCCAGCGCGGGTGCCCCAGCCACCAGCAGATCGCGCCCCCGAAAGGCGATCCCGGGGATGGCTGCCAGCCCACCGGACGCCGTAAAGGGCCGGAGCGCCGCATACAGCAGGGCAGCATGTGGCCCGGCGATCAGCGTCAGCCGCGCAGTGACGGCGGGTTGCGCGGCGCTGCCGGCCACCGCCAGCTCCTCCCGCAGCCGCCACGGCCCAGCGCGGAAGTCGAACACAGGCACAGGCGACGATCCATCCGCCAACGAGGCCGAGGGTGGAGGAAAGGCCACCAGCCGGCGGCTGCCCGGGTCATACAACCAGAAGGCGACAGACCAGCTCCCGGCCCAGGGCGAGAAGCTGCCATCCGTGTTGATGACTGCCTTGGTTAGGGCACCCTGCACACCAGCCACCGTCCAGGCCAGCGGCGCGCCGCCGGTCCACGCGGGCATGCGCCAGCTGGGGTGCTGGTTGTGCAGGTACAGCTCGTACTGCTTGCCGGTCATCACCTGCTCCGGCGCACTTCCGAGCTCGACCGGCTGCTTGATACCGCCAAAGCCACCCGTGCCAACCACGCGCAGCACCAGCGTGACCCGTTGACCCGGCCGCGCGAAAGTGGCGAGATCCACCACCGCGGCTCGCGCGCCCAGCGTCTGGTCCTCAAAGTGTCCGGCCAGGTGGCCGTTCACGTAGAGGTCGCACGCCACATCCACCGCGCCGAAGCCAAGCACCGGGCGTGACCAGCCATCCGGCAGGGTAACGGTGCGCCGAAACCAAGCGATGCCACGGTACTTGGGGATGCCCTGGTCCGCGAGCGACTGCCCCGTGGCCATGGTCCGCTGGCTGGGAAAGACTGTCGCCGGCAGCTGCCAGCCCGACCGCAGCCCCTGGTTGGCAGGGTCCAGCGCAAATTGCCAGCCGGCAGCGAGGCTGATCGGGCCAGCTGGCTCGTTGGGGCTGGATGCGCGGCACAGCCCAGCGACCGCGATGCACGCCGCCAGCAACGCCCAGGCCCAGCGCGCTCGCACGCCCTGACCATAGCCGATGGGCAGTCCATCAGCCCTGGAGCAGGCTGGCCGTGGCTGGCCTGTTACCATCGGCGCATGGGTGATTGGGCGCTGATCCTCGGCGCTTCGAGCGGATTCGGCGGTGCCACCTCAGTGGCGCTGGCCAAGGCTGGGTGGGACATTTTCGGCGTGCACCTGGACCGCCGCCAGACCATGCACAACGTGGAACGCATTCAGGCGGAGATCGAGCAGGCCGGCCGCCAATCACACTTCTTCAACATCAACGTGGCCGATGCGGAGAAGCGCGCTGCCGCGCTGGACGAGATGGCCAGCCTGGCTGGCGACCGTCACGTGCAGCTGCTCATGCATTCCGTTGCCTTTGGCGCACTGAAGCCGGTGATTGCCGATGATCCAAAAGACGCACTCACCCAGGCGCAGATTGAGATGACGCTCGACGTCATGGCCAGCAGCCTGGTGTACTGGACGCAGGAGCTGGTAGCGCGCAAGCTCATGATCGGCGGAGGCCGCATCTATGCCATGACCAGCTCCGGCGGAACGCGCGCCATCCCCAGCTACGGCGCGGTGTCCGCGGCCAAAGCCTGCCTGGAAGCCTACATCCGCCAGCTGGCTGTAGAGCTGGGCCCGCGCGGCATCACCGCCAACGCCATCCGCGCCGGCGTGACGGACACGCCGGCGGCGCGCCTCATTCCCGGCAGCGACCAGCTGTTCGCCGAGGCGCTGCAACACAACCCCCGCCAGCGGCTCACTACCCCCGGGGACGTCGCCGCCCTGATCGCGCTGCTGAGCCGGCCGGAGAGCGACTGGCTCTCCGGCAACGTCATCGGCGTGGATGGCGGGGAGGACGTGACGGGTGGGTCGCTGGTGAG
The DNA here is from genome assembly GCA_035532895.1 of Chloroflexota bacterium. Classification (GTDB taxonomy): domain Bacteria; phylum Chloroflexota; class JAJPGV01; order JAJPGV01; family JAJPGV01; genus DATKQD01. Next base: position 2,839 of record DATKQD010000109.1, read on the forward strand.
CGCCGCGGCCCACTGACTCGCCCCATTCGCCAGCTCACGGCGCTGCTGGTCCTCTGCTTCGCCATCGTGAGCGGCGACCTGGTGTACTGGCAGGTGGTGCGCGCACCGGCGCTGGCCACCCACGCCGGCAATCCGCGCGCCGTGGAGGCCCAGCAGGAGATCCACCGCGGGGCGATTGTGGACCGGCACGGTGTGGTGCTGGCGCAAAGCTCCCGCTCCGGCAATGCCTATCAGCGCCACTACAGCCTGCCCAGTCTCTCGCCACTCATTGGCTACTCGAGCATCCGCTACGGGCAGGATGGCCTGGAAAAGACGTTCAACAGCGCCCTCACCAGCTCATCCGGCGACATTGGCGCAGCCCTGAGCCAGCTGGCGGGGCTGGAACCTCGCGCTGGCGATTCTCTCACCCTGAGCATTGACGCCAAGCTCCAGCAGGCCACGGATCAGGCGCTGGGCAATGCCAGCGGCGCGGCCATCCTCATGAAGCCGTCGACCGGGGAGATCCTGGCGCTGGTCACTAAGCCGTACTTCGACGCCAACGCGCTCGATGCCGAGCTGCCGGCCCACCAGCATGATCCCTCCGGCCCCTTCTTCAATCGGGCCACACTCGGGCTGTTCCCACCGGGCTCGACCTTTAAGATCATCACCGCCAGCGCGGCGCTCGCCGCCGGCACCGCCACGCCCGACACGCACTTCCACCAGCTGGGCGACACCTTTGTGGTGGATGGCTACGCCGTGCACGGCGCCAACCTGCCGCCGGGCGTGACGGACGTAAACCTGACGCAGGCTTTCCAGTACTCCTGCAACCCGTGTTTTGCCCAGGTTGGGCTCAAGCTGGGCTGGCCCGCGCTGGAGCAGTATGCCCGCCAGTTCGGCATCGGCCAGCCGGTGCCACTCGGCATTCCGGTGCGCGAGAGCCGCCTGTTTGACCCTGGCGCCTCGCTCACCCCGGTGCTGCTGGCCAACACCGCGTACGGCCAGGGCCAGCTGGTGGTAACGCCGCTGCAAATGCTGCTGGCTACCGCGGCAATCGCCAACGGCGGCACCATTCCGCGCCCGCGTGTCGTGATCTCACAGCAGGACCCAGCGGGGCGCACCGTCGCCCAGTTCAACGGCGGATCCCTGGGGCAGGCCGTGAGCGCCAGCGTCGCGAATGAGGTCCGCCAGATGATGATCGCCGTGGTGCAGCACGGCTCCGGCACGCTGGCCGCCATCCCCAACGTGCAGGTGGCCGGCAAAACCGGCACCGCCGAAACGGGCAACGGCCAGCGGCCCGATGCCTGGTTCGCCGCGTTTGCCCCCGCTGACAGCCCGCGCTACGCTGTCGTGGTCATACGCGAGCACCAGGGCGAAGGCTACGACCAGGCGGCGCCGATGGCAAAGGCCATCCTGCAGGCGGCGCTGGCGAGCGGGGATTGATGGCGCGGCGACCCGCCTGGGAGCGCGACGAGATCGCCATCGAGCACGTGCAGCCGGTGGTGGATGGCGGGCGCTTCGCGGCCAAGGCTGAGACGGATCGCCCTATCGGCGTGAGCGCCGACATCTTCGCCGACGGCCACGGCTTGCTGGCCGCCTCGGTGTGCTGGCAGCCTTTCGCTGGCGAGTGGCAGCGTGCGCCGCTGCGGCTGGTGGGTAATGACCGTTGGGCGGGCTCATTTGCCTGCACCGTGCTGGGCCGTTGCCAGTTCGCCATCGAAGCCTGGCGCGATGTGTTCGCCTCCTGGCGCCAGGATGTGCTCGCAAAGCTGGCGGAAGAGGAGGATGCCAGGGCCGACGTTGAGGCCGGCCTGCAGCTCATCCGCCGCGCCCTGGCCCTGGGCCAGGCAAGCGATGCCGCGGCGGCCGAGCGCTTTCTGCGGCGCTGCGAAGGCTGCACCGATCCGGCCACGCTCGCGGTGGTGGCGCGCGACACGTATCCCGCGCCCGAGATGCAACGCCTGGCCCGCGACCTGGCTGGCTGCACGCAATCGCCCCTCTTTCCCGTGCAGGTCGATCGCCCAGCGGCCCGCTTCTCGGCCTGGTACGAGATGTTCCCCCGCTCGCAGGGACAGGACCCGCGCCGCGGGTCCACGCTGCGGGAAGCAGCGCTCCGCCTACCGGATATCGCCGCCATGGGTTTTGACGTGCTGTACCTGCCACCCATCCACCCCATTGGCGAAACCGGGCGCAAAGGTCGCGACAATACCCTGCGGCCCCAGCCCGGCGACCCTGGCAGCCCCTGGGCCATCGGCGGCCCCACCGGCGGCCACAAGAGCGTGCACCCTGAGCTGGGCACGCTGAGCGATTTCGCCGTCTTTGTGGCGCAGGCGCGCTCGCTGCACCTGGAGGTGGCGCTGGATTACGCCCTGCAGTGCTCGCCGGATCATCCTTATGTGCGCGAACATCCCGACTGGTTCTTTCACCGGCCCGATGGCACGATTCGGTACGCCGAAAACCCACCCAAGCGGTACCAGGACATTTACCCGCTGAACTTTTATTGCGACGATCGGGCGGCCCTATGGGACGAGCTCAAGAGCATCGCCGCCTTTTGGATCGATCAGGGGGTACGCATCTTCCGCGTCGACAATCCCCATACCAAGCCCTTTCCCTTCTGGGAATGGCTCATTGCCGAGGTGCAGCGCGAGCACCCGGAGGTGATCTTCCTCGCCGAAGCGTTCACCCGGCCCAAGGTCATGCTGCGGCTGGCCAAGCTGGGCTTCAGCCAGAGCTACACCTACTTCACGTGGCGCAACACCCCGGCTGAGCTGCGGGAATACGTCACTGAGCTGCAGGCAGCAGGCCAGCGGGAGTGCTTTCGGCCCAACTTCTTCGCCAACACGCCAGACATCCTGCCCGCGGCGCTGCAGGGCGCCAACCGCGCGGCCTTCGTGGCCCGTCTGGTGCTGGCCGCCACGCTCTCCCCGGCCTACGGCATCTGCAACGGCTTTGAGCTCTGCGAAGGCCAGCCCATCCCCGGGACAGAGGAGTATCTGCACTCCGAGAAGTACCAGATCGTGGCGCGCAACTGGGATCAGCCGGGCAACCTGCGGCCCGAGATCCGCAGCATCAACGCCATTCGGCGCGGGCAGCCCGCGCTGCAAGGCGGCGGCGAGCTGCGCTTTCAGAGCTGCGACGACGAGCAGGTGCTGGCCTATGCGCTGCGCAGCGCCGACGGCGCCAGCATGGTGTTCGTGGCTGTGAGCACCGACGTGGGCCAGCCTCGCCAGCCGTGGGTGCAGTTGCCCCTGGATTGGCTGGGCGCATCGGACGCCGATGAGTACCAGGTGCGAGACCTGGCCAGCGGGCAGCGTTCGGCACGCCGCGGTGCCTGGCAGCAGCTTGTGCTCGACCCCGCAAGCGCCCCCTTTGCGATCCTGCAGCTCACTCCACCGGCCCGGTGACCCTGGGCGACGCGCTCGGCTCCGGGCTGAGCGCGAGCCTGGGCGCGATCCCCGGCGAAGCGCTGGCCGCACGCCGCTGGTTTGCCGGCAAGGCGCGCACGCCGCGGCGCTTGGAGTTGCTGGACGCGGCCGAGCTGGAGCCCAGGTCAGCGCTGGTGCTGGTTTTGGCGCGCGCCCTCTACAGCGAGGGCGAGCCGGAGGTGTACGCCTTGCCGCTGCTGGCTGTCGCCGGGACCGCGGCGCCGCCCGAATCCGTGCCGCTGGCGGTCCTTCACGCGCCCACTGGCGAGACCACCACCCTGCACGATGCCACCGAGCTGCCCCAGGGGCAGGCGGCCCTCTACCGAGCCTTGCTGAACGACCGGCCTCTCCCCTGCCGTGAGGGTGAGCTGCTGCTGCACCGCTTCGAACAGCTGGATCCTGAGCTGGCGGACCAGGGCCAGCTCTCACGCGCCGAGCAGAGCAACAGCTCAATCATCTATGGCCGGACGTGGGTGCTCAAGCTGCTGCGCCGGCCCCAGGGCGTGAGTCGTGAGGCCGCGATCGGCCGCTTCCTCACGCTGGAGGCGCACTTCCCGCACGTGCCGCGGCTGGGCGCCGTACTCGAATACCAGAGCACAGCCGGCGAGCGGCATACTGTGGCCCTGCTGCACCGCTTCGTCGCCAATGAAGGTGATGGCTGGAGCTTCTGCACCAGCCGCCTGGCTCCTCTGCTGCGAGCACCCAACAGTGGGGCCATGCCACTCCTGCCACTGGTGGAAACGGTTGGAAGGGTGACCGCGGAGCTCCATGCCGCGCTCGCATCGCGCCCCGATGTGCCCGCCTTTGCGCCGGAGCCGGCCACCGAGCAAGATGTGCAGCGCTGGGTTGGGGACCCCTTGCGCCAGCTGGAGATGGTTCTACC
>DATKQD010000110.1:0-7506 GCA_035532895.1 Chloroflexota bacterium
TGGTGGATGGCGCTCACCACCGACTCGGGCTCATCGTCTTTGATGAGGTAGCCTGTAGCCCCTGCCTCGATCGCTTCGACGATCTGCTCCTCATCGTCGATAGCGCTGATAACGACCACCTCGGTTGGCGGGTGCTCCTTCTTGATGAGCCGCGTGGCCTCGATGCCACCCATGCCGGGCAGCCGCACATCCATGATCACCACGTCCGGCACAAAGGTCCGCGCCTTCTCGACCGCCTCCTCACCTCCCGCGGCCTCGGTCACCACCTCCACCTCGCGGTCCTCCTGCAGGAGGTCGCGCAGGCCAGCGCGGAAGAGCGCGTGGTCGTCTACAACCATCACCTTGATTCGTCGGGGCGGGCTCACGTGGCTCATCCTAAGGGCGCTGATGGACCAAAGGATGAGCCAAAAGACTTAACCCGTTTCCCCCTCCTAACGCCGCACTCCTAGGTGAATCTCTCCGCTCTCCCCGGTGGCCGTCTTGACCCAGCCGCCAGCCTGTGGCAGCATGTGATTGTGAAAGCGCAGCGGCGACAATCCGGGCAATGGTGGCGGCCGTCCTCATAGGCGGCAGCACCTTCGCGCTTTCAGCTCACGGAACGACGAAGCCGCCTCGCGGATGGGGCGGCTTCTTGGTGTACTCGAATCCGCCCCTCCCAAACGAGCGCCGCGCCGCGGGCAACATCTTCGGCAGCCAGCTCATGTGAACATGGAGGACACCCAGATGGCGGATGAGACAGACCCCAGATTTCCGGCAGCCCCCACCGCGTTTCGCACCATCGGAGGCATCGACATTCGTCGACACCTCGAGGACCTGCCCGTGAAGGGCGCGATCGAGCCCGTGATCGACGCGCTGGACGGCCACAAAGGCGTGCTGCTGGCCTCCAGCTACGAGTATCCCGGCCGCTACACCCGCTGGGACATCGGCTTTGTGGACCCCCCATTGGAGGTGACGGCACGTGCGCGCGAATTTCGCGTACAGGCCCTCAATGCGCGGGGTGAGGCGCTCATCCCGGCCGTCGCGGAGGCCCTCGAGGCGGCCGGCCTGGCCCTGGCGACTCGGGCCCGAGCCGCGCTGGCCGGAGCGATTCCCAGCGGCAGCTCCACCTTCGTGGAGGAGGATCGCAGCAAACAGCCCTCTGTGTTCACCCTGCTGCGCGCCCTGGTCGGGCTGTTCCGGAGCGATGCCGACGCGCACCTGGGCCTGTACGGCGCCTTCGGTTACGACCTGGCATTGCAGTTCGAGCCCCTGCGCCCGCGGCTGGAGCGATCGCCCAGACAACGCGACCTGGTGCTGTACCTGCCGGACGAGATACTGATCGTCGATCATCAGCGCGAGCGGGCCACGCGCATCCGCTACGAGTTCGGTGGCCCGGGCTGGTCCACGGCCAGCCTGCCCGGCGGTGGCGTGGCCGGCGCCTTTCTCCCCGGCGCCGGCACGGAGCAGCGCAGCGACCACGCGCCGGGCGAGTATGCGGCCGGCGTGCAAGTGGCACGCGAAGCCTTCCGCCGAGGCGACCTGTTTGAAGCGGTACTCAGCCAGACCTTCGAGGAGCCTTGCCACCCGGCGCCCTCCGAGCTGTTTCGCCGCCTGCGGGAGCGCAACCCCGCGCCCTACGGCTTTCTCATCAACCTGGGCGACCACGAGTACCTGGTGGGAGCCTCGCCCGAGATGTACGTGCGGGTGGATGGCGACCGCGTGGAAACATGCCCTCTTTCGGGCACCATCGCCCGTGGCGACGACCCCATTGCCGATGCGGCGCGCATTCAGGAGCTGCTGAACTCTCAGAAGGACCAGGCCGAGCTGACCATGTGCACCGATGTGGACCGCAACGACAAGTCCCGCATCTGCGTACCCGGCAGCGTACGCGTCATTGGCCGCCGGCAAATCGAGATGTACTCTCGCCTCATTCACACGGCCGACCACGTGGAGGGGCATCTGCGGGCCGGGTTCGACGCGCTGGATGCCTTTCTGGCACACACCTGGGCCGTCACCGTGACCGGCGCGCCGAAGGCGTGGGCCATGCAGTTCCTGGAGGATCACGAGCGCTCGGCTCGAGCCTGGTACGGCGGCGCGGTGGGCGTGATCGGCTTCAACGGCAATCTCAACACCGGCCTCACATTGCGCACCGTCCACATCACTGACGGCACCGCCAGGGTGCGGGTAGGGGCGACCCTGCTGTACGATTCCGACCCTGATGCGGAGGAGCGCGAAACGCGCGTCAAAGCCTCGGCCTTGTTGGACGCGATTCGGCGGCCTGCCGACATCGCGGAGAAGGCCCCAGCGAGCGTGCCGGCTCCAGGGGCCGGCCGGCGTGTACTTTTGGTGGACCACCAGGACTCCTTCGTACACACACTCGCCAACTATCTGCGCCAAACCGGGGCTGAGGTCACCACGCTGCGCGCCGGTTTTCCGCTGACCGAGCTGGACCGGCTGGCGCCGGACCTGGTCGTGCTTTCGCCCGGGCCGGGCCGGCCAGCCGACTTCCGGGTGGCCGAAACAGTGGGCGCGTGCGTGGCGCGATCCCTGCCCGTGTTCGGCGTCTGCCTGGGCCTGCAGGGCATCGTGGAGCACTTTGGCGGGAGCTTGAGCCTGTTGGCCGAGCCGGTGCACGGCAAGCCCTCGCACGTGCACGCCAGCGGCGGGCGGCTGTTCAACGGGCTGCCCCAGGCCTTCGTGGCCGGCCGCTACCACTCGCTCTACGCCAATGAGGCCGCTTTGCCCGCATGCCTGTGTGTGACGGCACGCAGCGACGATGGCATCATCATGGCCATTGAACATCGCGAGCTGCCCATCGCGGCGGTGCAGTTCCATCCGGAATCCATCCTTACCCTGGATGGCCAGATAGGGCTGCACATCATGAGCAACGTCGTCGGCTCGCTGCCGGGCGCGACGCCAGGAGGAAAGCGGAAATGATCAAGGAGGCCATGGCCAAAGTCGCCGCGCACCAATCCATGACCACGGAAGAAACGCGCGAGGTCATGAATGAGATGGTGTCCGGCGGCGCCACGCCGTCACAGCTGGGCGCATTCCTCACCGCGCTGCGTATGAAAGGTGAAACGGTCGAGGAAATGGTCGGCCTGGCGCTGGTGATGCGCGAGCACGCCGTGCGCGTCGCGGTGGACCGGCTGCTGGTGGATACGTGCGGCACCGGCAATGACCAGCTGTCCACCTTCAATGTGTCCACAGCGGCAGCCATTGTGGTCGCCGCCGCCGGCCAACCCGTGGCCAAGCATGGCAACCGCGCGGTGACCAGCCACTTCGGCAGCGCGGATGTGCTGGAGGCGCTTGGCATCGCCATCGACCTGGCGCCGGAGGGAGTGGCACGCTCCATCGAAGCGGCCAACTTCGGCTTCATGCTCGCCACGGCCTATCACCCGGCCATGAAGGCCATCGGCCAGGTGCGTCGCGAGCTGGGCATCGGCACCATCTTCAACGTCATGGGCCCGCTCAGTAATCCGGCGGGCGCCGAAGCCCAGGTGCTTGGCGTGGCCGATGGCCGGCTGACTCTGCGCATGGCCGACGCGTTACGGCGGCTGGGCTGCCGGCATGCGTATGTGGTGCATGGCTTAGATGGCATGGACGAGCTGTCCATCAGCGCGCCCACTGAAGTGCACGAAGTGCGCGACGGCTGGATCCGCAACTATCAGGTGACTCCCGAGGATGCCGGCCTGCGCACCCACCCGCCCGATTCAATTCGCGCGTCATCGCGCGAGGAGAGTGTGGCGACCATTCGCCAGGTCTTCGCCGGCAGCCAGGGCGCCCCGCGCGACGTGGTGCTGCTGAACGCCGGCGCCGCTCTTGCCGCGGCGGGCAAGGCCGAGGACCTGCGGGAGGGCGCCGCGCTAGCCGCACGCGCGTTGGACTCCGGTCGGGCACAGGAAACGCTGGAGGCGCTGGCGGCCTTCCGGATGGAGAACGTGCCCACGGCGTGACCATTCTGGACGAGATACTGGCGCACAAGCGCGAGGAACTCGCGGCTGCCCGCGCCGCGGTGCCTCTGGCTGACATGCGCCGCATGGCGGCCGACCAGCCGCCGGCGCGGGCATTTCAGCAGGCTCTGGAGGGCACGGGGCTGGCGGTGATCGCTGAAGTGAAACGACGATCGCCCAGCGCGGGCGTGATCCGTGCGCAGGCCGAGCCAGCGGCGGTCGCGGCCGTTTACGAAGCGGCAGGCGCCAGTGCCGTGTCCGTACTCACCGACGCACAGTACTTTGGCGGCAGCGCGGACGATCTGCGCGCTGTGCGACGGCAGGTTGGTCTGCCCGTGCTGCGCAAGGACTTCACACTAGATGCCTATCAGCTGTGGGAAGCCCGCGCCATGGGCGCGGACGCCATCCTGCTGATCGTACGGGCGCTGCCGCCCTCGCTGTTGAGCGACCTGATCGGCCTCGCGGGGGAGATGGGCATGTGCGCGCTGGTCGAGGTGCACGAGGAGCGTGAAGCTGACGCGGCGGTGGCCGCCGGCGCGAGTGTCATTGGCATCAACAATCGGGACTTGAGCCGCATGGCAACAGACCTGACCACCACGGAACGCGTGCGGCCCTGCATCCCACTCGGCCACCTGGTGGTGAGCGAGAGCGGCATCAGCTCCCGCACGCACGTTGAGCGGGTGCTGGCCGTGGGTGTGGATGCCATTCTGGTGGGCGAGGCGCTGATGGCAGCGGGCGACCCAGCGGCAGCGCTGCGCGCGCTGCGTAACGAACAAGCTGCTTAACACCACCGTCGAGCACATCGAGGGACCACGGCGTCCTGCTCTAAGGTGCGCGCCCTATGCTGCCCAGCAGCGTAGGCGATAGAATCGGCGCGGAACGGTGAGGACTAGGGTGCAACGCGATGCTGGGGAGGGGCACCTCCGGCAGCGCGATGCGCGCCCGCCGCACGGAACGCACCGTATCCGAGCTCAACACTGATACGGGGTGCACATGGTTAACTTGGCGGGCCGCCTAACCTTCGGTCGACGTGCGATGGTAGCCCTGGCCGGCGTAGCGATGGTAGCCCTCAGCGGCTGCAGCGTTGATCCCCAAACGACGCTCGCTCCGCAATCGGGATTCGCGGACAAGATTCAGTTCCTGCTCAAGCTCACCTTCTTTATGGGAGCGGGCGTGTTCGTTGTCGTGGAGGGCGTACTGGTGTACGTGCTCGTCCGCTACCGGCGCCGCCGCGGCCGGGAAAACGAGATGCCGGTGCAGGTGCACGGCAACAACCGGCTGGAGATCACCTGGACCATTATCCCCACGATCCTCCTGGCGGTAATCGCCTTCTTCACCACGCAAACCATCTTCGCGACCGAGGCGCCGGCGCCGGCCAACGCCATGAAGGTGACCGTGATTGGGCACCAATGGTGGTGGGAGTTCCAGTACCCTACCCTGGGCATCACCACGGCCGATGAAGTGCACATGCCGGTAAACAAGACCGTGTCCTTCACGCTCGAATCGGCGGACGTGATGCACAGCTTCTGGCTGCCCCGGTTGGGCGGCAAGCGGGACGTGATTCCCAATCACCAGAACAGCCTGTGGTGGACACCGAATACCATTGGTGTCACCCCTGGACAGTGCGGCCAATACTGCGGCACGTCGCACGCCAACATGCGCCTGCTGGGCGTCGTCCAGTCGCAAGCCGACTTCAACACCTGGGTCGCGGCCCAAAAGGCGCCCCCGGTAGCGCCGGCCGCGGGAACACTGGCGGCAGCTGGCCTGGCTACCTTCAAAAGCGAGCCGTGCATCGGCTGCCACACCATCCAGGGTGTGTCTTCAGGGACCATCGGCCCCAACCTCACGCACCTCGCCAGCCGGTCCATCATCGCGGGCGGCATTCTCAAGAACAACCCACACGATCTCGCGGCCTGGCTGCATAACCCACCGGGCGAGAAGCCGGGCTCTATCATGCCCAACCTGCACTTGACCAACCAGCAAATCACTGATCTCGTCGCGTACTTGACGACGCTCAAGTAATGGCGGCAATTCTCAAGGGAGGATCCCCGTGGCAACAACGCTCGTAAGACCAGTCGCCGCCCGCCCAGCGATCCCGGCGGCGATGCCGCGCCCGCACGGCGAGCACGGCCTGGGCAGCTGGCTCACCACTGTCGATCACAAGCGCATCGGGTTCTTATATGGCGTCACCGCCCTGATTTTCTTCCTTATGGGCGGCGTTGAGGCACTGATCCTCCGCCTGCAGCTAGCCCAGCCCAACGGCCAGATCGTGTCCGCGGACACGTACAACGCACTGTTCACGATGCACGGCACCACCATGATCTTCCTGGTGGTCATGCCCCTGAGCGTGGCCTTCTTCAACTACATCATCCCGCTGCAGATTGGCGCGCGCGATGTCGCCTTCCCACGCCTGAATGCGCTCAGCTACTGGATATTCCTCGCTGGCGGCCTGTTCATTAACGCCGGCTGGCTCATCGGCCAGGCACCGGACGCGGGCTGGTTCGGCTACGCCAACCTGACCGAGAAGCCCTACTCGCCTGGCCTTAATCAGGACTTCTGGATGATTGGGCTGCAGATACTCGGGGTGGCATCCATCCTCGGCGCGCTCAACTTCTTCGTCACCATTGTCAATCTACGGGCGCCCGGCATGCGCATGATGCGCATGCCGGTTTTCACGTGGATGACGCTCGTCACCTCGGTGCTGCTGCTGCTCGCCTTCCCGGTGATCACGGTGGCGCTGGTGCTGCTCATGTTCGACCGCCTGTTTGGGACGCACTTCTACATCCCCACCGGCGGCGGCGACCCGCAGCTGTGGGTCCACCTGTTCTGGATATTCGGGCATCCTGAGGTCTACATCCTCATTCTGCCGGCCATGGGCATGGTGTCACAGGTGCTGCCCACCTTCGCGCGTAAGCCACTGTTCGGCCACGCCTTCGTGGTCTACTCCGGCATCGCCATCGGCTTCCTCGCCTTCGGCGTCTGGGCGCACCACATGTTCGCCCAGGGCTTGGGGCCCGCTGCGGACGCCGCCTTCTCGTTCAGCACCATGGCCATCGCGGTCCCCACGGGCGTGAAGATCTTCAACTGGATCGGCACGCTGTGGGGGGGGAGTTTGCGATATACGACCTCGATGCTGTTCGCCATCGGCTTCATCGCGATGTTCATCATTGGCGGCATCAGCGGAGTTATGCACGCCTCGCCACCGGCGGATCTGCAGCAGAACAACACCTACTTCATCGTGGCGCACTTCCATTACGTGCTCTTCGGCGGGTCGATCATGGGCATCTTCGCCGGCGCGTACTACTGGTTCCCCAAAATGAGCGGCAAACTGCTCAGCGAGGTCGCCGGCAAGTGGCACTTCTGGCTCACCTTTGTGGGCTTCAACCTCACCTTCTTCCCCATGCACTGGCTGGGGTTGGACGGTATGCCGCGACGCGTCTACACCTACCCCGCCGGCATGGGCTGGTCCTTATGGAACCTGGTGGAAACAGTGGGCGCCTTCATCATCGCGCTGGCCGTGCTGGTCTTCATCTACAACATCATGCACAGCCTGCGTTATGGCGAAGAGGCCGGC
>DATKQD010000111.1:0-11302 GCA_035532895.1 Chloroflexota bacterium
GTACATGGGCGAGATTTATTGCCGAAATTTCGTGCGCGTATACGGACTCCAAACAGTCTGTTTGCGCTATTTCAACGTGTACGGCCCGCGGCAGGTCATGGAGGGCGCCTACCGGTTGGTCATCGGCATCTTCATGGAGCAGCGGAAACACGGCCGTAAGCTGACGATCCACGGTGACGGACAGCAGACACGCGACTTCACGCACGTGAGCGACGTTGTGCGCGCCAACCTGCTAGCAGCGGATTCCGCCCAAGTAGGCGGAGGCGAGCCCGTGAACGTGGGCAGCGGCCGCGAATTCTCGATTAACCAGGTGGCTGCCCTGATCGGCGGTCCCACGGAGCACACGGACCCTCGTGGCAATGATGAGCGCTTCAAGCGAGCCAGCGTCGCCCGGGCACGCGAGTTGCTTGGCTGGGAGCCTAAGGTCACCTTGGAAGAAGGCATCGCGGCGTTGCTTGCCGAAAGGCTCCCCGTGTGATCCAGTGGCTCCGGCCCGGCCTCAAGGTCAAGCGCTGGCTGCTGCTGCTGTTCGTGGGCGTGCTGATGTGCGGGTTGGGCGTAGCGCTGCTGCTGGTGCAGGTCTATCGTGAGGTTGACTTCCCCGGCACGTCCGGCATGGTCGTCTACCTGCTGTTCCTGGAGTTCATCGGGCCACAGTGGCTGCGCGGGCTCATCCTCATCTCCGTCAGCGGGGTCGTTGTCATCGGCGGGCTGCTGCTGTTCAACCGCACGCTGCTGGCGCCGTTCGCCAAAGGCAGGCGCATCAGAGACATCGTGCTCCAGCGCAAGCAGCTGCAGCGCGGGCCAAAGGTCGTGGCGATCGGCGGGGGCCACGGTTTGTCCACGCTGCTGCACGGCCTCAAGGAGCAGACCTCCAACCTCACCGCCATCGTGACCGTCGCGGACGACGGCGGCAGCTCGGGGCGGCTGCGGCAGGCATTCCACATCCCGGCGCCGGGCGACATCCGCAATTGCATCGTGGCCCTGGCGGATGCCGAGCCGCTGGTGCAGGAACTGTTCCAGTACCGCTTCGGCGCCGGCTCGTCGGACCTCGAGGGCCACAGCTTCGGCAACCTGTTCATGGCAGCGTTGTACAAGATCACCGGCAACTTCGAGCGTGCGCTGCGTGAGTCCAGCCGCATCCTGGCGGTGCGCGGCCAGATCCTGCCGTCCACGCTCGAGGACGTCACCCTCTCCGCGGTCATGGCCGACGAGGTGATGGTCCACGGCGAATCGAACATCCCCGACAGCGGCCGCGAGATCGACCGCGTCTACCTGCAGCCGGAGCACATCATGGCCTATCCCGAGGCCGTCGCCGCCATCCTCGAGGCCGACGTCATCGTCATTGGCCCCGGCAGCCTGTACACCAGCATTCTGCCCAACCTGCTCATCGACGGCATCCAGCAGGCGATGCGCGCTTCAAACGCAACGAAGGTGTACGTCTGCAACGTGGCCACTCAGCGCGGCGAGACCGATGGCTTCGAGGTGGACGACCACATCCGCGCGCTCTACCGGCACGGCTGCCGGGGCCTGTTCCACTACGTGCTGGCCAACAGCGAGCCTAACGAGGAGCTGCCCAGCAAGTTCGCTGTCACCAGCCCGCCGCGGCGCAAGCAGCTGCAGATCGACGCCTCGTTACATCTCGTCTCAGCTGACGTTGTTAGTCGAAAGGACGCGCTGAAGCACGATCCAGAGCGTCTGGCGGAGAAGCTGATGGACATCTACGACTCGCGCGGTACGCGTCACCCGTCGCGATCCAAGGCCAGCTAGGGTGCGCTTGGGCTTGGGGAAGCGGCTGCGGCAGAATCATGCGCTGGAGCACGCGACGATTGCCATCCTGCAGCAATACGACCCACGGGCGCGCATCATTGCCCGCTCCACCTCACGTGGCTTCAGGCTGTACGGCACCGCGAAAGCCGACGAGGTTCGCCTGGCCGTCGACGAGGCTATGCGCCGTCTGCGGGGGGGCGAGAGCCAGCTGGCCATCGCCCGGCAGTGCGGCACGACCGTGGCCGTCGGAGTCCTGCTGGGGACGCTCGGCTTGTGGCTCAGCGAGTTCATGCGTTCGCCGCGCCAGAAGGTTGCTCTTGGCATCGCCACCAGCCTGGCGATTGCCGTATCCTCGCAGCCGGTCGGCTTGCTGGCTCAGCGGCACATCACTACTGAGTCCGAGCTCGGCGGCCTGAGTGTGCGCGACGTTCGCACGCGCACGCTGGGGCGGAAGAGTTTCCTGGAAGTCCGAACCGCCTAACCCAGCGGGTTAGGTCGCCTGGCTGCGGCTGACGAGCGCCTGTTGGATCTTGGACAACAGCTCGTTCAACTCGAACGGCTTGAAAAGGTGATCCACCACGCCGTACTGGCCAGCGTTGTCGACACCCTTGAAGGCGTTGCGGTCGGCGGTGATGATGATAACCGGGATGCCGCGCAGTTCTTCGTCCAGGTTGAAGAGCTTCAGCTCGTCCCAGCCATCCAGGTAGGGCATCATGATGTCGAGCAGGATCAGGTCCGGCTTGCTCTCCTTGGCGCGGTCATACACGCGCAGGCTCTGCGTCACCGCCTCGATGTCGTAGCCTTCGTCCTTGAGAAGCTCTGAGATCAGCCGCACAATCTCAGGGTCGTCGTCGACGATCAGAATCTTGCTCATAAGTTCAGGTGCACACAGCAAGCTGCGTGCCATTGGAAGTATACGGCCAGCGCGTCTTAGCCCCGCGTCGACCCACCCAGCAACTGCTCAGCGATGACAACCCGCTGTATCTGGCTGGTGCCCTCGTAAATCTCCAAAATCTTGGCGTCGCGGTAGTGGCGTTCGGCGGGGAAATCGCGGGTGTAGCCCACGCCGCCGTGGATCTGGACGTTGTGGTCGGCGCACTCCACCGCCGTGCGTGAGGCAAACAGCTTGGCCATGGAGCCCCACTTGGCATACGGCTGCTTGGTGTCGCGACAGAAGGCGGCGTGCAGCGTCAGCCAGCGAGCGGCTTGGATGTTCGTAGCCATATCGGCCAGCATGAAGCGCACGCCCTGGAAGCTGCCGATGGGCCGGTCGAAGGCCTGGCGCTCCTGGGCATAGCGCAGGGCCTCATCAAGGCAGGCCTGGGCGATGCCCACCGCCTGGGCGGCGATGCCGAAACGGCCGCCGTCGAGTGTCTTCATCGCGATCTCGAAGCCCTGGCCCTCGTGGCCCAGCAGGTTTGCCCTGGGCACGCGCGCGTCCGTGAACGACAGCTGCACAGTGCTCGACGCGCGGATGCCCATCGTCTTCTCTTTGGCGCCCACGGTGATCCCCGGCGTGTCACGCTCCACGAGCAGGCAGCTGAGGCCGCGATGCTTGCTGCTGCTTTTGTCGGTTCGGCAAAACACCACGTACACCTGCGCCTGGCCGCCGTTCGACACCCAGGCTTTCGTGCCATTCAGCACGTAGGAATCGCCGTCCGCCACCGCCACGGTCTGCAGTCCGGCACTGTCCGAACCGGAGCCAGGCTCCGAAAGCGAGAAGGCGCCGATCTTCTTGGCCGCGGCAAGCTCCGGCAGGTACTTCCGTTTCTGCTCCTCGCTGCCGTACTCGGCGATGGGCCAGCACACGAGCGAATTATTCACGGACACGATCACGCCGTGGGCGGCGCAGGCGCGGGAAATCTCTTCCATGGCCAGCGCGTGGCTCACAAAGTCGGTCCCGCCGCCGCCGTACTCGGGCGGCACGTTCATGCCCATCAAACCCAGCTCGCCCAACTGGCGAACGGTTTCCACGGGGAAGCGCTCCTGCTCGTCGATCGCCGCGGCGATCGGCGCAATGTGGGTCTCCGCGAAGTCACGGACCGTGCGCCGGATAAGCTCCTGCTCATCGCTGAGCCGAAAGTCCACTGCGGGCGAATAGTACCTTAGCTCCAAGCGGTTTACAGGTAGCTTCCTGAGGCGCAGAATAGGGGAACGTTGGCCATGGTGTTTGAGGCGTCCAAGCCCCGCGTAGTTCTGATCCTGGATCAGGAGGAGGGGCAATCCCGGCTCCTCAGCATCGACGACTTCGGCATGAACGAGGCGCCACTGAGCGGCCTCGACGCGATGGCCGACGAAGTCGTGGTCCGCCAGCCGGACCTCATCCTGGTAACGCCAGGCGCCCTCACGCTAGGCGGCGACAGCCTGGTCAAGGAGCTCAATCGGCTGGGCCGCCTCCAGCCCGGATACACCTGGCGCCCGGCTCGAGGCGAGCTTCCGAACTAGGGAGGCTAGCCTTTCAGGCGGCCGACGAGGCCGTGCAGCTCTTCGTCCGAGTAGAAGTAGATCGTCAGCTTGCCGCCCTTGGCGGTACGGCTCAGCGACACTTTTGTGCTCAGCATGGCCTGCAGGTCGCGCTCCAGCGCCACGGACTGGACGTCGGGCTCGGGCGCGTGGGACGAGCCGTTTGTCGGCGCCGCCTGCATGCGGCGAGCCGCATCCTCGGTGTGGCGGACGCTGAGGTGCCGCTCCAGGATGAGGCGCAGCAGCTCCAACCGAATGGCGTCGGACGGCAGACTCAGCAGCGCGCGGGCGTGGCCCTCGCTGATTTCCCCTTCCAGCAGCAGCCGGCGCGCCTCTCGGGGTAGGCCCAGCAGCCGCAGCGAATTGGTGATGGTCACCCGGCTCTTGCCAACCCGACGAGCGATCTCCTCGTGCGTCAGGTTGTGCTCCTGCTGCAGCTGCTGGTAGGCGGCGGCCTCTTCCAGCGGATTCAGGTCGGCCCGCTGGATGTTCTCGATGAGCGCCATCTCCAGGGATTGCTGGGGCGTCACTTGCTTGACGATGACCGGCACGCGCGGTAGTTGCGCCAGTTTGGCCGCCTGCCAGCGCCGCTCGCCGGCGATGAGCTGGAACTCCGGAATGCCCGCTTCGGATGCCGGCAGCGGCGCCACGATCAGCGGCTGCAGCAGGCCATGCTCCACAATCGAGGCCGCCAGCTCCTGCAGGGCCGTCTCCTCGAAGCGCTGCCGCGGTTGCCGCGGGTTGGGCCGGATCTGCCCCGGCGCCACCTCTATCAATCCCGATGGTGGATCGTCGCCCGCGGGCTTCGCTTCCGGAATGAGGGCGCTGAGCCCTCGGCCTAATCCACCGCGCAGGGGCGGCATCAAACAGCCGCGGCCAACGCGGCGGAGCGTTCCAGGGCTTCGTCCGCCAGCGCGTCATAGGAGCTGGCCCCGCGCGAAGCGGAATCATAGTCCAGAATCGAAAGCCCATAACTTGGGGCTTCGCTCAAACGCACGTTGCGCGGTATCACCGTCCGGAATATGGCTTCCGGATAGTGATCCCGCACCTCCTGGACCACCTGCTCCGAAAGGTTTGTACGCGGGTCGAACATGGTCATCACGATGCCGAACACCCGCAAGCCGGGGTTCAGGCCATCGCGCACGCGCTCCACCGTGTTCAGCAGCAGCGACAGCCCCTCCAGGGCCAGGTACTCGCACTGCACCGGCACGATCACGTCCGTTGCCGCCGAGAGGGCGTTGACTGTCAGCAGTCCCAGCGAGGGCGGGCAATCCATCAGCACGTAGCCATAGCTGCCGGCCACCGGCTCCAGCGCATCGCGCAGCACGCGTTCGCGGTTGTTGGCCGAGGTCAGCTCCACTTCGGCGGCGGCGAGATGCGGCGAGGCCGGCAGGATCTCAAGCCCACGGCGGCTGGTTGGCAGGATAGCATCGGCCGCGGAGCAAGCGCCGCTGAGCACGTCGTAAACCGAGTGCTCCAGTTGCCACTTGTCGAAGCCGAGGCCGCTCGTGGCGTTCGCCTGGGGGTCGACGTCCACCAGCAGGACGCGCTCACCTTTGGCTGCCAGAAAGGCGCCGAGGCTGATGGCGGTGGTGGTCTTGCCGACGCCGCCCTTTTGGTTGGCTAGGGCGAAACGCCGGCTCACGCGCGGGATTCTAGCAGACGGCTAGCTACAATTGCCACGGAGACATGCCCTTCCAGAACCTCGCCTCGCTGCTCGCCTCTGTCGGCGTCGGCTACTTGCTTGGCTCCGTTCCGTTCGCCATCCTGGTCGAGCGCTGGAAGAACGTCGACCTCCGCGGCGTCGGCAGCGGCAACATAGGCGCGTCGAACGCCTTTATCGCGGCGGGCAAGTTTGCCGGCGCATTCGTGCTGCTGGGCGATGCCAGCAAAGGGATCACGGCCGTCCTGGCCGTCGGCGCCGCGACCGGCGGCAGCCACATCGCCATGGCCGGAGCGGGCGTGGGCGCGGTTGTTGGCCATGACTGGTCGCTGTACCTGCGGCTCAAGGGCGGCAAGGGCACCGCCACGACAGTCGGAGTCGTGCTGGCGCTGGATTGGCGTATCCTGGCCCTGGCGGTCGTTACCTACTTCCTGTTCCTCTTTGCGACACGACTGATCGTGATCAGCTCGCTCATCACCGTTGCCGCCATACCGGTATTCATGATGTTCCGGCCCTGGTTCGCGCCCGGCGCTGTCGCCGAGCCGCTGCCGTTTGTGTACGGCGCCATCATACTGGCCGCGCTGGGCTATCTGCGCCACTGGGACCACGTGGAACGCTTCGTCCAAGGTCGCGAGCCCAAGGCCGGCGACATGTTCCGCGAGATGCGGGCCGCGAAAGATGGAGGGCTGGCAGAAGTTCCCTCCCGCGCGGGAGAGGGTTAAGGACAGGGCCGCTTAGGCGGCCGGCTGGTCTTCGGGCTGGACGCCGGCAGCGTCGAATGCCCGGCGCACCTGCTCGGCATACGGCCGGAGCTCCTGCAGCGCGGCCGGGTCCACCAACCGCGGGCGCGGCACAGGAATCGTGATGTCGGCTGCGATGGTGCCAGGCGCCGCTGTCATCACCACGATGCGGTCGGACAGCAGGACGGCCTCGGCCACTGTGCTGGCGATGTACAGCACGGTTTTGGGCGCGTGCATCCACAGTTGCTGCAGGTTCAGGATGGCTTGCTGCCTATGGGCGGCGTCCAACGCATTGAATGGCTCGTCCAGCAGCAGCAGCGGCGGATCGTGAACGAAGGCTCGGCAAACCGTGACGAGCTGGCGGTTCATCGGCGAGAGGCCAAACAGCTGCGCTTCCCGCAGTGCCTTCAGACCGGCCAACTCAATCAGCCGATCGGCACGAGGCCGGTACTCATCCTCGTCCAGATCGCGGATTTCCGCCTGCAGCAGGACGTTTTCCAATACCGACCGGGAATCCAGCAAGATCGGGTCGGAGAAGACCGTGCCAATCTCTGTCTGGGCTTTCTTCACCGTCCGGCCGGCGATGGACACCGTGCCCTGGGATACGGGGATCAGGCCCGCCATCATCGACATGAGGGTGCTCTTACCGCTGCCGTGCGGCCCAATTATCGAAACAAACTCACCCGTGCCGATGTCGAGGCTGATGTTGCTGACAGCGGCCACGCTCTCTCGCCGAGAGCGGTACAGCTTCGTGACATTGCGGAGCCGGACATACATAGCGGCCGAACGTTGATCGGCTGATGCCGGCTCGTTGATCATGGTCGCCAAACGGTCTTTGAGTTCCTCCTCGCCACTATGCTCGCTCAGCGGACCCGCTGAGTCAACCCGGCATTTCTAAGCCTACCGCGCGGCCCTGCCGGACAACCTTGACAATTGTTGATCAAAGGAACCGTGTTTGGCTAGTGTAGGAGTACCTGAAGCTACCCGGCAGGGCTATCGCTGGACCATCTTGGCCAGCGCTTTCGCCATCCAGGCGATGTACACCCTGCTGCAGCAGGGCATCTCCATCCTCGCTCCGTACTTCCACGCAGGCTTCGGATTGAGCCTGGCGGGCACCGGCATGCTGGTGAGCTGCTTCAACGCCGGCCTGACCCTCAGCTCCCTTCCCAGCGGCGCCCTGGTGGACCGCATCGGCGAGCGCTGGAGCGTTACCGGCGGCGCGGTTATTGCCTGTTTGCTGGTGCTGGCCACCCTGCTTGTTCAGGAGACGGTGCTGCTGGTCGGCGTCCTGCTGTTCCTGGCCGGGCTGCTGAGCGGCACCGTCAGCATCTCCTCGGGCAAGGCTGTGTTCGGCTGGTTCGACCAGCGGGAGCGAGGCCTGGCCATGGGCGTGCGGCAGATCGCCATTCCTGCCGGGGCGGCGATCGCTTCTATCAGCCTGCCGCTGCTGGGCAGCCTGGGCGGCTGGCAGCTGCCGCTAGCGATGGCCGGCGCGCTCCAACTCCTGGCCGCGGTGCTGTTCCTGGCCACCTTGCGGCACCCGCCCAGCGGTGCACCACCGCCGGGCCAGCCCCTGCTGCCGGCCTTGATGGACGTGCTGCGCGACGGGCAACTGGTGCTCACCGCTGCAGTCTCCATGCTGATGGTGCTGACTCAGTACATTCTGCTGGCGTATCTGATCCTGTACCTCACCAGCGAGGGTCTGTCGAACCTGGCCGCCAGCAGCGGGCTGCTCCTGGTGCAGCTCGGCGCGGTCCTGGGGCGCATTGTTTGGGGGCGGGTGAGCGACCGGGGCTTTCGAGGCGCGCGGGTGCCGGTAATGGCCCGGCTGGCGTTATTGGCGGCGTGCATGGTGGCCATGCTGGCGGCTACCTCCAGCGGCTGGCCGTTGTGGGCCATCTACCTGCAACTGCTGGCGCTGGGCGCCACGGCGCTGAGCTGGAACGGGCTCGCGGTGACGCTCATGGCGGAGTTGGGTGGCTATCGCCGGGCGGGTGCGGCCATCGGCCTCAACTCGGCGGCCGTCTACTTCGGCGCGCTCATCGGCGCGCCCATCTTCGGCGCCATCGTGGACGGCACCCACTCCTACCGGGTCGCCTGGCTGCTGCTGGCAGCGGCCGGGCTGACTTCCCTCATCCCGCTGGCCTTCATCCACGAGCCGCGCCTACCCCGGCAGGCGGCCCTGATTACGCCGTAGCCGGCAAAGGGCTCCCTCAGCCTTGAACGGTCAGGCCAAGATCGAGTCGCGCTGACGGGCGTCCTCGCGATGCAGCCACATCTGCACACGCGCCCGCAGTTGCGCCAGGGCAAAGGGCTTGCGCATAAAGTCGGTTACGCCGATCTGGAAGCCCCTCGCTTCGACTTCCTCGTCGGAGAAGCCGGTGATGATCAGGATGGGGACGTGCTTCATTGTGGCGTGGGTACGCAGCGTTTGGGTGGCGCTGTAGCCGTCCTGTCCGGGCATGAGGTTGTCCAGCAGAATGAGGTCCGGCTCCAGCTCCAGCGCGAGCTTCACTGCCTTAGAGCCGTCATCCACGACGTGGACGTCGTACAGGCTGGTGTCAGCGAAGCACTCCTGGAGCAGCTGGATAATGTCGGGGTCGTCGTCGGCGAACAGCAGTTTGTACCTCCGGACGGCGGGCGCTGCCGAGATCGTCGAGCGCTGGACACGCATCTCGTTGCGCTCTTGGAGATCGATCTCCCAGCCCTCAGCTGCCGCGCTGACCTGCATGTCCGAGCCTCGGGCCTGGACGATGTCCCGCGCGTAGGCCTCCAAACGCGCCACCTCGTCGTCGCTCCGGTTGACGTCGTGGTGAAACAGCACCAGGTGCTTCACCCCGCCCGCGAGCGCCACCTCGACCGCGTATTCGACAGTGCTGTGGCCCCAGCCCACTTTGCTCGGATATTCCGCCTCGGTGTACTGGGCGTCGTGAATGAGCACGTCGGCGCCTTTGACAAAGCCCACGAAGCGCACGTCGCCTTCGTGGACGAAGTGGCTCGCATGGCTGCCGTTCGAGACGCTGCTGCCGCCGTGGAACGTCCCGAACGGCTCCGTGTCGGTGGCGTACACAACCGTCTTGCCGCCGCTGGACAGCCGGTAGCCCATGGTCAGGATGGTGTGATTGAGGAAGTGCGTCGTGACCTGCACATGGCCGATGTCGAACGTTTCCTCGTCCACCTCGCGGAACTCGAGGTCGGACGCCATTTGAGCCAGCCGGATGGGGAAGTAGGTGTAATCCATCTGGCCCTCCAGCACCTCCCTGAGGGGCTTTTCGTAGCCGCGCGCGGAGTACACGGTAACGTGGTTGCCGGGAGCCAGCGCCGGCGGGAAGAAGGGAAACCCTTGGATGTGATCCCAGTGCGTGTGCCCCAGCAGGATGTGCGCTTCGATGGGCGGCTTGACCGTCCGCAGCAGATCCTTGCCGAGCTCGCGCACGCCGGTGCCGCAGTCCAGGACGATGACATCATCGCCACTCAGCACCTCAACGCAGGAGGTATTGCCGCCGTAGCGCACGGTGTGCGGGCCCGGGACTGGGATTGAGCCGCGCGTTCCCCAAAAGCGCAGTTTCATATGCCGGTCGGGGGTGATTGTATCAGCCAGCCATCGCGAGCGCTGTGGCAAATGTCACTCAACGTCCCGTCCACCGCGGAGGCCGCTTTGCCAGGAACGCGGTCACTCCTTCGTGGAAGTCATGACTGGTGTACGTCTCCACGATCAGGTCGTCGGAGGCATCCTCAGCGACGCGCCCTTGTTTGGCGATCCGGCGCGCCTGCTCTTTGGTGATTCGAAGTGTGATGGGCGCGTGCTGAGCGATCCGCTCGGCCGTTTGTTGGACGTGCTCGCCGAAGCCGGCATCGTCGACGGCTTCGTTGGCCAGACCCCAGGCGACCGCCTCGTCGGCCGGAACCAGCGCGGCGCTGAAGATGAGCCGTTTGGTGTTGGCCGGGCCGATCAAGTTCACCAGCCGCTGGGCGTTCCGGATCGACAGGCAATTGCCCAACGTCCGCGCCACGGGCACGCCAATGCGCGCGCTCTGAGCCATCATCCGCAGGTCGCAGCTCACCGCCATCAGCGCCCCGCCACCGGCGGCAACGCCTTCAATCGCGGCGATCGTCGGCTTGTCCACAGCCTCGATGGCGGCCATCACCCGATCCTGCTGGCGCTCGTAGGCGATGGCTTGCTCGCCACTGGTGAAAGCCTGGAACTGGCTGATGTCGGTCCCCGCCGCGAAGTGCCCGCCGCTGCCACGCAGCACCATCACCCGCACGCCGTCATCGCGATTCACCTCGGCGCACAGCTGCTCGATGCGTTCGTACATGGCAAACGTGAGCGCGTTGCGCGCCTCCGGCCGGTCCATGGTGACATACGCCACCGCGTTCTGAACCTCGTACCGAACGTGCTCCTCCGCGCCCGCCACGATGGCTATACTAAACCTCCGAGCCGAGGTGGCGGAATAGGTATACGCGCACGTTTGAGGGGCGTGTGCCGGTAACGGCGTATGGGTTCAAGTCCCATCCTCGGCACCCCAAGCAGCAGAGAATGGCTGTGGACGGACAGCGGTCCGCCTCGTCCAGTCCTGCCAACCGGCTCGGCCCGGAGCACCGAGCCAACCAAAAGTCCCATCGCCTCTTGCAGAGCACACCGCCACAGTGCAACCTCGTGAGC
>DATKQD010000112.1:0-9679 GCA_035532895.1 Chloroflexota bacterium
CGCTTTCCAGCAGGCAAATCCGAAGATCGCCACCAGCCAGCTCGCGCGCGATGGTGAGGCCAGCCGGGCCGCCGCCAATAATGCACACATCGGCCTGCAGTTCGGTGTTCGCCGCCAGCCCGTAGGCATCCATCAACACGAAACATCACCGCTCGTCGCCAGCGGCCACCGGCAGTTGATCCCCTGGAAGTGCCGCCACCGTATCTCGCAGCGTGGCGCCATCGTCGGCCGATTTAGCCGCGAATGCCGGGCCCGGTCCCGCGGGTGGGGCAGCCCCGTGGACCCAGTGCAAGCCGTTGTCAAGCTGACCAGATGCAAGCAGCTGACGAATGCGCTGCAAGCGGATGAACTCGGCGCCCAGGAAGCGTTCACAGGTCACCTCATATCGCTGGTACGTCTCAACCATCTCCTGTACCCCAAGCGCCACGGTCCACTGTGGATGGAACCAGGGCAGCCGCCGCGCCAGTTTGCCGCAGTCCACCCGATAACAGCGCCGATCCGGCCCACCATCCGGCGCATAGCTCACTCGACTGCCCTGCACCTCGCGCGCCACCAGGCCAGCAACCTCGGATATCTGGTAGTTCTCCGTGCTGCTGCCCACGTTGAATGCTTGGTTGTGCACCACCTCCCGGGGCGCTGCCAGCGCCGCTGCCATAGCCCGCGCGATATCACTCACATGAACCAGTGGCCGCCAGGGCGTGCCATCGCTCAGAATCAGCACCTCGCCCGTGGTGCAACCAAAGCCCACCAGATTGTTCACGGCCAGGTCAGCACGCAGCCGCGGAGAGTACCCATAGGCAGTGGCGTTGCGCATGTAGGTGGGACTGAAGCTGTCGGATGCGAGCTTGGCCACATCGCGCTCCACCATCACCTTGGAGGCGCCGTAAGGCGTCACCGGGTTGAATACGGCATCCTCCGTGAGGGGATCGTCACCGGCGGCACCGTACACGCTGCAGGAAGACGAGAAGAGAAAGCGGGATACGCCAGCATCCCTGGCCAGCCGTGCCAGCCGCACCGAGGCGCGATAGTTGATGGCGTAGGTCAGCTCCGAATCCAGGTCGCCCAGTGGATCGTTCGAGAGCGCGGCCAGGTGGACGATGGCATCGAAGCCTTCCAGATCGCCAACTTGCACATCCCGCACGTCCATCCGCAGCAGCGGTACAGCCGAGGGCGCTGGGCCTAGCAGACAATTGGTGAAGAAGCCTGTATCCAGCCCAACCACCTGGTGCCCTTCGTGCAGCAGCAATGGCACCAGCACCGAGCCGATGTAGCCTTCGTGTCCCGTGACGAGTACGTTCATGCTCACTCCTCTCTCGTCTGCCGCGCTGCCAGTTCGCGGCGCCAATTCAAAACCTTGACGGGCGCAGCCACAGCGGCCAGGCTGCGCAGCGCGGCATCCGCCGTCAGCAACGTGCTCGGGCTGCGGCGCCACGCTCGCAGCACATCCGCCGCGGCGCCTGCACGACCCCGGCCACCGGGCCGGAGGCGGTGTGCCCCCGCGCGCAGCAGGTAGGCGCGCGCCACGGCCGCGTGTACGGCCCGGCGATCGCGTTCACTCACCCGGCGGCGCTGGTCGTGCTCGGCCAGCCCCGCCAGCAAGGCCCGGCCGTGGGGCGTTTCGGCTTCGCCTTCGCCCAACCCGCGCTCGAAGCGGGCGGAGACGTCCGAGTCGGGCCGCACGGTGTAATCCAAGAGCGGCCGGTCGATGTACAGCACGTGCCCGTAGGCACCCGCGCGCAGCACCAGTTCGTTATCCGCGCACAGGCCCACGTCGGTCCGAAACAGCCCGCCGGAACGCTCAAGCACCGCGCGGGACACGGCCAGCGAACCGATGTTCCAAACTGGCTCGCCTCGTCGGGTGACGCAGCGCAACCACTCCTCTGGTGTGTAGACACCGGTCCGCAGGGAGAGCATGGGTTGGGTGCCAAAGTAGCCGGCCTCCGCGGGTCGGCCATAGGCGTCCACCCGCCGGCACGCCGCGACGACCATGGCCAGCCGCGATTCGTAGGAGGCGATGGATTCGATCTGCTGAGCCAACACCGCCAGACAATCGCTGCGCAGCCGGTCGTCGGCGCCCAGCGGTAAGACCCAGCGCCCGCTGCCAAGCGAACAGGTTCTATTAAAGTTTTCGTGCAATTCCACACGGCAGCGCCAGTGCCGCAGCACCACCCGCCGATCGCAAACCTCTTCCAGTACAGCGGCCAAATCGTCATCCGAGGCGTTGTCGCCGACGATCAACTCCCAGCGCGCTTCCGTTTGCGCAAGCACGCTGGCCACCGCGCCCGGCAGCCAGCGCGAGTCGTTCAAGACCGGTATCACCACCGTGAATAGCGGCCGGCGCACCTGCGCGGTAGCCGCTATGGCACTCACAGCACTACCTTGCGGGCGTAAAACGCCTCTGCGTAGCGTGTCGGCGACGCCGCCTCTACACCGCGCAGCCGCAGCAGCGAGAGGAAGACATCATCCGAAAACCAGGTCTTGTCCCGCTGCGAGCCGAAGCAGCGGATCAGCAGATCGAGCTTTCGGCGGCACGTTTCCGCGGTGAGTGGGACGAACAGGTTGGGCGATCCCAGGTCGCCATCGAACTTGGGTATCTCGTACTCCAGGATCAGGTGATTCCGGAAGGCATTCCAGGTGAGCTCGGACACCAGCCGGTGATCCTGGTGCAGATCGTTCCGATAGTGGGTAAGCACCAGGTCCGGATTGCTGCTGGCGGCGAGCTGCTGGAAGCCCTGCTTGATGTCCTCGCCGTGGTAGGGGAAAAAGCTGTCCGGGTAGCTCTGGAAAATGAGCTTTGTCCGGCTGGCGCCATCCAGAAAAGCCCGCGCACTCACCTCCGCCTCCTGCCGCCGTTTGCCGCACGCACCAACTACTACCCAGCTCACATCCAGGTCCAGCCCCTGTTCGATGAGGTGCAGGATGGTGCCGCCGGCGCCAATTTCGATGTCGTCTGAATGGGCGCCCAGGGCCAGCACTCGAAGCGCGCCCCGATGGGCGCCAAACTCAAATGGCAGCATGGCTGGAACGGTCCCAGACGATTTCCCGCCGCGGCTCTTCCGCGGGCCGCGAGGTTTGCGCCCACACCGCCCACGGCGGCTGGCCGGCTTCACACAGGGCCTCCAGGTTGAGGTGATCCTTCAACGTGTCCATGGCGGCCCAGAAGCCGCCGTAGCGGTACGCCACCAGCTCGTTATCCGCGATCAGCCGGTTGAACGGCTGCTCCACCAGCTCCTCCCCCGGACCCATGTAGGCGAAAATCTCCTGGCGAAAGGCAAAGAAGCCCCCGTTGATCCACAACCCCGTGTGAGCAAAGGGCTCGATCGCCTTCACTCGATCGCCCGCGAAGGACACGACGTGGAACGAGGATGTAGGCTTCACCGCCAGAAAGCTGCCGGTCTTGCCGCTGGCGCGGAGGTTTTCCACCAGCTCCGGCAGAGGCGCGTCGGATAGGCCATCCGCGTAGTTAGCCAGAAACATCTCTTCCCCAGCGAGGTGCCGCTGTACAGCCTTGAGCCGCTCGCCAATGTTTGAGCGCAGCCCCGTATCCACGAAGGCGATCCGCCATTCGTCCAGCTCGCGACGTTGCAGCTCCACGGTGCCACCGCGCTCCAGCACAAAGTCGTGCAATAGCGCCTCGCGATAGTTCAGGAAGAACTCCTTGATCAGCTGGCCCTGATAGCCCAGGCAGAGGATGAAGTCGCGGTGGCCGTAGTGCGCGTAGTAACGCATGATGTGGAGGAGCAGCGGGCAGCCGCCAATGGGAATCATGGGCTTCGGGACGCGCTGGGAGACTTCGCGCGCCCGCAGGCCCATGCCCCCGCAGAACAGCACCACCTTCACGGCGCCACCTCCGCGCAAGGTTCGATCACCCGCACGCGCGGGATGGGCACCACCAGCCGCGCCCCCCAGGCCGCGGTGTAAGCCAGCTGCCTCGTGAGCTCTTCCTCCAGATTCCAGGGCAGCAGCAGAATGAAGTGCGGCTTGGTCTCCGCCAACTTTTCCGGCGGGTAGATGGGGATGTGCGTGCCAGGCAGGAAGCGCCCGTGCTTGTAGGGGTTGCGATCCACCGTGTAGGCCAACAGATCGGTACGAATGCCGCAGTAGTTCAGCAGCGTATTGCCCTTGCCGGGGGCACCATAGGCGGCCACGGTGCAGCCGCGCCGGCGTGCGTTGATAAGGAAGCGCAGCAGGTGGTGCTTGCTGTCCATGGCTCGCTGGCCGAACTCCTCGTAGGTAGGCACGGACGCCAGCCCCTGGGCACGCTCCAACCTCTCCAGCTCCTGCACTGCCGCGTGGTCGTGCCAGCCAGCCTCGGTGCGGCAGGCGTAGATGCGCAGTGATCCACCGTGCGTTCCGAGCTCCTCCACGTTGAACAACCGCAGCCCCTGCCGCTCCAGGATGCTCCGCACAGCGAGCAAGGAAAAGTACGAGAAGTGCTCGTGGTAAATGGTGTCGAATTGGTGGCCCTGAATCAGCCGCAGGAGGTGGGGAAACTCCAGTGTGATGATGCCCTCGGGCGCGAGGAGGAGTCGCATTGCCGCCACAAAGTCATTGAGCGCGGGCACCTGGGCTAAAACGTTGTTGCCGATGATGAGGTCGGCCGGGCCGTCCATCAGCAGGCGGGCCGCGCTGTCGCGGTCGAAGAATTCCACCAGCGTGCGAATGCCTTTGGCGGCCGCGGCCAGTGCCACGTTCTCGGCAGGCTCGACGCCGACCGCCGGGATGCCGTGCCGCGCGAAGTGCTGCAGCAGATAGCCGTCGTTGCTGGCGATCTCCACCACGCGCGAGTCGCGGCTGAGCCCCAAGAGCGGGATCATGCGCTCCACGTACGCCTCGGCATGGCGAACCCAGCTGTCCGAGTAGGAGGAGTAGTAGGCATAGTCGTTGAAGATGTCGTGGGGTGAGACGTACTCCTCGAGCTGCACCAGGAAGCAGCCGGAACAGACTCGTGCGTGCAGCGGGTAGAAGGGCTCCATGTCATTGAGCCGGTCGGCAGGCACGAAGCTCTCACACAGAGGGGACATGCCAAGGTCCACAAACGTGTGGCGCAGCGGTTCGCCACAGGCTCGGCAGAGAGGCTCTCGTGGTGTGAACGTTTCCGCGCCTGCCTCATGGTGCAGCGTCGCGGGAGATGAAGTCGCGGTCGCGGTCATTCCAGACCCTCCATCGCAGGTTTCGGTGCCTCCAGCAGCCCGCGGGCGAAGCCACGCGCCGCGAACATCAGCCCCAGGACGGTTGCTCCCGCGCGCGCCGCTGGTGCTAGCCGCCGAGTGCGCAGAGCTTTGGCCAGGCTGGCGCCAATGCCGCGCGGCAGGTTAAGCGCCACATGCGCGCGCTCCGACGCTAAGGCCGGGCCGGAGCCAACGAGGCGGCTCACGCGTGCCTTCGAGATTCCTTCGGCGTAGCACCGCGCACGAAAGTAGCTGAACCTACCGCGCGCGTCTGGGACGCGATGCAGCACCTTGGCGTCGGGTGCGTACAGCACCACACCGCCCGGCCAGTGCTTTGCGGCGCGAATGCAGAACTCCGTCTCTTCGCAACCCAACGGGGTGGTGCCCAGGCGTCCCAGCCCGCTACGGAAGCCGCCTGCCAGCGCGAAAATCTCGCGGCGGAAGGACATATTGCAACCCAGCAGGTTGCGCACTGGCGCCACAACCGCCGGCAGCCCCCGGTAGCTGCAGCCCACTACCCACGCAAACTCGAGCGGGAACCAGTCTGGCGCGCCCGATTGCCAAAGTGGATGCACCGCGCCACCCACGCCCAGCGTCGCGGCATCGGCATAATATGGAAGCAGCCGTTCCAGCCAATCCTCGCTGGCCATGGCATCGTCGTCCAAAAACGCCACCACATTGGCCCGGCAGGCCGCGACACCGCTGTTCCTGGCCCCAGAAAGGCCAGTCGGCCGCGTATTTTCCACCACAGTGGCGTATTCCCCCAACTCGGCGAGCATGCGCTCGAACAGCGGGCGATTATGGTCAGCCACCAAAACGATCTCCAGCGGACGCACGGTTTGGCGGGTGATCGACGCCACCGCGGCGCAGAGGTCGAGCCAGCGTGCCGCTGTGTAGGCGCACACGACCACCGAGCAGCTGGGCAGCCCGTCGGTCTGCCCCATCACTTAGCCACCGCCACGTCGCGTACGACCCGGGTCTCACCCAGGCCAGAGATGGCTTGCTCCTCCGGGGCACACACGGGGGCGGCGCTGGCCCCAAGCGCTGTGCCACGGCCGAAGCGCACTCGGAAGATAGTGCGCAGCACGCGCCAGCCATCGGGCAAGGCGCGCAGGCGACTCTCACCAAAGGCGCGGGGCGCCTCGAAGCTGGCCACTTCCACTACCCGCAGCTCGGCACGGATGGCCCGCAGGTTCATGAGCGTCTCAATCTCGAAGCCATCGCTGTCGAGGTTGAGAGCGGGCAGCACACGCCTCCAGAAGGCGTTATAGCCATAGCACAGGTCGCTGAAGCGGCAATGGAACAGCAGCCGTACCGTCAGCAGCAGACTGCCGTTGCCGAGTGCTCGGAAAGGCGAGATGTCGTGTGTGCCAGCGCCCTGCAGGTAGCGCGAGCCCTTGGCGTAGTCCGCGCCGCTCAGGAGTGCCCCCACAAAGGCGGGAATCTCCTCCGGATCGGTTGAGCCGTCCGCGTCCAACGCTACCAGCACGTCGCCCGTGGCCGCTTCGAACCCGGCGCGCAACGCATTCCCCTTGCCGCGGCCCTCCTGGCGCACGATGCGGATGCCAGGCAGAAGGTGGCGAGCGAGCTCCACGGTGCCGTCGGTAGACTGCCCATCCACCAGCAGCACCTCGTATACCCAGCGGGGAATGCGCGGCAGTACCCGGCGCAAGTTCGCCTCTTCGTTGAGGGCGGGAATGACCACGCTCACCCGTGGCCAACCGTCAAGCCCCGCCGGGGCGGGGGCGAGAACGGCAGTCGAAGCCTGCTCCAGCGGCGCGCTGATCGGGGAGGCGTCCACACTCATCTTCATCCTGCGAGTCGCGGCCTATGGCCGGGATGCTGCTCAGGTTATTGAGAGATGAGTGACGCCGGATCGGTCGTTCCGGCCATCGAGCCGAGGCTGCGCGGCATATTCAGCGCGAGCGAACCCCTAGTCCTAACCGAGTATTCAGCCCCTTGCAGCACAATCGTCCGCAGGGGCTGAATACCGACGTAGACGAACGTCCCGGGCACGCTGGCGGCCGGAGGATGAGGGGCGTCAGCTGGCGCGGATGCCCAGAGCGGCCCCGCCAATACTATGGCCGCCGGAGCACGCGGCCTCGAGTTTGGCCCAGCCAATGCCGGCGTGCCCCACGCGGCTGCCGATGCCACAGCTTGTGCAGGCGATCACGCCATCACGTGCCATCAACTTTTCGTAGCGCAGCAGGCGATCGGCGATGAGGCGCGGCTGTTCGATGACTTCCTGGTGTGGCCGGCAACGCGCGGCGAGCCGCGACCCGGAGCGCTGGGGGCGCTTGGTTGGACCTGTCGCCTGGCAAGGCGCTGGTGCGGCGACCTCAGCCGGTACGGCCGAAATCGTCCTCCAGGCGCACGATGTCGTCCTCGCCCAGGTAGTCGCCCCGCTGAATCTCGATGAACACCAGCGGATCGATCCCTGGGTTCTCCATGCGGTGCGCCTGCTCCAAGGCCACATCCACGGTCTCGCCAGTGTGCAGCAGGCGTTCGCGGCCATCGAGCGTCACCTTGCCCACGCCCGCCACGATCATCCAGTGTTCTGCACGGCGGTGGTGCTTCTGGTAACTCAGGCGTTTGCCAGGGTCGACCTCAAGGCGCTTGACCTTGTAGTCGGCACCTTCGTCCAGGATGGTGAAGGCGCCCCAGGGACGCCGATCCACCTCAGGCGAGGCTGGCTGTTTGGCGGATTCCATGAGTCTCACACTCCACGACGCGGGTTTCTGTTTGGAGTGTACGGTCCTCCGGCCCCAGCGCAATCACATCCATGCCCAGGGTTTGCCAGCACACGGCCTGAAGATCATTGGAGGCCGGCGGTGAGATGACCTGCAGGCCAGCCCCATGCAGGGCAGCGATCAGCGGCAGCGTCGCCAGCTCCGGTGGCAGCTCGGCCAACCGTGCGCCCGTAAAGCGGCAGGCCACCAGCATGCCGGCCAAGCGCGCATCGGGCGCAAAGCGCACCGCCAGCGGCAGGCCAGGCGCCAGCCGGCGCAGCGCTGCTAATTGCTGGATATCACGCGAGGCCGCGCTTACTCTGGCCAGAGAGGCGCCCAGCACGCCCGCCAGCGGCGCCACACTGCCGCACCAGCCATCGATCCGCAGGTGGACATCGCTGCCGCCGCTCGTCGCGGTAATCCGCTCCAGCGTCTGCCACCTCCCATCAGGCAGCTGGCCCAGAGGCACACCGGCCTCATCAGCCGCCACTGGGATAGCCAGCAGGTCCGGTTGGCCACGCACTGCGCTGGTTACCCCAGTCGCCATAAAGCGCGCCGGCTGCCCGTGCAAGGTGGCGGCCAGCACCGGGCCACCTGGTGGCCGGGCCAGCTCCAACTCGTCGGCTTCCTCAGCCAGCAGCACGGCCCGCACGGGGTTGTAGCCGCGGCGGTGGATACGGCTGGCGCCCAGCTGGGCCAGGGCTCGCTTATGCGCCGGCGTCGAATAGCCGGCGTTCGTCTCCCAGCCATAGCCGGCGTAGCGCAGCGCCAACCGGCGCATCAAACGGTCGCGCGTGACCTTGGCCAGGATCGAGGCGCAGGCGATGGCATAGCAGCTCGCATCGCCATCCACGATGGCTGTGTGCGGGCCCAGCGGCAGGCCAAGGATGCGGCGCCCATCAATGAGCGCGTGGTCATGCCCGCCAAGGCGACTCAGCGCCCGGCACATGGCGAGCCGCGACGCGTGCAGGATGTTGAGCCGTTCGATCTCAACGACAGACGCCGCGCCGACGCCCCAGTTCAAGGCCTGCCGCCGGATTCTGGGGGCCAGCTTCTCGCGTTCCTCACCCGTGAGCAACTTCGAGTCGCGCACCCCAGGGATGCGCCGCGTACCCAGCGGCATGATCACGGCGGCGCTCACTACGGGGCCGGCAAGGCAGCCCATGCCGACTTCGTCTACGCCGGCTACGCGCTCAAGGCCCTGGCGCCAGAGGTTGAATTCCGCGCTTCGCGTGGGCGGTGGGCCCAGCCGGCGAGGTGCGGAGGAGGCAGCTATCGGGTGCGGCGCTCTCGAATCTTGGCGGCCTTGCCTACGCGACCACGCAGATAGTACAGCTGTGCACGGCGTACCCGCCCATGGCGCAGCACCTCAATCTTGTCCAGCCTGGGGGAGTGCAGCAGGAACGTCCGCTCCACGCCAATGCCGTGGGCCACCCGCCGCACAGTGAAGTTGGTTGCCGCCCCGCCGCTCCGCAGGCGCATCACGGTGCCTTCGAAGATCTGGATGCGCTCGCGGCTGCCCTCCACCACCTTGACGTGTACTTTCACAGTATCGCCCGCGGCAAGCTCGGGGACATCCGCCTTCAGCTGACGCTCAGCAACCGATTGCAAAATGGCATCCATAGGGTGTGGAGATTGTATCATCCACCTGATGGCGGAGACGGAGGGCTTTAAGTACAGCATCAAAGTCTTGGATGGGGGTATGGCCTTGGCGGTCACCCTCACCAACTGCCCCCGCATGGCGCCGGCAGAGACGCTCGCGCAGCAGCTGATCGAGGA
>DATKQD010000113.1:0-22680 GCA_035532895.1 Chloroflexota bacterium
TGGGCGATGCCGTGTGACTGCGCACTCCGGCGCGGACCCGTTCACTACCGAGGTGATCAGCAGCTGCCTGGTGGCGATCACCGGCGAGATGAAGGTCAACCTCATGCGAACGGCCTACAACATGATCATCTACGAAGCGGAAGACTTCACCGTGGGCTTGTACGACGCCGAGGGCAACACCATCTCCATCGGCCTTGGACTGCCGATGTTCGACGTGGACGAGGTGTCGACGTTCAGTGAAAATGTCAGTCCAATTGTTCAGTAAAAATGTCAGTAAACGCGTCAGTGTTCAAGGAATTTGTCAGTGCACGCCTGATCAGGTCGAGCCAGCAGGTGAAGGGTCGATATCGCGCGAGGCGTAACGCCTGAGCAGGGCATCGAAGCGGCTGGGTGGTTCTGGATCAGTGGCGGCGCGGGCTGATGGCAGCGATGGCCGCGATGGCGAAGGGCCAGGTGGCGTGCGAAGCTCCAGGAGGGACGTTGGAGGCGCGGCGTGGTGGAGGTCGTTCTCCAGGACGGCGAAGAAATAGGCCATGAGCTTGGGGCGGCCATCCACTTGCCTGGTAAGGATGCGGCCCGCGGCCTGAGCGTGCAGAGTCTTCTCGCGGGCGGTGTACAGGACAGTGAGGAAGGCGCCGGGTGCCAAGCTCGACCCAGCCAGCAGTGTGGCGGCGCGAGTCAGGCTGGCAGCGCGGGAGGCAGGCGGCTCATGCCACAGCTCGCTGAGGGTGGTGACGGCCTGCTCCACCTCCGCTGGCAACGTCGGGAACGTCTGGGTGCGGTGGCCCAGTGGGGTGCGCCGCCAGGGATGGTCGTGCGCAGGTGTACGCGTGGTGCTCAGTGGCGGCGGCGCCGTTGGCGCCGCGGCGGCCAATCGAGGCGGGCTGGTGAGCGCCGCGGGTGGCGGGGCAGATGGCGGGCCGGCTGGTACCCGTGGACCACCGCGAGCACGCAAGAGAGGGGCTTGGGGTGGTGCCGCCCGATGGGCGACGAGCCGGCCCTGATAATAGACGGCCAGGCTGCCATCTAAGCGCTGGTGCAGCTCGACCTTGGCTCGCGCGTAGCTGAGCCGATCGGCGCTGGGCAGCACCTGCAGGCGATGCGGGGTGAAGCTGATGGTGTTATCAGCAGCGACGGTGCGGGAGTACTTGAAGCAGAACACCATCTCAGCGGCAAAGGCTGCTGGAAGCGGCCGGTAGGCTGAGCCAGGCTGGGCCGCCGGCACAGCAAAACGGTCGTTGAAGTGCAGCAGAAAGCGTTCGAGCACCGGCTGAGCTTCAGCTATCGTCGTGGCGTGCGCCAGCCGAAGTTCGTTGGAGAGGCGATCCTGGAAGGTCCCCCACAGGCGCTCGATTCTTCCCTTGGCCTGCGGGCTCCGTGCTTGGATCAGGGTGATGTGCAGCTCTTGCAGCACCCGCCCGAACTGTGTTGGCAATGGCACTCCAGAAAGTTGCTCCGCCAGCGTCCGGCGCTGCTTGGTGGTTGGGGCGAAAATGCCATGGTGGTCCACGTACACCGCCAAGGGGATGCCCTTGCGCAGCACGAGTGCCCGCAGCCATTCCATATAGCCTTGAGCGTCTTCCTGTTCCCGGAACACCGCTACCGGGACGGTGCCGGTGGCGTCATCGATCCCACCGATGAGCGTCAAATAGGAGCCATCTGGCCCCAGCCATTGATAGCGGCTGCCATCGGCCTGCACCAGCATCCCTTCTTGCCCCAGCCGCTCGCGGCGCTGCCGGTGCTTGGGTGCTCGCCGGGATCGTGGCGGACGCAGACCCGCGTCACGAAGAATGCGCCGCACGGTGCTCCGACTGAGTCGCAGTCCTTCTTCCTCAGCCAGTTTCTCCGTGAAATGCTGCTGATTGAATCCAGCGTATTTTCCGTCTGCTGGGGCGACGACCTGGGCGCGCAGTTCGGCGGACAATGCCTGGCCTGATGCGCGACCACGGTTCCCATGCACGAGGGCGGTTGGCCCCTGCTCTTCATAGCGTGCTTTGAGCCGCCAGACCTGCCGAATGGACAGGCCGAGGACCGTCGCCGCCTGGCCAACGTCGATGTCGCCCGCCAGGACGGCGTTCAGAACCCTGGCGCGCTTCTCTGCTTCAGTACCCGAAGTGGAGAGTGATGTTTCCATGAGCCGGCATCATCACTGCTCGTTTGGGCACTGACATTTTTACTGAACACCGACTCGACGACTGACAAATTCACTGAACAGTTAGGTACTGACAAAATCACTGAACAGCGACAACAGCGACACACTCACTTGACACAGCAACCCGCAGGGACGAGAATCGGTGAAACTCGTCAGCCTGTGGGAGATCATGAAAACATTTCAAGCACAACTGTTCTGGGGTTTGGCGCAGGGTTTGGTTGCTGAGGTGCCCACCAGGCTAAGCTGGGTTGCCGCGGTGGTGTCCGCCGGCCACGTCGTGAGCGACGCCGCAGTGTCACCGTCACGAAACTTGCTGTAGCTGACGCTCAGCGTCGGCAAGACCGCGCCGTATACCTTCGTGGCGATGCGACGACACCGACATTCCCGGGATATCGGAGCGTCATCGTGCCCTCTCGAGGAAGTGGAACCGTCTACAAAGGGGGGTATCCGCGGACCAGAGTCTGGCCAACCCCTTGTGGCTTTGGTGTTCGCTCCCTATCGAAGGGCTTAAAAAAGGTACTGTAAGGCTTGGTGGGCCTGAATACAGCAAGCCTTCTTCGTTTGGCAGGGCGGGTGCGCGGCATGCGCCGGCATGACCGCTGGTCTCGCGCCCAACTCGAGGGGTATCAGATGTCGGAGGTGCAGCGCACGCGGGCATACGCCTACGCACATTCTCAATTCTTCAAGGAGTTTCATCGCGGCGCGACGGACGCGCCACTGCACGAGGTCCCCTCGCTGACCAAACCAGTACTGATGGAGCACTACGACGAGGTAGCCACCGATCCACGGATACGGCTTGAGGGCGTGCGAGATCACCTCGACCAACTGAAACGCGGCAGCGATGAGCTGCTGCTCGGCGAATACCGGCTGTGCGCCACGTCGGGGAGCACCGGCAACCCGGGCTTGTTCATCTATAACCAGGACGAATGGTTGTGGGTGCTGAGCGGCTTCTGGCGCTCCATGGAGCTCATCGGCAACTCACTGAACCTGACCCGCCGCACCAGACTTGCGGCGATAGGTTCCCGCGTGCCCTACCACCCAACCAGGTGCGTCGCTGATGCGCTGCACAGCTGGTGGTCACCGGAGATGCGGCTGGACGTGACGGCGCCCATCGAGGAGTTGGTCGACGGCCTGAACCAGTGGTCGCCCGAAATCCTGATTTCGTATCCCTCAGTTGCCAGCAAACTCGCGGCTGAACAGATTGCCGGCAGGCTGCGGATCACACCCCGTCGCGTCGTGACTGGCGCCGAACCGATGTGGCCGGAGTGGCGGGCGGCCATGGAGGCGGCCTGGGGTAAGTGCGTACATGACGAGTACGGGGCAACGGAACCGGGCGCCGTCGCTACCGAATGCGAGGAGCATCACGGTTTGCACCTCGCCGAGGACCTTTTCGTGTGCGAGGTGGTGGACGCCGACAACCGCCCGGTGCCGGATGGCGAGATTGGCGAGAAGGCGCTGCTGACGATGTTCCATCGCACCACCCTGCCACTTATCCGCTACGAGATGAGTGACTGCCTGCAGCTGTCGCCAGAGCCCTGTCCGTGTGGGCGGCCAACCCGATTGATCGAGAGCATCCAGGGGCGGATTGAGGATCTCGTGCCGGTGCC
This sequence comes from Chloroflexota bacterium, assembly GCA_035532895.1. GTDB lineage: Bacteria > Chloroflexota > JAJPGV01 > JAJPGV01 > JAJPGV01 > DATKQD01. Next base: position 3,760 of record DATKQD010000113.1, read on the forward strand.
GGGCCAGCATGGCGGTCTGGTCGGTATTCGGCCGGTGGCCATCAATGGCGTGATGGAAGCCGCGCCGGTGACCGCATGGCAGCTTCAGGCGGAGGACGGCAGGCTTACCCTGCTGCTAGCCGAGCTGCCTCTCGGTTACGATGAAAGCTCGATCGAACGAGAATTGAACGCCGTGTTTCAGAAGCAGGGTGGCGCGCTCACACCCATCCTTGTCCGACGGGTGGAACGCATCCCGCGCGGCTCTACGGGGAAGACGGTCCCAATCGTGATCAAGAATCCGCTGCCCCGCTCAACGACTGCAACAGCCTAACGGCTGCTGCAGGAGCAGGTTATAGGCATTGATGACCAGCCGGTCCACACAGTCGTTAACTGCCGTCGAGATCAGCCGCCAAGGACTCAGTCAGCTCGTCGTCCCTGCTGCTCAGTGTACGAGCGACGACCCCTCCCTTCAACTGCCCGAAGGGCCCTCCGTTCTGGGTCGCATCCCAGAACGGAGGTAGCCACTAGCGCGGTGAAGCCGTGGTAGCATGCCGCTCTATGCAACCTCCCAGCGGCGCCAGAGGCTACGAGGGCTTTGGTGGGCGCATCGAGCGGACCGTCAGCCAATCCGAGCCGTGGTGGCCGGCGTCGGTGCGCGCCCCCGCCGGGGCGCCAAACATCATCGTGGTTCTGATGGACGACATGGGCTACAGCGACATCGCGCCGTTCGGCTCTGAGATCCACACACCCACGCTGGCGGGGCTGGCGCAGCGAGGTGTGCTGCTGACGAACTACCACACCTGCGCCGTCTGCTCACCGGCGCGAGCCGCGCTGCTGACTGGCCTGAACCCGCACCGAGCTGGCTTCGCGTATGTCGCCGGCCAGGATCCTGGCTTCCCCGGGTACACGATGGAAATCGCCGAAGACGTGCTGACCTTGCCGGAGATTCTGCGGGATAACGGCTATGCCACCTTCGCCGTCGGCAAGTGGCATTTGGCGGGAGATCATGCCAGCAATCCCGGCGGGTCGCGCCGGTCGTGGCCGCTGCAGCGCGGGTTCGAGCGCTACTACGGCTGCCTCGACGGGCTCACGAACTACCACCACCCGCACGCGCTGATGGTGGACAACAGCCCCCTGGAAGTCGATCAGTACCCGGACGGCTACTACCTGACCGACGACCTGACTGACCAGGCGCTTGCCATGATCAAAGCGCTGCGGGCCCACAACGCCAGCAAGCCGTTCTTCCTCTACTTTGCCCATCACGCGGTGCATGGCCCTCTGGGGGCCAAGCCGGCGGACATCGCCAAATATCGCGGGCGGTACGCCGGCGGCTGGGACGTGCAGCGCGAGCAACGGTTCCAGCGGCAACTGGAGGCAAGGTTATTCCCGCCCGGGACCCGGCTGGCCCCGCGCAATTGGGAGCCGGGCCTGGAAGTCCCCGGCTGGTTAGAGCTACCCGAAGAGCAGCGCCTATTGTACGCCCGCTACCAGGAAGTCTACGCGGCAATGGTGGACAACGTGGACCAGAACCTCGGTCGGCTGCTGGCGACGGTCGACGCGCTGGGTGAACTGGAAAACACGATCGTGTTGTTCACCTCCGATAACGGCGGAACGGCTGAAGGCACCGCGACTGGCACGCGCAGCTACTTCAGCGCCTTCACGGCCGCGTTGTTTGGCGGGCGATACCCGAGCTGGTGGCAGCCGGATATGCCTCGCGATCCGGAACTGATCGGCGGGCCCCGCGTGGCCATGCACTACCCGCGCGGCTGGGGTATGGCCTCGAACACCCCTTTTCGGCTCTACAAGAGCCATACCTTTGCCGGCGGCGTGCGGGTACCGTTCATCATCTCCTGGCCCGCCGGGTTGCCGCGCGGCGAAATCCGTCAGCAGTACCAATACGTCACGGATCTGCATGCGACGTTGGTCGAGCTCGTGGGCGCGGACCGGCCCGCCGAGCGCTACGGTCGGCCGGCCAAGGGTATTGATGGCCTGAGTTTCGCCTCGGTGCTGCGCGATGGCGAGGCGCCGAGTACGCGGTACGAGCAGTATGCCGAGTCGGGCGGTAACCGCGGCTTTTATCGCGACGGCTGGAAACTGCTGACGCGCCACGAGCGCGGGACTCCCTATGAAGACCAGGAGTGGCAACTGTTCGACCTACGGGCGGATCCGACCGAAATTGATGACGTGGCGGCCAGATTCCCGGAGAAGGTACGCGAGTTGGCGGATGCTTGGGAAGCCGCGGCTTGGGCCAATACGGTCTTCCCGCTGCCAGATACCTCCTCACGCCAACGCCGGCCGGAGATAGCCGAGCTGGAGCAACCGCTGCGCCTCCTGCCTGGCACACCGACGCTCGAACGCTCGCGCTCGAGCAGACTCACTACACTGCGCTCGTTTGATGTTGACATCGAGCTCGTGCACGCCGGCGGCGCCGAGGGCGTACTGGTGGCACATGGCGGGCAGGGCGGCGGCTACAACGTCTATGTGGAGGACGGCCACGTGCGCGTCGCTTACAACGAATACGGCAACCTGAGGGAGCTCGACGGTGGGCTGCTGGCTCCCGGACCTCGGATGATTCGGCTGTCCGCGGAGGCGCTGCCGAGCTACCAGTGGAATCTGCGTCTGGCTATCGACGGCACCGACGTGGGCTGCCTCGAGGGCGTCCTGATGCTGGTCGGTCTGTCTCCGCTGGAGGGCATCAGCATCGGCATCGACCGGCGCTCGCCGGTGCATTGGGAGGTGTACGAGCACCACGGCGCGTTTCCGTACACAGGTGGCCTGCAGGCAGTGACTTACACGCCGGGGCCGCGACCGGCGTTCAATGCGGCGGCCATCGTTCGGGCAACGGTGGAGAGTACGCGCGTCTACGAGTAAGTGGGCCCCACTGGTGCGGGCGCCCTACCTGTCCTCGCCGACCGGGGCGGAGAGGAGGGGGAATCGGGCCGCAACAGGACAGCTTCGGCATCGAGCTTCAGCGGGTGTGGGTGACAAGCACCTTCGTGAAACGGGCAACCCGCCGGCAAGCTTCTCGCTATCCGCCGGGAGATTGAGCCCGGCGGATGGCGCCGGTGCAACATCGCCGGCCTGCCCGAGGCGCCTGGGCAATCGCCGACGGCGATCTGGCGGCGGGTAGCGCCATTGCCCGCCGGCCTGGTCAGCGCCTGCTGGTGCGGGATGCAGTGCCGGCCGCACCGACGAGGTGACGCTTTATCCCGTTTTGATCAAGGATCATGCCGCCAGTGGAACACGCAGGGACTCGTGCAGCTCCACGGGTGCGGTGACTCGGAGTGGATCGGACCGAACCCTTAGCTCCTAGCGAAACAGAGCGGCGGCGAACTCGTCCGGGTCGAAAGGTGCGAGGTCGTCCAGCCCTTCGCCCGTGCCCACGAATTTGATGGGCAACCCCAGCTCTTCGCGAATAGCGAACACGACGCCACCCTTAGCGGTGCTGTCCAGTTTGGTGAGCACTATGCCCGTGATGCCCGCGGTTTTGTCGAACTGCTTGGCCTGAGCGATGGCGTTCTGCCCGGTTGTCGCGTCCAGCACCAACAGCACCTCGTGCGGGGCGCCTTCCAGGCGGCGCGCGGCCACACGAGAGATCTTCTTCAGCTCTTCCATAAGGTTGAACTTGGTGTGCAGCCGGCCGGCAGTGTCGGCGATCACCACGTCGGCCTTTCGCGCCTCGGCCGCGTCCAACGCGTCGAACACCACGGCGCCGGGGTCCGAGCCGAACTGGTGGCTCACAACCGGCACGCCCACGCGCGAGCCCCACACCTGCAGCTGCTCGATGGCCGCCGCGCGGAAGGTATCGCCCGCGGCCAGCAGCACCCGATGGCCCGAGCCGCTGAGGTACTTGGCCAGCTTCGCGATGGAGGTGGTTTTGCCGGCCCCGTTCACACCGATCACGAGCACCAAGCTGAGCGGCCGGTCGAGCAGCAACTGGCGCCGATCATCCTCCAGGAAGGCGGCGAGCTCATCCTGAAAGGCCAAGCGCGCCTCCTCCGCGGTGGTGATGTGCTGCGCCGCAAGCTGGCGCCGCAGATTGGCGAGGAGCTTTTCGGCTGTCGCCAGGCCCACATCGCCCTGGATCAGCAGAGCCTCCAGCTCGTCGAAAAATTCGTCGTCGATCTCGGAGCCGGCGCCGAACAGCCGCTTCACGCGGCCAAAAAAGCCACTTCGTGTGCGCTCCAGGCTGGCGTCTAGGCTGGCTGAACCCGCGGCGTCTTCAAGCGTCGGGTCGTCTTCTCTGGGCCTTTCGAGCGCTGGCCCAGGACCTTCCGGTGCTTCGCCGGCTACACCGGCCGGCTCGTCCTCGGCGGGCTGATCGCGGCGCTTGAACCAGTTCAGCATGAGCGGCGGCCGACCAGCTTAGGCGGAATCACAGCCGGTGGACTTGCGCCGATGGCACGGGCCGCCTCAAGGGGGCCCGCGGCTGGGTCAGCGCCGGAACTGGTGCACGGAGCCGTCGTTGATCGGCTCGTTGACGAAGATCTCGCCGTTGCGTATCTTCAGGTTGAAGGTGCAGTTGGGGTTGGTGCACACCCACGCTTTGTACTCGATTGCCGCGCCCTGGTTGCCGAAGTCGGAGAGGGGGACAAGATCGCCCACGTCACACTTCCTGCACTTGGGAAACGCGATTTCACCCATCCTGCCGGCCCCCTTTTCGGGCTGCGAACTCACCATTCAACCGAGGCAGGAGTCGCGCTTCCGGCTCCTCGGGAACGGCCCCAGTATAGCACCGCCTGGGCGCTGTCTCTGCCGAATACTACGTCACAATAAGCGCACAACATGTACCCTGTACCACCGGAATCACACCGGCCCAAGAACCGCTACGGCATCCTGGTGGTTGCGCTTATTCTGCTGCTGCTGCTGCTCTTCCAGGGCCTACGCTCGCTGTCGCGGAGCTTGAACAACTTGGCCACTGGCGAGTCCAGCCTGCCCCTCTTCAGCCAGCCGCGGCCGGGAGTGACACCGCTTGCGCTGGCCGCGCCATCCGCGGCACCCACGCTGGTTCCAACACCGGCCACCACCACCGTCACGGCGCAGGAACTTGCCACCTCGGCGGCGACGTACCGCTCGCGCGCCGTTCGCGTGGCCGGCACGGTGTACTACGTGGGTCTCACCAGCAACGGCCGGCATTGGGTGCAAATCGTGAGTGGCGGCACCTATGTCAATGGCATTTCCGCCGACCCGTGGCCCTTGGATGTGCGAAAGGGCGCCGTCGTGACCATCACCGGCATTGGCGCCGGCCTGAACAGCATCACCGCCGCTGATGGCAAGCAGTACCAGCAACCCTATATCGACCCCGTGCAAAAGATCGAGCTGGGCGACGTCACGAGCTCCAGTATCAGTGCTGGCAGCGCCAGCCCGCTGCCCTGAGCCGCGCTACTGTCAAGTCAGTCTCACCCGTCCTCGTCTGGTGACGAGGCCCAGCTTCACCCGCGGCGGTTACACAGCCAGGAGCGACGCATAGACCTCGCTGGTCCGGCGGGCGATGACTTCCCAGTTGTAGTCCGCGACGACACGGCGATAGGCGGCTCCGGCTTGCTCGGCAGCGAGGGCAGGCTGGTGCAGCACGTGCACAATGCCCCAGGCCAGTGAATCCTCGCTGCCTGGCTGTACCAGCGTACCCGTGACGCCCAGCTCAACCACTTCAGCTAAGCCGCCGCTCGCCGCGGCCACCACTGGCACGCGAAAGCTCATGGCCTCCAGCGCTACAATCCCGAACGGCTCGTACAGGCTGGGGAAGAGCGCCACGTCCGCCACGCGATACAACCCATCCCGCTCGGCGTCGGCCACGAAACCGGCGAAGAAGACCTTGTCCGCCCATTCCTGGCTGGAGGCAAAGTGACGCGCCTGGGCGAGCGCCGGGCCACTGCCCACAACCACGAACTTGGCCTCGGGCAGCACCTCCAGCGTCTTGGGCACAGCAGCCAGCAGCACGTCAATGCCCTTCTCCGCCACCAGTCGGCCCACATATAAGGCGATGCGCTCGTGGTCCAGCGCGTAGCGGCGACGAAAGGCCAGCGCGTCGAAGTCCTCGACCGCGGGCGGCAGCTGGACGCCATTGGGAATCACCGTGATGCGCGCGGCTGGCGCGGCGAACACCTGCTCGATGTGCCGCGCCATAAAGCGGCTGCAGGCGATGATGGCCGATGCACCGGCCACCAACTGGTACTCCTCCTCGTGGATGCGGCGCTGCAAGTCGCTGTGGATGCCGTTGTTGCGACCATGTTCGGTGGCGTGGATGGTAGCCGCGAGCGGGAGGCCGAACTCCTGGCGCAGCGCCAGCGCAGCCGGCCCAACCAGCCAGTCGTGCGCGTGGATCAGCCAGCCGGCACCGCGCTCCACCAAGTCTGCCGCACGGGCGCGCAGCAGCTCATTCGTCGCCTGGACACGGCGGACAATGTCGTCCTGCGGGGCGGACGCGGGCACGCGGTGCACCCACAGCTCGCCATCGCGCGTATCGCGGGGGGCGGCCTCAGCCTGCCCCAGTGCCGGCGTCACCACGTGGACTTCCAGGCCCTGGCGGACCAGGGTAGGAGCCAGCTGCGCCACGTGGGCACCCAACCCGCCCACCACGTTGGGCGGATACTCCCAGGCGAGCGCCAACACCTTCATGCGGGATAATTTGCCAGGGTCACAGAACACACAGTACAGTTCAACGGCGCGCCGCCCGCTTATATGGCCCTACGCAGAGAGCTCGTAAAGAAACTGGGGATTGGGTATTTCATGAAGACCCTTTCGGACATGCTGGGATCCATTGTCGCCCATCGCCCGGTGCCGGAGGCTCCGCAACCGCAGCAGTGTCCACAATGCGCTGCCGACTTCGCCACGGGCGACTGGCCGCACTTCCAGCGCTTTCGCGTGTGCGATCAGTGTGGGCACCACCTGAGCATTTCGGCCCGCATGCGGATACAGCAAGTGGCAGACCCGCAGAGCTTTCATGAAGTGAATCGCTCCCTGGCGTCGGTCGATCCCCTCTCCTTTTCAGATCGCATGCCCTACAGCAAGCGCATCGAGCAGGCACAGAAGCGCACCGGCGCCACGGAGGCCGTAGTCACCGGGACCTGCCGCATTGGAGGCACCGAGGCGGTGCTGGCGGTAATGGACTTCGAGTTCATGGGCGGCAGCATGGGTTCCGTGGTCGGCGAGAAGGTGACCCTGGCCATGGAACTAGCCACGCGCAAAAAGCTGCCCCTCATCACCATCGCGACCAGCGGCGGCGCCCGCATGCAGGAGGGGATGCTGTCCCTGGTGCAGATGGCCAAAACGTCGTCGGCCGCTCGCAAGCTGCACGAGGCCCACCTGCCCTTCATTTCCGTGCTGGCCAACCCCACCACCGGTGGCATCTACGCCAGCTTCGCCAGTCTGGGCGATGTGATCGTGGCCGAGCCCAAGGCGCTCATCGGCTTCGCCGGTCCGCGCGTGGTGGAGCAGACCATGCACGAGACTAGTGCCACGCAAACGCACCGCGCTGAGTTCCTGCTCGAGCATGGCGCCATCGATCAAATTGTGGAGCGCCCGCTGCTCCGTGACCGGCTCATCGACCTCCTGAGCGTGGTGTCCCCACGCGAGAAGCCCGGCGAGCCGGACGTTACCCTCGCCACCGCGGCCGCGGTGCCCACGCACACCCCCAGTTCGGCCTGGGAAACGGTGCAACTCGCGCGCCATGCCCAGCGACCCACCAGCCGCGACTACATTCGCCTGCTGACCAGCGGCTTCTTCGAACTGCGAGGCGACCGCGCCTCCCTGGACGATCCCGCCGTGGTGACCGGCTTCGCCAAGCTGGACGGCGAGAACGTTGCCATCGTGGGGCTGCAGCGCGGGCCGGGCGGCCAGGACGATCCCACACGCGGCGGGCGAGCGCTGCCCCAGGGCTACCGGAAGGCGGTGCGCCTGATGCGCCTGGCAGCAAAGTTCAGCCTGCCGCTGATCACCTTCATTGACACGCCTGGCGCCTATGCAGGCACCGAGGCCGAAGAGTATGGCTTGGCGGGTGCCCTGGCAGAGTCGCTCTCGTTTATGTCCGGCCTCTCAACACAGACGCTGGCAGTCGTGATTGGCGAAGGCGCATCCGGCGGGGCGCTGGCATTAGCTGTGGCGGACCGCGTGCTCATGCTGGAAAAGGCGATCTACTCCGTGCTACCGCCGGAAGGTGCCGCGGCCATCCTGTTTCGTGACGCGGCGCGAGCGGAGCAGGTGGCCGAAGCGTTGCGCCTCACTGCCACGGACTGCAAGGCGCTGGGCGTGGTCGATGAGGTGGTGGCAGAGCCGGAGGGCGGCGCCCACCTGGATGCGGAGGAGGCCGGGCGCTTACTGAAGCTGGCCCTGCTGCGTTCGCTGGCGCAGCTTCAGCAGGTGCCGCTACGCAAACTGCTTCGGGCGCGCTACCAGAAGTTCCGCAAGATGGGCCAGTTCAACCACTACTTCAACGTCGTCGTGTCACGCGAGATCAGCCAGCTGCAGGATCTGGTGCAGCGCGGGATGCACGGGCTGCGAGACCATTTGCCTGGGCGCCAGCCGGTTGAGGTAGGCTCGTGAGCGAGACAGGGGCGTCGCCTCAGCAGCTCAGCGGACTGCGTGTCGTCGATTTCACCCGCGCGCGGTCCGGCCCCTTCTGCGCGCAGATGCTCGGCGACATGGGCGCAGAAGTCATCAAAGTCGAAGCGCGCGAAGGTGGCGATGATTCCCGCTCCTGGGGGCCGCCTTTCATCGGCGAGGAAAGCACCTACTTCTTTAGCGCCAACCGCAACAAGCGTTCGCTGACGCTGGACCTGAAAAAGGGTCCAGAAGTGGCGCAGCGGCTGCTGGAGCGCGCCGACGTCATCATCGAGAACTTCTCGCCGGGCACCATGAAACGCCTCGGCCTCGGCTACGAGCAGGTGGCGTCCTACAACCCCGAGGTGATTTACTGCTCCATCTCCGGCTACGGCCAGGATGGTCCGGGAAGCCAACTGCCTGGCTACGACATGACGGCTCAGGGTGCCGGCGGGCTCATGAGTGTCACCGGCCACGATGCTCCCACGCGCGTCGGCGTCTCTGTGGCCGACATCACCACCGGCATGTTCTCAGCCTACGCCATCATGACCGCGCTGTTCCACCGCCAGCGCAGCGGGAAAGGCCAGTACATCGATACCAGCCTGGTGGGCAGCGTCGTGGCGCTCATGACGCACCATGCCAGCGCTTATCTGAACGCTGGCAAGGTGGCCGGGTTGCAGGGCAACACCCATTCCACCATCGCGCCGTATGAGACGCTGCCAACGCGAGACGGCTATATCAACGTTGGCGTAGCTAACGAGCGTCTCTGGCAGCGATTCTGTGCTTGCGTAGGCCTGGAGCAGCTGGCGAACGATCCCCGCTTCGCCAGCAACGCCAGCCGCGTATCCAATCGCAAAGAGCTCGCGGCGATTGTCACCGGGCAGTTCGCTGGGTGTAGCACCGCCGAACTGGTGACGCGGCTGCAAGCCGCGGGTGTGCCGGCCGATGCCATCCGGCCCATCGACGAGGTGTTCGCGGATCCGCAGGTGCAGCACCTGGGGCTGTGCCTGGGTATGGAGCACGCCACCGCGGGGCACATCGAAGTGGCCGGCATGCCTTACCGCCTCTCGCTGACGCCAGGCGCCGTTCGGCTGCCTCCGCCAACGCTGGGCCAGCACAATGCCGAAGTGCTGGGCGAGCTGGGCTATTCCGCCCAAGAGGTCGAGCACTTCCGTGAGACGCAGGTCATTTAGGGGTTTGGCGGGTAGGCTACACGGTTGATCCGGCGCCGGCCGACGCCCTCCGCGGCTTGATCGAGCGCGCCTTGAGCGGCGACGTGCGCACTGCCGGGCGCCTCATGTCCCTCATGGAGGATGACGCGGCGCGCGCCGCCGAGGTAGCGCGGGCCGTACAGCCACATGCGGGTCAGGCCCACGTGATTGGCGTAACCGGGCCGGCGGGTGCCGGCAAAAGCACCTTGCTGAACGCGCTCGCCGGCCGCCTTCACCAGCAACACCGGCGGCTCGGCATTGTGGCCGTAGACCCTTCCAGCCCCTTCAACGGGGGGGCATTGCTGGGCGATCGCATCCGCCTGCAGGAGCGCTTTGGCGCGGACGGCCCCTTCATCCGCAGCATGAGCAGCCGGGGCCACAACCAGGGGCTGGCCCGCGCCGCCTTTGGCGTGGTCGAGCTCATGGACGCTATGGGTTACCCCATGGTCGCGCTGGAAACCGTGGGCGCCGGCCAAAATGCGATAGACGCGTTGCGCATCGCGGATACCGTGCTGCTCGTCCTGGCGCCGGGCCTGGGCGACGCTGTGCAGGCCATGAAGGCCGGCCTGCTGGAGCTGGCGGACGTGGTGGTCATGAACAAGGCAGACCGCGCCGAGGCCGAAGAGGCCGCACGCGATCTGCGCGCCAGCCTGGCTGGCCATCCCACGCCGGAAGGTTGGGCCGTGCCCGTACTCACGGCTTCCGCGGCGCGCGAGCAGGGCATCGACCAACTGCTGACCACGCTGGACGCTCATCGCACCCACCTCGCGGCCAGCGGAGCCGGCGATCTGCGCCGCCGCCGGGCTGCCGTGGCGGCCATCGAGGCCGTGCTGGCCGATCGCCTGGCGGACACGGTCCGGCGTCTACGGCCAGCCGTGGAAGATTTGGCGCCGCGAGTAGCCGAGCGCACGCTCGATCCCTTCGCGGCGGCGGAGGCCCTGCTTCGGCAGGCGGGTATAAGGGACAATTGGGCCTGATGGCGGCCCTGGATGCACGGCGAGACGAGCTCGAGCGGCTGCGGGCGCAAGCGCTGCTTGGCGGCGGCCAGCGGCGGATCGACGAGCAGCACGCCAAGGGCAAGCTCACAGCGCGGGAGCGCATCGACCTGCTGCTGGACGAGGGCACCTTTCAGGAGCTGGGCATGTTCGTCACCAGCCGGCCCAGCTCCGGTGAGGAAGCCGTGCTGGGCGATGGTGTCGTCACCGGCTACGGCGCTATCAACGGCCGCCTCACGTATGTCTTCTCACAGGATTTCACCGTGTTCGGCGGTTCGTTGGGCGAGGCGCACGCGGAGAAGATCTGCCGGCTCATGGACCTGGCGCTCAAGAACGGTGCGCCCGTCGTGGGCCTCAACGATTCCGGCGGCGCGCGTATCCAGGAAGGCGTCCTCAGTCTGGCCGGTTACGCGGACATCTTCCTGCGCAACACTCAGGCGAGCGGCGTCATCCCCCAGATATCGGTCATCCTGGGCCCCTGCGCCGGCGGCGCGGTGTATTCCCCCGCCATCACCGATTTCATCCTCATGGTCAAGGACACGAGCTACATGTTCGTGACTGGACCCAACGTCGTGCGTCAGGTGACCCATGAGGACATCTCCTTCGAGGAGCTCGGCGGCGCGGAGACGCACGCCAGCATCAGCGGGGTGGCGCACTTCGCCGTCGAGGGCGAGGCCCAGGTGCTGGCCCTGGCACGCGACCTCCTCGGCTACATCCCGCAGAACAACCTGGGTGATGCCCCACGTCGCACCCCGGTGGATGACCCAGCTCGTGCCGATGCCGCGCTCGACACGCTCGTGCCGGACAACCCCAACAAGCCCTACGACATGCTGGAGGTGATTCGGCGGGTGGTAGATGAAGGCGAGTTCTTGGAAGTGCACCAGGGCTTTGCGCGTAACCTCGTGGTGGGCTTTGCGCGGCTCAACGGCCAGCCAGTGGGCCTGGTGGCGCAACAGCCGGCGGCGCTGGCCGGCACGCTGGACATCGACAGCTCGGACAAGGGCGCCCGCTTCGTGCGCTTCTGCGATGCGTTCAACCTGCCACTGGTGACGTTTGTGGACGTGCCCGGTTTCCTGCCCGGGCGCCAGCAGGAGCACGGCGGCATCATCCGCCACGGGGCTAAGTTGCTGTTCGCCTACTGCGAGGCGACCGTGCCCAAAGTGGCTGTCATCACCCGCAAAGCCTATGGCGGCGCCTACGATGTGATGTCCAGCAAGCATGTGGGGGCCGACGTGAACTTCGCCTGGCCCAGCGCGGAGATCGCCGTGATGGGGCCGGAGGGCGCTGTGGAGATCATCAATCGCCGCGAGCTCGCGGCCGCGGCCGATGGCGCCAGCGAGAAGGCGCGTTTGGCAGCTGAATACCGCCTTCGCTACGCCAACCCCTTTCTCGCGGCGGGCCGCGGCTTTGTGGACGACATCATCGAGCCGCGCGAGACGCGGCCACGCCTCATTGCTGCGCTGGAGATGCTCCAGAACAAGCGTGAGACGCTGCCCGCCAAGAAGCACGGCAATATCCCTCTGTGACCTCGCTGGGCCATGTTTGAGAAGGTTCTCGTGGCCAACCGCGGCGAGATTGCTGTGCGCATCATCCGTACCTGCCGCGAGATGGGCATCCGCACTGTGGCCGTGTACTCCGAGGCAGACCGTACGGCCCTGCATGTGCGCCTCGCGGATGAGGCCTACAGCATCGGCCCGCCTCCTGCAGCTGACAGCTACTTGCGCCTGGACGCCATCATCGACGTGGCGCGGCGCTGCAACGCCGCCGCCATTCACCCCGGCTATGGCTTCTTGTCTGAGAATCCCGAATTCGCGGAGGCATGCCGCGGTGCAGGCATAGTTTTCGTGGGCCCATCGCCCGAGGCCATGCGCCGGCTGGGCGACAAGCTGCAGGGCAAGCGTACGGTGGCCAGCCGGGGCGTGCCCCTCGTACCCGGCACCACCGAACCCATCGCGGACGAGGCTCAACTGCGGCGGCAGGCGCGGGAGATTGGCTATCCGCTGCTGATCAAAGCGTCGGCCGGAGGTGGCGGACGAGGCATCCACGCTGTGCACGAGGACGCGGAGCTCTTGCCCGCGCTGCGACTGGCGCAGGGCGAGGCACAAACAGCTTTTGGCGACGATCGAGTGTTTTTGGAGCGCTATTTGGAGCGTCCCCGGCATGTGGAAGTGCAGGTTCTGGCGGACGAACGCGGCCACTGCATCCACCTAGGCGAGCGCGAGTGCTCGGTGCAGCGCCGCCACCAGAAGCTGATCGAGGAGTCTCCCTCACCGGCCGTGGGGCCGGAGCTGCGCCAGCGGCTGGGCGCCGCCGCGGTTGCTGCCGCCCAGGCGGCCGGCTACACCAACGCGGGAACGGTGGAATTCCTGCTGGACCAGCGCGGCGACTTCTATTTTCTTGAGGTGAATACGCGCTTGCAGGTCGAGCATCCCGTTACCGAATGGGTGACCGGGCTCGATCTTGTGCGCGAGCAACTGCGCATTGCCGCGGGCGAGCCGCTGAGTGTGCGGCAGGACCAGGTGGCCGCGCGCGGCGCGGCCATTGAGTGCCGCATCACCGCTGAGGATCCGGAGCAGCAGTTTTTGCCATTCACCGGCACGGTGCAGCGCTTTGTGCCGCCTGGCGGGCCCGGCGTGCGTTTCGACCACATGCTCTTTCCCGGGCTGGAGGTCACCCGCTACTATGACTCGCTGCTTGGCAAACTGGTGGTGTGGCACCAGGACCGCGCCCGGGCCGTGCAGCGCATGGAGCGTGCCCTGGAGGAACTGACCATCGATGGCCTCAGCACCACCATTCCTTTCCACCGCTGGGCAATGGCGCATCCGGCCTTCCAGGCTGGCGAGCTGCACACCGGCTTTGTCGATCAGTGGTGGCCCGAGCACCGACCCTGGGGCGGGGAGGTGGAGCTGGCGGCCATCGCCGCCATAGCCCTAGCACAGCGCCAGGCGAGCCGGCCGGTGGTGGCCATGCCGGTGGACACCTACGATGGCGGCGGCAGTCGCTGGCGGAGGGCCGGCCGGGGCGGGCTGGCTCGCGGCTGAGCTGGGAGACAGGCGGTGAAGTACATGGCCACCATCAACGGCGAGGCCATACCCGTCGATTGGGAAGGTGCGCCCGGCGGCCAACGCGCCTGGGCCACGGTAGCAGGGCGCCGCTACACGCTCGATGTGCTCGCCACCGCGCCTGGCCAGCTGTCGCTTTTAGTTGATGGTCGCAGCTGCGAGGCTGGGCTGGATGGAGAGCAGCTGCACCTGAATGGCCGCGTGTATCGGGCGGCGGTGGAGCGAGACACGGGGCTGGTGGCCAACCGCGCCAGCGCCGCGGCGCACGGGCCAGCACAGCTCAAGCCGCCCATTTCGGGGCTGATTGTCTCCATCCACGTGGCCCTGGGCGATGCCGTGCAGCAGGGCCAGACCGTTATCGTCCTGGAAGCGATGAAGATGCAGATGGAGCTGAAGGCGCCCCGGTCGGGGCACGTGCTGAGCTTGCAGGTAGAGCCCAGGCAGGAGGTTGGCCCCACCCAGATCCTGCTGACTATCGGCGACTGAGCGCCCCGGTGCCGCGGTGGCGCGCGTGAACGCTCCCCCGGGTAGGCTGCCGGTGGCGCTGACGCGTTGGTTCGGGCGGCGTAACCTCGCGCTGCCGGCGAGCACCTGGTACCTGATCGCCGTGTTGGCGGCCACACTGCTGGGAGCCATCCTGCGCTTCCACAAGCTGGCGGACGCCAATCTGTGGGAGGACGAGGCCCGCACCGCCTGGTTCCAGCGGTTGGATGTGCCGACCATGCTGTTCGCCACTGCCTCGGACACGCAGCCACCCCTGAGCTACCTGCTGTTCCACCTGTGGCGACTGCCGGCTGGGTCCACAGCCTATGCCCTGCGCTTCTTGGCTGCCCTGCTGGGCGTGCTCACCGTTCCAGCGTGCGCTGGCCTCGGCCGGCGGCTGGGCGGCCCCAGCGCGGGCGCCATCGCCGCGCTGCTCATCGCCATCGCCCGCTTTCACGTGTGGTGGTCGCAGCAGATCCGCATGTATTCGCTGGTGACGCTGCTGGGCACCATCTCGCTTTACTGCTTCCTCACCGCTATGCAGCACCGCTCAGTCTCCGCAGGCTCTGGCCCCGCCGCGGCACCCATCGGCCTGAGCGGGCGGAAGTCGTTTGCCCGGCTGCAACTCCGGCTGCATCGCCCTGCCTGGCTCTTGATCGGCATGGCGGTGGCGAACCTGGCCAATCTCTACACGCTGTACTTCTCGGTCATGCTCATCCTGCTGGAGAGCCTCTTCGTGTTGATCGTCTTGATCCGGCAGTGGCGCTGGTGGCTGTTCGGCTGGTGGACGGGCCTGCAGCTGGCCAGCATCGCCCTCTTCCTGCCCTGGCTGCTGTATTTCAAGCAGCACGCCATCACCTTTGGCCCGCGCACCCTGCCGCGGCCCAACGTGTCCGCGTTTATCGAAGGCAGCTGGAGCGAGCTGGCGCTGGGGATCGACACCTATGTGAACCGCCTGCGCGCGATCAACATCGCGCTGGCGCTCCTGTTTGTGGGCTTGCTGCTGTGGCTCACACTGCGCAGCCGACGCCGCGCGAGCGCCTGGTGGCTGGCGCTCATCGTGATCGCCATTCCGGTCAGCGCCTACCTGATCACCCTGCCCGCTGGCCTGTTCTTCAGCCCCACCTATCAGACGCGCTACCAGTTGCCCGCGCTGCCAGCCCTACTCGCGCTGGCAGCGTGGGGCATTGCCACACTGCCACGGTGGTGGCGGGCGGGCCCGCTGGCGTTGCTGGTGGCCACGAGCGCCTGGAGCCTGGCTGCGTACTATCCCACCCGCCACCTGGTGGACGATTACCAGAGCCTTTCGCGCTTCATTCAGGCCTACGAGCGGCCGGGCGACATCATCGTGATCGATCCCGATTCAGACGCGGAGCTGTTCCTCTTCGCCTACCACGGCCAGCTGCCCTGGGCCGGGTTGCCGGCCAACCTGCCGCTGACCGAGGCCCAAGCTGGGACATACTTCGACCGCTGGCTGCACAACCACTCTGCCATCTGGCTGGTGCAGATTGCCGCTGGCCACGATGCCGGGCCCACTCACCCCGTACAGCGGTGGCTGGCTGGCCACCTGCGCCAGAACCTGACCATGGCGAGCGGCAACAAGCTGGTGGCCCTGTACCAGGCATCGAGTGCGCCCCCACGCACGCTCAATTCCACGCTGCCGCCACAATTTCCCCTGCACGGCATCCCGGGCATTGCCGGCTACGACCAGCCCCTGTGGGACGTGCGCCCGGGCGACATTCTCCACCTGGCTGTGTATGGCCCCGCCACACCAGGCGCCACGATCGCTGTAGGCGGCAATCCTGCGCTCTCTGGCCGCTCGCTGCCAGGGCAGGCCGACTTCGACGTGGCCATCAGTCCGCTGCTGCCCTCGGGTAGGGCACAGTTGATGGTCACCCTGGCCGACGGGCGGCACGTCGCCCTAGGCAGCGTCTCCATTGAACCGCACGCAATTCCGCCAGCACCCCAGCCTGTGCCTCCACTGGCGCACCTCGTTAACCGCGATCTGGGCGGCCAGGCCCTGCTGGTGTCATACACGGTCGCTCCTCAACAGCCCGCGCCGGGCCAGACCTTTGCCGTGACGCTGCAGTGGCGCGCCCTGCAGGCGTTCGCCGCCAACGAAACCGTCTTCGTGCATCTCTTGGATGCGCGCAATCAGGTGGTTGCCCAGCACGATGGCGCTCCCGCTAACGGCGCCCAGCCCACAGTCGAGTGGACCCCTGGCGAAACCATCCTGGATGCTCATGCACTGCCGCTGCCCAAATCGCTCGCGGCCGGCACCTACACGCTGGAAGTGGGTATGTATCTGCAGTCCACCGGTCAGCGGCTGCAACTGCAGGGCAACCCAGCGCAGGACCGCATCCTGCTGGGCTGTGTGCGCGTGCCGTAAGGTCCGTGGTGGCCAGCCGGGAGCCTATTCGCGCCAGAGGCGACCGAGCTGGTCGATGGTGCAGGCGGCGGGCGGTTTGTCCGTACGCCAGCGCTCGAACCGGGCGGCATGGCGAAAGCGATGGCCCTGCATGAAGTCGTAGCTCACCTCGCATACCAACTGAGGGGCGACCGATACCCACGCAGCGTCGCGTCCCCGCGACCAGCGGCTGGGGCCACCGGGGGTGCGCCCCAGCCCAAAGCTGTCGCCACCTTCCAGCGGGCTCAGCAGGTCCAATACTTCTCGCCGTTCCGCCGCCGAGAAGGAGGACGTGTGACCCACGTAATGCAGGTTGCCGGCGGCATCGTACAGGCCCAACAGCAGCGAGCCCAGGTTGCCATGCGCCACCTCGCGGCGGTAGCCGCCCACCACACAGTCCACCGTGCGCCGGTGCTTGATCTTCACCATCGCGCGCTCGCCCGGCCGGTAGGGTTGGTCCCACTGTTTGGCCATGAGGCCGTCCAGCCCAACGTCCTCAAACGCGTCGAACCAGTGCTGCCCAACGGCGAAATCGCTGGTCCGCGGCGTCAGCAGCAGGCGCGAACCGGCCACGGTAACGGCAGGAAGATCGGCTACCGGCCGGCCCGCGAGGGCCAGTTCGAGCTGGCGGCGCCGTGCGTCGAACGGTTCCTGGCCCACATCCTCGCCCCCCAGCGCCAGCAGATCGAACGCCACGAAGCTGGCCGGCAGCTGGCCGGCCAGCAGCCGCACGCGAGATGCGGCCGGGTGCAACCGCAGCTGCAGGCCATCGAAATCCAGCCCGCGGGGCGTGGTGAGCACGATTTCGCCATCCACCACGCTGCCCGGCGGCAGCTCATCCAACAGCTGCTGCGCCACTTCCGGAAAGTAGCGCTGCAGCGGCCGCCGGTCGCGGCTGGACAAGTGCACCGCCTCATCATCGCGAATGGCGAGCGCTCGAAAGCCGTCCCACTTGGGCTCGTACCGCCAGCCATCGCCTCGCGGTATCGCCTCCGCCAGCTTGGCCAGCATCACCGCCATCGCACTCCAGCGCTCGGTAAACGGTGATAGACGATCCGCGCGGATCGGGAGCCCTGGCTCTTCGGTCAACCTATCACGCTGCATAGGGCGCACCGAAAAACGCTTGCATCGAGGTAGCGCGCCATAGGGTCAATTGTGCCCGAACCGAAGTGGCGCTTAAAACGAGCGTATGGGCCAGCTCGATGATCGATTTCAGAACCACGCGAGCCTGCCTACTATTCAACATTGCAAGCACCAACGACTTATCGACTTTGAGCTCCGTCATGGCCAACCGCGTCAGGTAGGCCAGGGATGAATACCCAGTGCCGAATCATCCACGGACAGACCCAAGGCCATGGCCCGAAGCTGCATCACTATCTCCAGGGGTCCGCACACGGTCCGCCATGATCGCGCTCTCGGCGATCTCGATGGTGAACCCTTCGGGCGGCACGCCATACGCCCGGATGTGCTGCGCCAGCTCCTCAGGAAAGTGGCGAATCGTGGAGACTGTTGGGCCGACTGGTTGATGGCCATATTCGCGTTCAATCCCTGCGCGTGCCAGCTGGCGCACTGCCGCGGCGCCTGATGCGCGTACCACAGCAACGTGTCGGCGCCTCGACGGTGCTCCGGGAACAGCGCCATGCCAAGACTCCCCTTGATGGTCGTGGCCTGCCCCGCAATCATGCACGGCGGCTCACGTGCGCGCAGCATCTTGAAACCCAGGAAAGCGCATGGTCCCGAGAGTCCTAGCCAAGCGCCTAAACGGGCTTTCCAGTTGGCCGCTAGAGGTAGAATCGACGTCACAAACTTGCCACTTTCTCAAAGGCGGCGCGTGCCGGGTCGCTTGTCCGAGTGGCGCCCGCGTAGGCAGCAGGAAAGTGGAGGGTGCCACCTATCCTCAAGACGGTCCGCGCCCTGTTTCATCGCATGGTAAAGCCGGGGTATGGAGGCGATCTCGCCGCGGCCCTCAAGTCGTACGAGGAGGACCTGGGGTGATCTGGTTCGGGCTGTATGTGGCCAGCATTGTGGGCGCCAACTGGGCGCTGGCGACCATTGGCCTGGTGCCGGTGGGCTTGGGGCTCATGGCGCCCGCGGGCGTGTACTTCGCCGGCGCCGTCTACACCTTTCGAGATCTTACTCAGGTGGCACTCGGCAAGCGCTGGGCGCTGGTGGCCATCTTCCTGGGCGCGGCCATCTCGCTGGCAACCTCGCGCCAGTTTGCGCTGGCCAGCCTGGCGGCGTTCCTG